>JBDTRK010000016.1:0-40849 GCA_039931685.1 Betaproteobacteria bacterium | reverse complement strand
TCTTCGGCAGCGGCGAGAATCTGATCGCGGCCTTCCTGCCGGAGCTGGCCCGGGGCAGCGCACTGGGCAGGGTGTCGGGCTGGGGTTGGGCACTGGGTTACATCGGCGGACTGGTCAGCCTGGGCGCGTCGCTGGCTTACGTGACCTGGGCGCAGGCGCAGGGACAAACCGGCGCGCAATTCGTGCCAGTGACCATGCTGATCACGGCCGTGCTGTTCGCGGTGTCCGCGCTGCCGACCTTTCTTTTTCTGAAGGAGCGCGCGCGGCCGCAGCGGCTACCCGGCGGTGCCTATGCCGGGGCTTTCGCCCGCACCTGGGAAACCGTGCGCGACGCCGGACGCCATCGCGACCTGATGCAATTCCTGGTCTGCATTCTGTTCTACCAGGGCGGGGTGCAGGCGGTGATCTCGCTCGCTGCCATTTACGCGGAGCAGGCGATGCACTTCAGCACGCAGCAGACCATCATGCTCATCCTGGTGGTCAACGTCACCGCCAGCATCGGCGCCTTCGCCTTCGGACAGCTGCAGGACCGGCTTGGCCATGTGCGCACGCTCGCCATCACGCTGGTGGGCTGGTGCGTGATGGTATTGATGGCCTGGATCGCGGAAGGTCCGGCGATGTTCTGGGCGGCGGCGAATCTTGCCGGCATCTGCCTGGGCGCCAGCCAGTCGGCGGGACGGGCGTTGGTGGGTTACATGAGTCCGCCCGACCGGCTCGCGGAATTCTTCGGCCTGTGGGGGCTGGCGGTTAAACTCTCGTCTATCCTCGGACCGATCACCTATGGACTGGTGAGCTGGCTGACCGGCGGCGACCATCGCCTTGCCATCCTGATTACCGGCAGCTATTTCGTCATCGGGCTGGCGTTGCTGGCTGGCATCGACGTGCAGCGCGGGCATCGCGCAGCGCACGCCGCGAAGCGCGCTGGTGCCGCGTAAATCTGTGGGCGAGAAATGACTAAGCCCGGATAAACAAAGCGTTATAATCGCGCCCCATCGAGATCGCAATTCCCGGGAGAGGGCGGCATGCTGAACTGGATCAAAGCAGGGAAGTCGGAACATCCGTTCGCCCAGGACAAGGCCGCGCGCGAGTTCATTGCCGACTTGCCGGCGCTCGATCCCTACAAGTCGCTCGAGGAGCTTGGCTACTGGCTGGATACGCTCAGCAGCGCGGAAGATCTCAAGCTGCCGCGCGTCTTCGAGATCATCGATCTCATCGACCAGGCAGCCAAGAACCACCAGCGCAAGCTTTCCCAGGACTACCTGAACGGCAGCGCACGCCTGCAGAAATTCCAGGAAATCCGCATCTGGAATTCCGTGTTCGCCTTCTGGAAGCAACTCGCCGATTCCTACCAGCTGTGTCTGGCGCGTTACCAGGCTGGCAGCAGCGGATGGAACGCATTGAAGCCGCAGATGCCCACGCTTGTGGCACGCGCGCTGCGCGCCCTGACCTTGCAGCTCAAATGGCAGTTGCTGCGTTACGGACCGATCGATCAACGCATCTGGGCACAGATCGGCAAGCTCTACGCCTATGCCGAGGACAGGGAGTTCGCCACTACTCCGGTCGTCGTTTATCCCGGCAAATTCGGCGGTTCCACGGTCCAGCGCGAATTCCTCAAATGCGTGATGCTGAACATTTCTTCGACCGACAGCCTGCTGCCGGCCAAGCTGGAAGTCGCCGAGCGCGTCGTCGCGCAGTTCTCCGAGTTCTTCGTAATGAACCGCCAGCCCGGCAAGGGCTGCCACTACTATTTCGACCTGAATGAAACCATGCTGCCGGCGCGCGTGATGTCGCGCCTGCAGATGACCCCGGGTTTGCGCTTCTTCGGGCCGGGCAGCGCCTCGCTGGAACTCGAGAAGCTGATCGCCGCGGTGCGGACCGACGGCGTGGTGCCGTCGCACATCAACCTGGGCGCGAATTTCGATACGGAAGTGGTGCTGGAAGCCTTGCGCCATCTTGCGCGTTACTGGGCGCCGAATCCGCCGGCACGCAGCGACGAGCGGCGCAACACCGTATCGCGCATGACCGTGGTCCACGATTTCGACGAAATCGTTTCCACGGTTTCCGGGGAAACGCAGGACTTGTCGTTCGACAGCACCGTGGAAGTGTGGACGGTGGAGAACGAAAGCGAAGGCGGTTACGGCGCGCTGATGCCGCAGGCCAAGAGCGACTGGCTGCGCGTGGGCACGCTGCTCGGCGTCAAACTCGACGACCGCGCATCATGGGGCGTGGGCATCGTGCGCCGGCTTTCCGCCTTCGATCACAAGCAGCGCTACGTCGGCATCCAGGTGCTGACCCGCGGTGCGACGGTGGTGAAACTCGCGGCAGCCGGCATGGACGCGGAACCGGAAAATGCCTTGTTGCTGCCGTCCGGCACGAAGGCGGCCGGCGGCGCGCCGGAGATGAATCTGCTGCTCAGTCCGGGTGCGTTTTCCCTGCAGAAAAGCATGGAAATGCGCGCCTACGAACGCATCTACCTGCTGGTGCCGCGCCAGCTCATGGAGCGCGGCCACGATTTCGACATGGCGTGCTTTCGCGTGATGCAGGCGGCCGCGTAGGCCGCGGGGGCAGTCACGAGGCGCGGACTCGGCCATAATAACGTCGCGATTCCTCACCCGGCCCGCCACTTTACGCACATGTCCGCTTCCGACGATATCCTGATGCTGGCCGATTTCGGTGGCCGCCTCGACGCAGTGCATTCGCAGCCCGAGCTCAGGCTGGCATTGCAGATCGAGATGGTCGATCAGGCCGACCGCGGAGCGCGCGGGCTGCTCGACGGAATGGAAGCCCGCTATTTCGCCGGCGATGCCGGCACGGAGCAGGCCGACCAGGCGCTCGTCTCCGGGCCGATCGCGCTGTATTGCGCACAGCGCGAAGCCGCCTACATCCATCTCGTCAGGCAATTCCAGACCTTCAGCCAGGGCTGGGCCGAAGCCGCCGACACTGTCCCGATGATCGTGGCGCGCGCGCTGCGCGCGACATCGATGCGGTTGAAGTGGCAACTGATGCGTTACCTGCCGGTGGAGAAGGACATCTGGCAGACCCTGTCGCAGTTGTGGGCCTTCGTCGAGGACAAGGGCATGGAGCGCGCGCGTGTCGTCGTCTACGATGACAGGTCGACCCTGCCGCGCGAATTCGTCAAGCCGCTGATATTGTCCGTGTCCGCCGCCGACAGCCTGCCGGCGCTGGAGGTGGAGATCGCTTTTCGCGTTATCGAATACCTGGCGGACCGTTTCGAATTCCAGCGCCATCCCGGCAAGTCCAGCAACTTCTTCATCGACATCGACCGCTGGACTGCGCCGGAACGCTTCACGCCGGTATCCGTGGTGCGCCCCGGGGCGAGATTCTTCGGCGCGGGTCGCATCATGGACCAGATCGACGAACTCGTCGCCCAGGTCGCCGTCGGCGAGATCCTGCCCAGCGAAATGAACCTGGAGGGTCTCGGCGACATGGGGGCGGTGATCCATGCGCTGGAGCACCTGGGCCGGCACTGGTGGGCGCGGCGGCCGGAACGGCGCACCGAGCGGCGCCGATCGCTTACGCAGATCGGCGTGGTGCACGGCTTCGACGCGATCCTGCAGCAGTTCTCCACCGACGACATATCCGGCCAGAAGTTGCCCGTGGCCGAGAACTGGAACGTCGACAACGAAAGCGAGGATGGTTACGGTGCGATGCTGCCGGCGGGGCGAGGCGACTGGCTGCATGTCGGCAAGATCATCGCCTTGAAGCCGGCGGATTCGCGCATCTGGGCCGTGGGCATCGTGCGCCGGCTTGCCGCGCAACAGGACGGGCAGCGCAATATCGGCATCGAATTGCTGGCGCGCGGCGCCCGCCCGGTGACCCTGCGCCGCAGGTCGGATGCCGGGCAGACCTGGAAGGCATTGCTGCTGCCGGCACATTCGGGTGGCGACGCCAGTCTCGGCGAAGTGAGCCTGCTGCTGCCGGTGGGTTGTTTCCTGCCAGACTCGAGCCTGGAGATGGAGGTGTACAGCACCGGCTACATCCTGGAGCCGCGGCTGCTGCTCGAGCACGGCACCGAATTCGAAATGGCGCGCTATCGCATCCTGCAGCGCGCCGATACCTGATTCGCGCTAGGCCAGCACGCGGCCGAGCCAGGCGCCGATGTCGGCGAGTTCCTGCGGACACACCGAATGTGCCATCGGGTACTGGTGCCAGTCCAGGTCGTAGCCGAGCTTGAGCAACTGGTCGCGCGATGCGATGCCCAGCGGCAGCGGCACGACGTTGTCGGCGATGCCGTGGCCCATGAATACCGGCACGTCGTTGTTGGCGGCGTTGCGTTCCTTCGCGAGCGTCGAGGCCAGCGGCAGATAGGCCGACAGCGACATCACGCCGGCCAGCCGCTTGGCCTGGCGCAGCCCGGTCTGCAGCGCGATCACGCCGCCTTGCGAGAAGCCGGCGAGAACGACGCGGTTGGAGGGCACGCCGCGCGCCTGTTCCTTCGCGATCAATTCCTCGATGGACTTCTGCGATTGCCGCAGTCCGTGCTCGTCTTCCTTCAATGCCACGTCCTGATAGGCGATGTCGTACCAGGCGCGCATGACGAAGCCGCCATTGATAGTCACCGGATGCATCGGCGCATGCGGAAACACGAAGCGGATGCCCAGCGGCGGCAGCGCCAGTTCCTGCACGATCGGCACGAAGTCGTTGCCGTCCGCGCCCAGGCCGTGCAGCCAGATCACGCTGTGGCTCGGCTTCGGCCGCGTCTCGATTTCTATTGTCTGCAGTTGTTCGCTCATAAAAGGTCAATATCGTGAGACACGGAGATCACGGAGAGATTAAAAAGAGTACACGGAGGAAAAACATACGATTGTTTTTTGGGGGGGCAATTGAACAGTTGCAAATGTTTCTGGAGATCGCACATAGCCGTCGCTCGACCTTGCTGCGCTGACGCTATTGTTATTGCCGTTCTCCGTGTCCTAAAAGTGTACTCCGACGTGCTACGCACGTAGGGTATCTGTGTCCTCCGTGCCTAAAAGGGTACTCCGACGAGCTTCGCTCCTAGGGTATCCGTGTTGGGTTGAAATTCTAGGCTTTAGGCCGGATGGCGGATTTGGGGCGGAAGGCCTTGCACACGGCGTCGTCGGTTTCAATGTAAGGCCCGCCGATCAGGTCGATGCAATAAGGAATCGCGGCAAAGATCCCGTGCACGATCTGTTTGCCGTCGGCATCCTTGAGCCCTTCCAGCGTCTCGCGTATCGATTTCGGCTGGCCGGGCAGGTTGACGATCAGCGACTTGCCGCGGATGACGCCGACCTGGCGCGACAGGATCGCGGTCGGCACGAAATGCAGGCTGATCTGGCGCATTTGCTCGCCGAAGCCGGGCATTTCGCGGTCGGCCACCGCCAGCGTGGCCTCGGGCGTGACATCGCGCGGCGCCGGCCCGGTGCCACCGGTGGTGAGCACCAGATGGCAGCCCTCCGTGTCGCACAAGGCCTTGAGCGTGCGTGCAATCACCGCTTCCTCGTCGGGAATCAGGCGTTCGATCACGTGGCGCGGATTGCGTATTGCCCTGCCCAGCCATTCGTCCAGCGCCGGCAGGCCCTCGTCCTTGTAGACGCCTTTCGATGCCCGGTCGCTGATCGAGACCAGGCCGATAACCACTTGTTCGTTTTCGACCATAAATCCGTTGAACCACGGAGGACACGGAGGACACGAAGGGAACCAGAATCTGGAATAGACAGGCAGCGCGGATACAAGTGACTCGGCAGCACCTATTCCTCATCGTGGTCCCACATTTTTCGTGTGTTTCCGTCGTTCTGTCTTCTCCGTGTCCTCGGTGTCCTCCGTGGTTCAATCGTGTTGAGAAGTCAGGGTCTCGCGAAGCGCCTGGAACAGTTCGCGAAAGCTCTTCGGCGGCTTTTCGGCTTCGGATTCGCTTTTGGCGTTGCGTACCAGCGTGCGCAGGCGCTGCACGTCGGCGCGCGGGTATTGGGCGATCAGCGTTTCCATGGCTTTTTCGTCCTCGAGCAGCCGCAGGCGCCAGCGCTCGATCAGATGCAGGCGGGCGGTGTCCTCGGCCGATACGCCGTTCCAGGCGTCGAGCCGAAGGCGGATCGCCTCGGCGTCGCCTTCCTCGCGCATCAGGCGGCCAATATATTGCATCTGCCGCCGCAGCGCGCCGAACCTGGAAATGCCGCGCGCCTGCTGGATCGCGTCGTGCAGGCGCTCGGGCAGATCGAGCTGCGCGAGCTGACCTTCGCTTACGGCGACCAGTGCCTCGCCCAGATCCTGCAGCGCCCGGTCGTCGAGCTTGCGCTTGGTCCGGCTGGGCTGAATGTCTTCTTCTTCTTCTTCCACGGTGAGTATTGTGCGGGAAACCTGGCGGCGTGCCGAATCGGCAAGCTGGTATCATAGCGAAACATTTCCTTGCGCGGCGTGCGGCCCGAATTTTCCGGTCGCGCGCCGCTTAACTTTCCAGCTCCGGAAACATCTTGGCCAGCAGCGAATTCACCCAATCAGCCGATACCCTCAGGCAAATCGCCCGTGACGTGCTCGACTACGCCCGCGAGCGCGGCGCCAGCGCCGCCGAAACCGAAGCCAGCGAAGGCTTTGGTCAGAGCGTCACGGTGCGTCGCGGCGAAATCGAAACCATCGAATACAACCGCGACAAAGGCGTTGGCGTCAGCGTCTATATCGGCAAGCGGCGCGGCCACGCCAGCACATCGGACTTTTCCGCGCAGGCGTTGCGCGATACCGTCGATGCAGCCTTGTCGATCGCGCGCCTGACCGCCTCGGACGAGTTTGCCGGGCTGGCGGATGCCGATCTGCTGGCCACGGATTTTCCCGAACTCGACCTGTATCACCCGTGGCCGATCGACGTGGAGCAGGCCATCGAACTGGCGCGCACCTGCGAGGACGCCGCCTTCGCCGCGGATCCGCGCATTTCCAATTCCGAAGGCGCCTCGGTTTCCGTGCAGCAATCGCATTTCGCCTACGGCAATTCCAACGGCTTTCTCGCTGGCTATCCGAGTTCGCGCCACAGCATCGTCTGCTCCATGATCGCCGGCAAGGATGACACCATGCAGCGCGACGACTGGTATACGACGGCCCGTTCGGCGGCGGACCTCGATGTGGCCACCGAAGTCGGCACGCGCGCGGCGCAGCGCGCGGCGCGACGCGTCGGCGCACGCAAGGTGGCCACCGCACGCGTGCCGGTGCTGTTCGAGGCGCCGGTGGCGTCCGGCCTGCTCGGCCATTTCGTCGCCGCGGTCAGCGGCGGCAGCCTGTACCGCAAATCCTCCTTCCTGCTCGACAGCCTCGGCAAAACGGTGTTTTCGCCGAACGTGCAGATCAATGACCGCCCGCATGTTCGCAAAGGCCTGGCCAGCAGTCCCTTCGACGACGAAGGCGTGGCGACGCGCACCCGCGACATCGTGCGCAACGGCGAGCTGCAGGGTTACTTCCTCGGCAGCTATTCCGCGCGCAAGCTCGGGCTGCGCTCGACCGGCAATGCCGGCGGCAACCACAATCTGAGCATGGCATCCACCGATGGCGACCTGGACGCGTTGCTGAGGAAAATGGGTACCGGCCTGCTGCTCACCGACCTGCTCGGACAAGGCGTCAACATGGTCACCGGCGATTACTCGCGCGGGGCCTCGGGATTCTGGGTGGAGAACGGCGAAATTTCGCATCCGGTGCAGGAAATCACGGTAGCGGGCAATCTCAAGGACATGTTCAAGAACATCGTCGCCATCGGCTCGGACGTGATCGTGCGCGGTTCGCGCCAGTGCGGCTCGGTTCTGGTCGAAGGCATGACGGTGGCAGGGGAGTAAAAACGAGGTGAAAGGACTGAGGACTCAGGACTGAGTAAGAAGCTTCAGGCACTTCACTTAGTCCTGAGTCCTGCGTCCTCAGTCCTTTTTTTCGCGCTTGCACCAATGGAGACTGACGGACGCATGACCGCACCGTTATTTCGAAATCTTGCCGCCGCGTTTTTGCTCAGTGCGCTCGCTGTGCTTGCCGCCTGCGGCGCGAAACCGCCGCCGTTGGGCGCGCTCGCGGCGGGCGATGTGGTTCTCGCTTTCGGCGACAGCCTGACTTATGGCACTGGCGCCGGGCAGTCCGAGAGTTATCCCGTAATACTGGCGCAACTGATCGGTCGCAAAGTGGTCGGGGCAGGGGTGCCCGGCGAAACGACGGCCGAAGGGCTGGAGCGCCTGCCGGCGACAATCGACGAGGTGCAGCCGAAGCTGCTGCTGTTGTGCATGGGCGGCAACGACATGCTGCGCAAGATGGATGCCGCGGGCATCGAAGCGAACTTGCGGGCGATGGTGCAGATGGCAAAGGCGCGCGGCATCGCGGTGGTGCTGATCGGCGTGCCGGCGCCGGAATTGTTCGGCGGTCCACCGGAATTCTACGACCGGGTGGCGCGGGAGTTCGCGCTGCCGCTGGAGAAAAAGGCCTTGAACGACATTCTGTTCGACCGCAGCCTGAAGTCCGACACGATTCATCCGAACGCCGCCGGTTACCGGCGTTTCGCGCAGGCGCTGGCCGATCTGCTGCACAAAGCGGGGGCAGTCTGAGACGTTGAAGGTCCGTGACCGGTAAATCGAAAATGGCGAATGGTGAAAGCTTGAAGCGCTCACGCAACTCCCGGACGATCACTCGGGGACTGCTTGCGGCATTCATCGTGGCGCTCAGCGTCGGCTGCGGTTGCGCCGCCGCGGCGGAGAAAACCAAGGTGGTGCTGGCGGTGGGCGGCAAGGCGGCGCTCTACTACCTGCCGCTGACGCTCGCTGAACGGCTCGGTTACTTCAGCGACGAGGGCCTGGATGTCGAGATCCATGATTTTTCCGGCGGTTCGCGATCACTGCAGGCCTTGATCGGACACAGCGCGGACGTGGTCGCCGGTGCTTACGAGCATACCATCGTGATGCAGACGCTGGCGCAGAAGGTGCAGGCGTTCGTGCTGCAGGGTATGAATCCGGGCCTCGAGCTCGGCATCCGCGCCGACAAGGCGGCGGGCTATTCCTGGCCAAAGGACCTGAAAGGCATGAGGATCGGCGTATCCGCGCCGGGGTCGAGTACGCACATGCTGGTTAATCATTTGCTCGCGTCGGTGGGGTTGACGCCCGATGACGTCTCGATAATCGGCGTGGGTACGGGTCCGGTGGCGGTCGCCGCGATCCGCAACGGCGAGATCGATGCGTTGTCGAGCGGCGAACCGGTCATGTCGCTGCTCGAGCGTTCCGGCGACCTCAAGATCGTCGTCGAAACCATCACCGACAAGGGCGTGCGTGACGTGTTCGGCGGTCCGATGCCGGCAGGCACGCTCTACTCGCGCGTGGACTACATCGAGCAGAATCCACAAACCATCCAGGCCCTGACCAATGCGATGGTGCGTGCGCTGCTGTGGTTGCAGAAACATTCTACCGAGGAGATGCTGCACGTAGTGCCGCCGGAGTACCTGATGGGCGACCGCGCGGTGTACGCGGCGGCGTTCGAGCGACTGCGTAACACGTATTCAAAGGACGGGCTGATTCCAAAGAAGGGCGTGGACAATTCCTACAAGGTGCTGCTGGCGCATAACAGCGCCGTGCGCCGCGCGCCGGTGGTCTGGATCAACCAGACCTACACCAACGTGTTCGTGGAAAAGGCGTTGCAGAAATACCGATGAGCCCGCGCAGTTCGCTGAAATTCGATGGTGTTACCTGCACCTTTGCCGCGCGCGGCAAAGGCAGCGCTTACACCGCGGTCGCGCAAGTGAGCCTCGATGTGGCCGACGGCGAGTTCGTGTCCGTGGTCGGACCCACCGGCTGTGGCAAGTCCACGCTGCTCAATGTCGCCGCCGGATTGCTCGCGCCCAGCACGGGTAGCGTCAGCGTGTTCGGGGAGCCGCTGCGAAATATCAACACGCGCGCCGGTTACCTGTTCCAGAGCGAGGCCCTGATGCCGTGGCGCACGGCGCTGGGCAACGTTACCGTGGGACTCGAATTCCGCGGCATCGCCGGCCCGGAAGCACAGGCACGCGCCACCGACTGGCTGCGTCGGGTGGGCCTGGTCGCGCATGCGCACAAATATCCGCACGAACTGTCCGGCGGCATGCGCAAGCGCGTGGCCCTGGCGCAGACACTCATTCTCGACCCGGGCATATTGCTGATGGACGAGCCGTTCTCCGCGCTCGATGTACAGACACGCAGCCTGATGGAAAATGAGTTGCTGAACCTGTGGGCGCAGGACCGCAAGTCGGTCGTATTCGTCACCCACGATCTGGAAGAGGCCATCTCCCTGTCGGACCGTGTAGTGGTGATGTCGGCCGGTCCGGCCAGCCGCCTGATCGGCGAGTTCGCCATCGACCTGCCGCGCCCGCGCGACGTGGCCGAGATCCGGTTGACCCCGCGCTTCGTCGAATTGCATCGGCTGATCTGGCAGGCGCTGCGCGACGAAGTGCAGAAGGCGTATGCACATGCGCTGGACTGAACAGGAAATGCATCGCGGAGAACCACGGAGGACACGGTGGACACGGAAAAAAAGCAGACACTAATTGACCAACCGGGCGCGTACTGCCGAGGCGCGCTGTGGACCCACCAACCGACGCATGCGATTATCGCTGCCCAATCGACACCAGCGGACTCGTTGTCGCATTCCTCCGTGTCCACCGAGTCCTCCGTGGTTCACCCAAAAATAAGATGAAACGAGGCACTCTGGTTGTGTGTCAGGTGGGGCTGCTGGTCGGCCTGTTCATACTCTGGCATGTGCTCACCGCCACGGAGACCCTGCCCAAGTTCTTTTTCGGCGAACCGTTGGTCGTGATGATGCGCATCCGCGACTGGTTCGTCAGCGGCAAGATTTATCCGCACCTCGGCGTCACGCTGATCGAGACCCTGCTCGCCTTCGTCATCGGCACGGCACTCGGTCTGGTGTTTGGCCTGTGGCTGGCGTTGTCCGACTTCGCGGCGAAGCTGCTCAATCCCTACATCACCGCGCTCAATTCGATGCCGCGCGTGATCCTCGCGCCGATTTTCGCGGTGTGGTTCGGACTGGGCATCGAGTCCAAGGTCATGCTCGGCATCACGCTGGTGTTCTTCATCGTCTTCTTCAGCGTCTATAACGGCGTGCGCGAAGTCAGCCCGACCATTCTCGCCAATGCGCGCATGCTCGGCGCCAACGGCCGCCAGTTGCTGCGCCACGTTTTTCTGCCGAGCGCGACGGCCTGGGTGTTTTCCAGCCTGCATGCTTCCGTCGGCATGGCCTTTGTCGGCGCGGTGGTCGGCGAATACCTCGGTTCGGCCCGCGGCGTCGGCTATCTCATCCTGCAGGCCGAGGGTGTATTCGACATCAACACGGTATTTGCCGGCGTGCTGGTGCTGACGGCCTGCGCCCTGGTCCTCGACTACGCGGTGACGCTTGCGGAACGGCGGCTGCTGAGCTGGAGGCCAGGAAACACAGCCTAGGAAGGGCGGCGCGCGGCGCCGCTACCACGGAAATTTTGCGCGAACGGCACACTCCGTGCTAAAACCCGCAAGTAGAAACGACAAGTTGAACTCTTGGATTTTTCCAATCACGCCATCCTGATCGGCGCCGTACTGGTGCTGCTGAGCATCCTGGCCAGCGCCTTGTCGGCGCGCACCGGGGCGCCGCTGCTGTTCGTCTTCCTTGGCATCGGCATGCTGGCGGGCGAAGACGGGCCGGGGCACATCCGTTTCGGCGACTACCAGGTCGCCTATCTGGTCGGCACCATGGCGCTGGCCGTCATCCTGTTCGACGGCGGCATGCGCACCCGCTACGACACCTTCCGCGTCGGTCTGTGGCCGGCGGTGTCGCTGGCGACGGTCGGCGTGATCCTGACCACCGCGATCGTCGGTTACGGGGCGTCCCGCATCCTCGGCCTGGGATTGATGGAAGGCCTGCTCGTCGGCGCCATCATCGGCTCCACCGACGCGGCGGCTGTGTTCTCGCTGCTGCACGCGGCGGGCATGCGCCTGAAGCAGCGCGTCGGCGCCACGCTCGAAATCGAATCCGGCTGCAACGATCCGATGGCCGTCTTCCTGACCCTGTCGCTGATCCATATCGTCGGCGCCGACCAGAAGATGCCGGGCTGGGAGCTGCTCCTGCATTTTGTCCAGCAGTTCGGCCTCGGTGCCGTGGCCGGCATCGTCGGCGGCAAGCTGCTGGGGTCCTTGATCAACCGCGTGCCGCTGGCGAGCGGACTGTACCCGCTGCTGGCGACGGCCGGCGGCCTGGCCATCTATGCCGGCACCACCGTGCTCGATGGCAGCGGCTTCCTCGCGATCTATCTCGCCGGGCTGGTGCTGGGTAACAGCCGCGTGCACGCCGTGGGCAACATCCTGCGGGTACACGACGGGCTTGCCTGGCTATCGCAGATCGCCCTGTTCCTGATGCTCGGCCTGCTGGTGACGCCGGGTGCCCTGATCGAAGTGGGGCTCGGCGGGCTGGGAGTGGCGGCACTGCTGATGTTCGTGGCGCGGCCGCTGGCCGTCGCGTTGTCGTTGCTGCCGTTCCGGTTTCCGTTGCGCGAACAGGCTTTCATCTCGTGGACCGGCCTGCGTGGCGCCGTGCCGATCGTGCTGGCACTGTTTCCGGCACTGGCCGGCTTGCCGCAATCGTCCATCTACTTCAATGTCGCATTCTTCGTGGTGCTGGCGTCGTTGGTGCTGCAGGGCTGGACCGTCGCACCGCTGGCCGGCTGGCTGCGCCTGAAGCTGCCGACGGAGCACGCGCCTTACTATTCTGAATTCGTCGAAGTGCCGGGGCGCGCAGGATTGCAAATGCTGGGTTACCGCGTGAACGAATTGAGCGCGGCGATCGGCAGGACGGTGCTGCAACTCGCCTTGCCCATGGAAGTACGTGTCGTCGCCGCATTTCGCGGCGGCAAGCCGATAGAGGCCATCGGTCAGCTGGAGATTGCCGCCGGCGATCTTGTGTATGTGATCACGCCTGGCGAACACATGACGGTGCTCGATCTGCTGTTCGTGCCGGCGGATGATCTGGAAGAATCCGAGCAGCAGCGCTTCTTCGGCACGTTCACGCTGAATGGCGACGCGCCGCTGGGCGAGGTCGTGGAGATGTATGGCGGCGCGGTGTCGGCCTCGGTCGGTGCGATGACGCTAACGCAGTACATCGATCGCCAGTTCCGCCGCCGTCCGGACGTGGGCGACTACGTGCGCTTCGGCAAGCTCAACCTGGTGGTGCGCGAAATGCGCGACGGCCAGGTCTCCAAGGTCGGCATCATCGTGCGCGAGCGCTAGCGACTCGCACGCGGCAACCCGACGCGACGCCCTCGCCATCGAACCCTTGTTCATCCTCAAGCTGGCACTGGTGCCGGTCCTGATCGGCGCCATCACGCTGGCCGGCCGTCGCTGGGGACCCGCGGTGGCGGGCTGGCTGTCGGGTTTTCCGGTGGTGACCGGGCCGATCCTGCTGTTCGTTGCGCTGGAGCAGGGGCCGCAGTTCGCCGCCGTCACGGCGGCCGGTGCGTTATCCGGCGGCCTGGCATGGATGACGTTCGCGCTGAGTTACGCCTGGGCGGCCACGCGCCTGCCGTGGTACTGGTCGCTGCTCGCCGGACTGAGCGCTTATCTGATTGTCGGCCTGGCGCTGGTCTGGTCGGCGCCGCCGTTTGCGCTGGTTGCCGCGCTGGTGGCCGGCGCGGTCGTGCTGGTGCCGCTGATTTTCCCGCCGCTGGCGCAGTCCGTCGGCGCATTGCGTCCCGCGCGCATCGAGATCTATGCGCGCATGCTCGCAGGCGGCGCGCTGACGGTAACGGTCACCGGGCTGTCGCCGCTGCTCGGGCCGAAATTCAGCGGGCTGTTTGCAGTGTTCCCGGTCATGGGTATCGTGCTGGCCGCTTTCTCGCATCGCGCGAGCGGCAGCGCGTTCACCATTCGCCTGCTGCGTGGCATGGTCAGCGGCTTCTATGCGTTTACTGCTTTTTGTCTGACGCTGGTTTTGCTGCTCGAGCGGTTCGGTACGGCTGCGGGATTCTTGCTTGCGCTGGGCAGTTCGCTGGCCGTGCATTTGTGCGTGCTGCGTTTCCTGCGCAGGAACTGACAGGCGCAGGGATTGGCATCGCCACCCTCGGTTATCCCGGACCACGCGGCCGGATCAACCGCGCCCGGCACTCAAGTGAAACTGATTGCGACCGCGCTCCTTGGCGACGTACATCGCCGCGTCGGCCGACCTCATGAGCGTCGCTTCATCGTCGCCATCCTGCGGATACATGCCGATACCGATGCTGGCGGTTACCACGCGTTCATTGCCTTCGAGGTTAAACGGCTTGCCAAATGCCTCGATGATCTTGCGCGCGACCAGGATTGCGTCGTCCGTTCCGCGCAGGCCCATGAGCACGACCGCGAATTCGTCGCCGCTCAGTCGTCCGAGCGTATCGCTCGCCCGCACTACTGCGGTCAGGCGCGCGGCGACTTGCTTGAGCAGCAGGTCGCCAGCCGCGTGGCCAAGGGTGTCGTTGATCTGCTTGAACTGATCGAGGTCAAGGAACATGACGCCGAGGGTTTCTTTGCGTCGCCGCGCCAGGGCCAGCGCCTGCGAGAGGCGGACATGGAACATGGCGCGGTTTGGCAGGTTGGTCAGGCCGTCGAAATTCGCCAGGTGGAGCAGTTTTTCCTCGGCGTCCTTGCGCGCGGAAATGTCCTCGATCACGCGGATGAAATATAACGGTTTGTGGTTTGCGTCGCGCACAAGCGAAACCGCCCGGTTGGCCCAGAACACGCTGCCGTCCTTGCGGATATAGCGTTTCTCAAATGTAAAGTAGTCGATCTCTCCCGCGAGCAGCTTTTTTTCCAGGGGCTGGTCCGCATCGGAATCCTCGGGGTGGTGAATGCGCCGCACCGATCCTTGCTGCAATTCTCCGGCGCTGTAGCCCACCATCTCGCAGAATTTGCGGTTCACTGTCAGGATGCGCCGATCGAGCGAGCTGTGCATGATGCCCACCGAGGCATGATCGAAAGTGGCGCGGAATCGCGCTTCGGAATCCAGCAGCGCGTTCTCAGCCGCCTTGCGCGCCGTGATGTCCTGGATCTGCGAAATAAATTGCAACGGCTTGCCATCAGGATCGCGCACCAGCGACACGCTGAGCAACGTCGAGACCTCGCGCCCATCCTTGCGGAAGTAGCGCTTCTCCATCTGGTAGTCCCTGATGTCGCCGCGCAGAATGCGTTGCACCTGCTCCAGATCGGCTTCCAGATCGCCCGGATGCGTGATGTCCTGGAATGTCATCGCCTTCAGTTGCGCATCCGTGTAACCGAGCAGGCCGCACAGCGCCTTGTTGACCTGGAGCCACTTTCCGTCGAGTGAAACGATGGCCATGCCGATCGCCGCGAAGTCGAAAGTATTGCGGAAGCGCGCTTCACTTTCACGCTGGGCCCACGCCGCGCCGCGTACATCGGCCAGCGCGGTGTTCAGTTCCTCGTTGCTGCGTCGCATGCGTTGCCGCAACTCGGTCAGGTTGCCGCCAATGAACGCGAAAAACGGAAGCACGAGCGCCAGCGCAGTCCATTGCAGGGCCAGCAGGTTGAAATCGGCCGTCGCCGGCTTGAACCGGATCAGCAGGTACATGACCAGCGCCAGGCCGGCAAGGAACTGCACGGTGACGGACAGGAACTGGCGGATGTTGAAGCGGAAGGCGCCAAACAGGAATACCACGAGGCACATCATCAGCGCGAAGTTGCGCTCGCGGTCGAAATGGTAGAACACGTACAGCAGGATCGCGCTGGCGCAAAACATCTGCAACCAGGTCAGACTCGGATCTCGTGCGCGCAGGTTCAGCCCGGAGCGCAGGGCCAGGAACAGCAGGATGTTGACCACAGCCATCGCGGCTATGCCATGCACGGCGGCCGTTGCGACGATCAAACCGTTTTTGCTGGACAAAAACAACAACAGCGCCATGGCGCCATAAACCAGCAGGGCGAGCAGAAATCGCCTCAACCGCGCGTCTTGCTTGCGTTGCAGTTCCATCGATGGGGCGTCGTTCATCGGATTGACCGGCAATTGAATCATTTAAAGCGGCAAAGCGGGTTGCGGGACATTCGGGCATTGTTGCGAAGGGAGGCGCACCAGCGCGCGTCGAAGGCCGATCACGGTCCGTGAATCCTCGGCGCCAGGATGCCGGTTCCCGGATTCACATTTCTTGCATTATTGCACGGGGGCACCTTGTCGCACGGTGATCACGCGCGGGTTGTGATGCGCGTTGCGGTACAGGGTTGGCGGCGATGGCGGTCCGCGACAGAATGCTCGCTGCCGGCGGCGATTCCCGTCCGGCGACGACACACAAACGAAATCAACGGCAGGGACGGTCAACCATGCGTAACGTTAACGAAGCGAATCTTACCAACGCGGTGCTGCAAAAGCTGGAAGGGGCGCGCGACCCGCGCTTCAAACAAATCATGACCAGCCTGATCCGACACCTGCACGGCTTCATTCGCGAGGTCGAGTTGACCGAGCAGGAGTGGCTGACGGCCATCGAATTTCTCACGGCGACCGGCCAGCGCTGCGACGCCAAGCGCCAGGAATTCATCCTGCTGTCCGATACGCTTGGTGTATCCATGCTGGTCGACGCGATCAACCATCGCAAGCCGGGTGGCGCGACCGAGACTACGGTGCTCGGGCCTTTCTACGTGAGTGGCGCGAAGGAAATGCCGATGTGGGCGGATATCGCCGGCGATGCGCCGGGTGAGTTGGCATACGTGTCAGGGCGCGTGCTGGACGTGAATGGCGCGCCGATCGCCGGCGCGGCGCTGGATGTCTGGCAAACCGACGGCGAGGGCTACTACGATGTGCAGCGTCCGGGCGGCGGCGAACAATACGCGCGCGGCAAGTTCACCACCGGTGCCGACGGCCGCTATGGATTCAAGACAATCAAACCTGTCAGTTATCCGGTACCGACTGACGGGCCGGTGGGCAAGATGCTGCTCGGCATGGGCCGGCATCCGTATCGCCCGGCGCACGTGCATGTGATCGCCACCGCGCCGGGCTTCGAGCGCGTGGCTACGCACCTGTTCGTGGAAGGGGACGAATACCTGGATTCCGACGCGGTGTTCGGCGTCAAGCATTCCCTCGTCGTGCAATTCAGCGACCACGCGCCCGGCCCGACGCCAGATGGAAAAACTTCCGCCGCGCCGTTTTGCAGCGCCAGCTTCGATTTTCGCCTGGTGCACGCCTGATGCTGCTTCCGGTTTCCCGTGTCGGCGGCGCGGGCGCAGCTGGCTGAACCGAGGTCGCACGACCCTTGCGGTAATTTTTTTCAGCGCAGGAGTTGACTTAATAATGAGAATGACTATCATTGGCATTACTAAAGTCAATGATCGGATCAGTCATGTCCTTGTTTTCGCGAAATTTCGTCGCTCTCCTTACTCTTGCCAGCGCCGTCCTGATCGCCGCTCCCGCCGACGCGCAGGAGGTCTTCTTGATCGTCATCAAGGACCACCGCCTGATTCCCGCAGAACTGCAGGTGCCTGCGGGCCAGAAAATCAAGCTGCTGGTGGACAACCAGGATCCGACGCCCGAGGAGTTCGAAAGCCACTCGCTGAACCGGGAAAAAATCATCCCGGGCAACACCAAGGCGACCATCTACATTGGACCGCTCAAGCCCGGCACTTACGAAGTTTTTGGCGAGTTCCACCAGGAAACCGCACAGGGCAAGATCATCGCCAAATAACGCATAGTCAGAATTCATGTTCGCCACCGCCCTCATCGTTTTTCGCGAAGTCCTCGAAGCCTCCCTGATCATCGGCATCGTCATGGCGGCCTCGCGCGGTATCGCGCGGCGTAACGCCATGGTGTTCGGCGGCATCGGTGCCGGGCTCGTCGGCGCGGTCATCGTCGCTGCCGCCGCGGGCGGGATCGCCGACGCGGCAGCCGGCATGGGCCAGGAAATTCTCAATGCCTCGATCCTCGGCGCTGCCGTGCTGATGCTGGGCTGGCACAACATCTGGATGAGTCGCCACGGCCGCGAAATCGCGCAGCACATGGGTGAGGTCGGCAACAAGGTTGCGCAGGGCGGCGCACCGGTCTGGCTGCTCGGCAGCGCCATCGCGCTGGCGGTCCTGCGCGAAGGCTCCGAAGTCGTGCTGTTCCTCTACGGTATCGCGGCTGGGGGTGCAGATGCCGGACAAATGCTGAGCGGCGGCGCCGCCGGCCTGGCCCTGGCCGCGGCGATCGGCGTGCTGGTTTATTTTGGCCTGCTCGGCGTGCCGCTGCGCCACTTCTTCACCGTGACCAGCACCATGATCCTGCTGCTGGCGGCCGGGCTCGCCTCGCAGTCCGTGGGCTTCCTGGTGCAGGCGGGGCTGGTACCGCCGCTCGCCGAACCGCTGTGGGACAGCTCTGCTCTGATCTCGGATGCTTCAGTACTCGGCAAAGCCCTGCAGGCGCTGATCGGTTACACCGCGCGACCCGCAGGCATTCAGGTTGTTTTTTATGTCGTCACATTGTTGGTCATTGGAGGATTGATGAAGTTTATTGGCCGTACCCCCGTGCGTGGCAGGACGCCTGCGCTCGCCATTCTTTGCGCCGCTGCAACAGGCGCCGTGTTTTCACTGTCGATGCCGCAGCCCGCCGAGGCTGCCCCGTTCAAGGTCTATTCCCCGAGGGTAGTCAAGGGTGAAAATGAAATTGAATATCGTGGCTTTCGTGACATCGATAACGACGACTCGCGCAATGGCGGCGAAAAGCATCTTTTCGCGGTCGGACGCGGTTTTACCGACTACTGGTTCAGCGAGCTGTATGCGGTCTATGAAAAGGAACCGGGTGCATCGCTGAAGTTCTCGTCCGTCGAATGGGAGAATCTGTTCCAGGTTACCGAGACGGGCAAGTACTGGGCAGATTTCGGCGTGCTGACCGAATATGAAGCCGCCATGCGCGGCGGCGAGCCTGACGAAATCGTGATCGCGCCGATTTTCGAGAAGACCGTCGATCGCTGGGTCGGAACTGTGAACCTGTTCTTCGAGCAGCAGATCGGCAGCAACAGTCAGTCGAGCCCGAGCTTTGCCTACGCGGCGCGCCTGAAGTATCTGCTCAACCCGCGCTTCGAGCCGGCGATCGAGGCCTTTGGCGAACCGGGGCGCATCAATCAATTTGGCACTTTCAACGCGCAGGAACACTGGGTCGGTCCCGCGTTCTACGGGCAGGCCGGGTTGGGCGGCTCGAAAAAACTACTCTATAGCGCAGCGTATTTGTTCGGCGAGACGTCGAATTCCACCGACAACCGCGTGATCGTGCGCCTGGAATACGAGTTCTTCTGATCTGTAACGGCGGATCCGGGCATGCTCGGGTCCGCCTTCGCTGCGGCGCCATCCGGCGCAGCGTTATGCGGTTTTCCTCGCTGCGATTCAGCCTATAGCGCCTGCAACACGCGGCGAAAGAACGCGTCGGCGTGTACCGCGTCGATCCAGCGTACCACCAGCACCATTCGCCGTTCGGGTTCGATCCAGGTGAAGGAGCTGCCCGCGCCGATGGCGAAATAACTCGACGCCGGCACGCCGGGAAAAATGCGCTGCGCGTGGTTGATCCACACCAGATACCCATAGAAAGGCGCGATCGCGCACGGTGTGCGCATGCGCTCGATCCACGCTTTCGAAACCACCTGGCGGCCGTTCGCCTTGCCGTCGTCGAGCAGCAACTGGCCGACGCGCGCCTGGTCGAGGCTGCCGATGGACAGGCCGCCGCCCCAGTGCGTGCCGCCGGGAACGGACTGGACCCTGCGCCCATTGAGTTCGATCCACGAGTTGTCGTAGCCCTCCCAGCGCCACCGGTCGCTGGCGCCGATGGGTTGCATGATGGCCTCGCCGAATACTTCGGGCAGCGGCCGTCCGAACAGGTGCAGCAGGGCTAGCGACAACTGGTTGATGCGCACGTCGTTGTATTCCCAGAAGCTGCCCGGCGTTTGCAGCGGGCGCGCATCGCCTTTCTTTCCTTTTGCCGCGCCACCCTGAAACTGCAGGGTGCGGTAACGATCCACCTGGTCGGGTACGCCGAAGCACGTGCCTTCCCATTCGCTCGTCTGCTGCAGCAGATGCGCCCAAGTCACTTGCGCGTTGCGGCCGGTGTCGAAACCGATGCCGGCGACGCGCGCAACGACGGGTTCGTCCACGTCGGGGAGCAGGCCGCGGTCGTGGGCGACGCCGGCGAGCAGCGCGAGATAGGTTTTGGCAATGCTGAAAGTCAGGTCGGTCCGCTCGGGCTCGCCCCAGGAGATCAGCATCTTGCCGTCCAGCACGATTGTGCCGGATACCGGGCCGCGCGCATGCACTGGCCCGAGCAGCCGGTTCCAGGGCGGCGGATCTTCGTGATGGATGCCCCACTTGTCGTCGATCTCGCGGCTCCACTGCGTTTCGTGGTCGACGGCGAATTGCACGGCTTGTTCGAGTTTCTGATTGGGCATGAACCAGGTCTTTTTGTTGGATGCTGTCCGCACAGCGCAGCCGAAGTATGGCGCAATCCCGCTGGATCGGCCGCGCGACGCTTCCATCCGCTTTAGGTACTATTGCGCCCGTTGCGTTTACCCTTCACGCATTCACGCTTCCCCCCTTCACATTATTTATCGTGCCCATCCTTATCACCGAAGAACGCGGTGTGCGCTACCTGCAGTTCAGCCCGCAGTGGATCCAGGGTGCGATGCGGCTGTCGCGGCCGGACGCGCTGGAACTCGATTACACGCGCGCGATGATGATGCCGTTGCTGTTGCGCCCGAGCCGGCACTGGCCGCGCAGCGTGCTGCAGATCGGCTTGGGCGCGGCGTCGATCACCCGCTTCCTGCAACGCCATCTTCCGCGAGCCAATCTCGAAGTGGTCGAAATCGATGCGGAAGTCGTACTCAATGCCTGGCAATTCTTCCGCCTTGGCGAAGAATCCGCGCGCCTGAATATCGAGATCGCCGACGGCTTCGCCTACATGGCGGCGACGCGGCGTCGCTTCGACCTGATTCTGGTAGACGGTTTCGACGCGCAAGGCCGGGCCGGCCGGCTGCATTCACTGCCGTTTTACCGTTTATGCCGCGAGCGGCTCGAAGGCGACGGCATGATGGTGACTAATTTGCTGAGCCGCGGCCACCAGGCGAAACCGGGCGCCGACCCGGTGCGCAAGGCCTTCGACGGGCGCGTACTGGTACTGCCGCCATGCGATGCCAACACCGTGGTGGTCGCAAAAATCGGCGCGGCGCCGCAACTGACCATCGCCAGCTTGCGCGCGCGCGCCCGCAGCCTCGTGGCCGATACCGGCCTCGACCTGCTGTCCACCATAGCCCGGCTTGGCACAGCCGACGTAATTTTGTAGATCCTTGACCCGGTAGTTGCGCGACCGGGCGCCGCATCTCGCGTAAAGTCCGGGTTCTGCACAAAACGGAAAACGAGATCGACATGGAAAATTTCACACCCATCAGCGCGCTGCTCGGTGGTCTGCTGATCGGCGGCTCGGCGACGCTTTTGCTCTGGCTCAACGGCCGCATCGCCGGCATCAGCAACATTGCGAGCGGCATCTTTGCGCGCAAGCCCGGCGACCTGTCGTGGCGGCTGCTGTTCCTCGGCGGGCTGGTGGCCGGCGCCGGTGCTTACTATCTG
Source organism: Betaproteobacteria bacterium (assembly GCA_039931685.1). Classification (GTDB taxonomy): domain Bacteria; phylum Pseudomonadota; class Gammaproteobacteria; order Burkholderiales; family JACQAP01; genus JACQAP01. Next base: position 19,301 of record JBDTRK010000016.1, on the reverse strand, counting down.
CTTTTCGGTGACATGCCGCTGCCGCGCGCGAATTTCCCGGCCTGGCTGCTTGGCGCGGCCGGCCTGCTGGTGGGTTTTGGCACATGCATGGGGAGCGGCTGCACCAGCGGCCACGGCGTGTGCGGACTTGGCCGGATGTCGCTGCGCTCGCTGGTTGCCACCGCGGTCTTCCTTGTGATCGGCATTATCACCACTTATGTGGTGCGTCACGTGTTCGGGGTGGCGTGATGGGAAAATATCTGAGCATGGTCGTCGCCGGCCTGATTTTTGGATTCGGCCTGGCGTTGTCCGGCATGACCAAGGCGAGCAAGGTGCTCGGCTTCCTCGATGTCACCGGCAATTGGGATCCGAGCCTGCTGTGCGTGCTCGGCGGTGCGGTAGTCGTGACCGCCATCGCGTTTCGTTTCGTCCTGCGCCGTCCGGCGCCGCTGCTCGAAGAAAAATTCAATCTGCCCACGGCGAAGTTCATCGACCGGCCGCTGGTGATCGGCGCGGTGATCTTCGGCATTGGCTGGGGCATCGGCGGTTACTGTCCGGGACCGGGCATCGCCTTGCTGGCCGCGCCAAGCTGGGAGACCTGGGTGTTCATTCCCGCAATGCTGCTCGGCGCCTTCCTGCATCGCACAGTGATGCCTGCGCGCAACGACGATTGAGTTTCTGGACCTAAATTTCATCACGAAGACCCTCGCGTCAGCGCGGAGTACCCTTTTAGACACAAAGGGCACGAAGAAGCACGAAGGTAAATCGCTGAAAATGTTGGGCGGCGGCTCGAATATTGACTGCAACGATACCGAGCCGACGGTAAGAACAACCTCGCTTCGCCCTTGCCTTTCTAAAAGAGTACTCCACGCTGGCGCGAGGGTATTCGTGTCCTTCGTGTCTTCGTGTTTCGCCGAAAGCACTAATCAAACTGCAAATGCAGCAATAGGCATCAATCAATGCCAAGCCAGCGCTTGCGGGCGCGGGCGGCGGCGGGGTTGTCGTTGACGCTCAGCGTCCAGTCGTCAGGTGTCGCGGCGCCCAGCGTCACCTCCATTACGTGCAGTTCATCCCGGCGGAAAGCATGCACCGGCACGGTATCGCCGGCGCCGTAGCGGCCGAGCATCGCGTCGAACTTCTCGGGCGTGACGCGCAAGCCGTCGATGGCGATGAGGATGTCGCCGGCGGCGAGGCCCGCCTTCTGCGCCGCTCCGCCATCCAATACGTGGCTCAACTTCAGATCGCCGCCTTCTTTGCCGGTGCGCACGCCGAGCGCCGTGGCCCCTGAATCTTTCTTGCCGTTTTTCGCACTGGCGGCTGAGCGGGCAGGGCCATGCTGCATGTCTACGCCCACACTCGCCAATAATTTCTGCAATGGCAGGTCGGCGGTCGAGCGCACCGCCTGGTCGAAGAAGCGCTTGAGCTTGAGTCCGCTGACTTGCTCGGCCACCTGCTCGATGCCATCCTCGGGCACGCCGATGCCTTTCATGCCGTACTTCTTCCACAGCGCGCGCATCACGTGGTCGAGCGATTTTCGACCATTGGTCTGTTCGCGGATCAGCAGGTCCAGGCTCAGCGCGATCAGGCTGCCTTTCAGGTAATAGCTCACGCCGGCATTCGGCATATTCTCGTCCGCGCGGTAGTACTTGATCCAGGCATCGAAGCTCGATTCCGCGACCGTCTGCTTCTTGCGGCCGCCAGTGCGCAGCAGCGCGGTGATGTTTTTGCCGAGCGTTTCGAGGTAGGTGTCGCGAGGCATCAGCCCGGCGCGCACCAGAAGCAGGTCGTCGTAATACGACGTGAAGCCCTCGAAGGCCCACAACAGCGTGGTGTAATTCTCGCGGTCCAGGTCGTAAGGCATGAACCCGGCGGGCTTGATGCGTTTCACGTTCCAGGTATGGAAGTATTCGTGGCTCGCCAGGCCGAGGAAGGTGCGATAGCCGCTGGTCGGCGCGTCCGTGCCTTGGTGCGGCAAGTCGTTGCGCGAGCACAGCAACGCGGTGGAGGCGCGATGCTCCAGCCCGCCATAGCCTTCGCCGACCGCCGTGACCAGGAACACGTAGCGCTCCATCGGCGCCGGCGTGCCGAAGAATTCGATCTGGGTTTCGCACAAGGTCTTCAGGTCTTTGGTCAGCCGCCGCATGTCCGCACGCTGCCGGCCGGTGATGGCGATGTCGTGCTGCACGCCGCCCGCCTTGAAAGTGGCCAGTTCGAACGTTCCCATCTCGACCGGATGGTCGATCAGCTCGTCGTAGTTCGCGGCCTCATAAGTGCCGAACAGATACGCCTTGGCGCCTTTGCGTCGCATCGCGGTGGCCACGCCCCAGTTGCGGTATTTCGCGCCTTTCGGCGGCAGGATCTCGACCTCGACCGGCTCCTCTTCACGGCCATCGACTTTCAGGAACACCGATGGGCCGTTGAAGAAGCCGTGCGTCGTGTCCAGGTGCGCGCCGCGCACCGACAAGTCCCACGCGTACACCTCCATCGTCACCGTTACCGGCCCGTCGAACGGTTCGACCTGCCAGGTGTTCTTGTCCAGTTTCACCAAGCCCAGCACCTTGCGCCCGTTTTGCGCGCGGATGCGCACTACGTGTCGCGCGAACTCGCGGATCAGGTAACTGCCGGGAATCCAGGTCGGCAGCGAAAACACCTGGCCCCACGGATCGGGATTGTCGACGGTGCAGTGGACTTCGAACAGATGGGCTTCGGGGTTACTGGGGACGATGGAATAGTGGATCTGGGGAGTGTTCATTGTTTTTGCGGGAAATGTAGGCGGATACGAGCCATGTTTATGGCGGGTGCGGGGTGGGAAGTCAAGATGGTGGGTGGCGGCACGGCGAGGCACTCACTGGGCGCCTCGGGACAATTTGTATTTTTGGGGATGACGGACTAAATTGATACGACATGATGATTGCATTCAATCAAAAATGATGGACGTCCGAAATGACGGGTTGTAACGCGTCCTTTAGTAGGCCAATGTCCAGTTAGGTTTCCACATGAGATGGTTGGTCCGGTATGTTGTTGCGTTGTTTCCGTTGACTATAGTTCTCCTGGTCTGGTTAACGGCAGAGTGGGCCTACGGTGCGTTTGGATGCACCTTTCGAGGCAAGGAGCTATTGTCTTGCTATGCCTATGGATACGACATCACAGGATTCTTGGGCATCGGGCTATTTTGGTTCAAGTTGTTCTTGTTGCCGGTGGCTTGGGTCGTTTGCGTTACTTGGTTTGTAGTAATCGCGATCAATCACCTCCAATCATTTGGAGCGGCTGGAAATCCTAACGCAAGTTTCGAGAGGGACGCCTGACGGCGCCCCTCAATTCGCGTGTTGAGGCGTTCTCATCACGGCCTACGGAGAATAATCATGGCTGACGATCCGTTGTATCACGAAGGGATGAGGCGGCTTCAGGACACTCGTGAAACCCGGCCTATAGCTGACCGCCTGGCGCAGGTGACTTTGCGCACCGCGTTTACCGACGATGACCGCGCATTCATCCATCGCTCCCCGATGTTCTTCATCGCGACAGCAGACGATCGCGGCCATCCCGATTGCTCTTACAAAGGGGGGTTACCCGGGTTCGTGCGTGTGCTCGACGATCGCACGCTCGCGATCCCGGACTACGACGGCAACGGCATGTACCGCACCTGGGGCAACGTGCTCGTCAATGCGCATGTTGGCTTGCTGTTCCTGGACTTCGAGCGCCCGAGTCGACTGCGCGTGAACGGGGTTGCCCGGATCATCGAGGCTGATCCTCTGTGTAATGAGTTCCCGGGTTCTGTATTCATTGTTCGGGTCACAGCGGAGCGCATCTTTCCAAACTGCCCGCGCTACCTGCACAAGATGCAGCTCATCGAACACTCGGTCTACTCGCCACGCCCGGAATACAAGCCGCCGGTTCCGGCGTGGAAGACGTTCGCGGCGTTCCGCGACGCGCTACCAGCGCGCGACCGAACGGAGGAGTAGTGCAGTGGTAGGGTCAGGCTGAGGTAGGCCGTATTTTGTGGACACTGGATCGGAGGACAATAAATCTTTATGGGGATTTTCCGGAACGGCGGCGAGCCGCCGGAAACGATCTCGGTCCCGATGCCGCAGGTCAATCGCGTTAAGATCGATACCGCGCTGTAAATCCGGCAGTGATGCAGCCAAAGGAAATCTCGAGCATCTGCTGCTGAATTGCAGGCAGGGACTTGAGACCGCAAGCGCAGGACCCAATTCACGAGGGGGGAAGCATGGCGGAAGGGACGCTGAACGGCAAGGTGGTCATTCTCACTGGCGCGGCCGGCGGTTTCGGACGCGTCCTGGTCCGGGCCTTTCTGGACCGGAGCGCGCAGGTCGCGGCGCTTGACATCAACGAGGCCGGCCTCATTGCGCTGGGAAACGGGTTGTCGGCCGACGCGAAACGCCGCCTGCTCACGCGCAAAACCGACATTTCGCGTTACGAAGCCTGCGACGAAGCGGTGGCTGCTGCGATCGCCCGCTTCGGCGGCGTGCACATACTTGTCAATAACGGCGCGCTGGGCCAGGGCGCGATCCGCGCCGACTGCCTGAAAAATCTGGTCGGGATCGGCGAAATCACCCCGCAGATGTGGCAACGCTTCGTCGCGACCAATTTCTCCGGCGCCTGGTATATGACCCGCGCGGTCGTCGGCCCCATGCTTGGACAGAAATGGGGCCGCATCATCACCGTCACCACCAGTCTGTTCACCATGCTGCGTGGCGGATTCCATCCTTACGGACCGGCCAAGGCGGGCCTCGAGGCGATGGCAGCCGGCCACGCCCAGGAATTCGAAGGGACGGGCGTGACCGTGAACGTCGTGGTTCCGGGCGGCCCCGCCGACACGCCGATGGTGCCGGAGGAATCGGGCTTCGATCGCAAGGACCTGGTGCCGCCCGGCGCGATGGTGCCACCGATCCTCTGGTTGTGCGCCGATGCCGCGAACGGCATCACCGGCAACCGCTACGTTGCCATGCACTGGGACGCGAGCAAGCCACCGACGGAAGCCGAGCGCGAGGCGCGCGCGCCTATCGCGTGGAAGGATCTCGCGCAGAATCCGGTGTGGCCGGGTGGCAAGCCGCCGAAATAGAAGTAACAAGTCGACCCTTCCAAAATGGCGATCGGCATGGCATTGCTGCTCCGCAATTGACCGCAGCGCCCGAGGGGCATGTCCGGCGCAGGCCGTAAGATACGCTGTCCCGCGCCCGGGTTATTACGCCGGGACCCACCCGTCCACTCACCGGTACCTCCGCATGAGCACTCCCGCTTCCGACAAGGCTTTCTCCGGTTCGATTCCGAAACTCTATGAGAGCCATCTGGTGCCGCTGATATTCGAAGCTTACGCGGCGGACCTGGCGCATCGGCTCGAGTCGCGGCCGATGTCGGGCGTGCTGGAGATCGCCGCTGGCACCGGCGTGGTGACGCGCGCGCTGGCGGCAGCGTTGCCGCCCGGCGCCGCCATCGTCGCGACGGACCTGAACCAGGCGATGCTCGACCAGGCCGCGATGGTGGGCACCAAGCGCGCCGTGGCTTGGCGCCAGGCCGATGCAATGCAACTGCCGTTTGCGGACGCCAGCTTCGACGCGGTGGTGTGCCAGTTTGGCGTGATGTTTTTTCCGGACAAATCGAAGGCCTTTGCCGAGGCGCGCCGCGTGCTCAGGCCCGGCGGCGTGTTCCTGTTCAATGTGTGGGACAAAATCTCGGAAAACGAATTCGCGGACATAGTGACAACCGCGCTCGGTGCGCTGTTTCCAGCCGATCCGCCGCGTTTCATGGCGCGCACGCCGCACGGCTATTACGACCACCAGGTTATTGCCGCAGATCTGACGAAAGGCGGATTCACGGCAGCCCCGCGCTTCGATACGCTTGCCGCGCGCAGCAAGGCCGCGTCAGCACGCATTGCGGCGATCGCCTATTGCCAGGGAACGCCGCTCAGGAACGAAATCGAGGTGCGCGACGCCGCCCGGCTTGGCGAAGCGACGGATGTAGCCGAGCAGGCGATTGCGAAACGCTTCGGGCGCGGCGCCGTGGAAGGCAAGATCCAGGCGCATATCGTTTCTGTCGAGTGCTGACCGTGCAGTGCAGGATTACTGTTTGGGCGGCAGAACGGGTACGCGAAACTCGCGGATCTCCTGCACCAGCGGAATCGCCGCGCCGATGAAAGACAGCGCCGGATTGTCGCGACAGTAGCGGTCGATATAGAGCGCCAGCGCCGCCGGATCCGGCATCTTGTCCAGCGCAACCTGATTCGCCGAATTGCCGAAGTTGTAGCCGGAGACGAAGCCGCGGAACCAGGCGGCGTAAACGGTACGCGACAATTCATTGCCGGCGGAGCGCGACCATTCCGTGCACGAGGTGTCGGCGAAACTGAACACATTGACGTCCGGTGCCCCCTGGCCCAAGGCCGTGGGAATTCCGCTGGCAGCGAGCATCAACATTGCCAGTCTGATTCGTTTCATATGGCGCTCCCTGCCTGGACGCGCAGGCCGTGCAATCGAAGGTAGATGGACACCCGCCAGTCCCGGTCGGTTCCAATGGTTTTGCCGGTGCTTGCGGCGTGGCGGGTTTGCTGCATTGCGGTTCGGCAACCATAACAGATATGTTTTTTCGCCGCGCCGACTGCATGACAGAAGCTGTCGAAGTGGTTTGTTGCCGCGCGGTGTCCGGCTGGCGCGGCGCTGCTTGAAGCGCCGTTCAGGCGATAGAATTGGCATTGGCCGCAAGCGCGGGCGCCGGGACGGGCGGTTGACGTGGCCCACTTGAAACAGCTTGCTCGTGTGTGGGAAGAATTCACCGAGGCTTGGTGCCGCCTGTCGAGCAGCAGCGGCGCTGCGCCGCCCGAGCTGTCCTGCCGGGACGGTAGTCTGACGGTGATCCTGGACAGGGCCGAGCGCGTCCCGCCGGGATCGCATACCTTGTAGCGACGCGACACCGAGCCGTTTGCGCAGCCGCTGCATTTCGCCGGAAAATCGGCAGCCGACCGCGTGCCGGGATTATTCAGCCTGCCAATTGCCGCCCTTCCTGAGAACCATGTCCCGATCGAGAATTTTTCTGTTGACTGTCCTGGCCATGATCGCCTTCGCCGGCAATTCGCTGCTGTGCCGGGCGGCGTTGAAGCATACGGCCATCGACCCGGTTAGTTTTACCACCGTGCGCATGCTGTCGGGCGCGATCGCGCTGTGGCTGCTGGTGCGCATGCGTGCCGGCACGCGCGCGCACCGCGGCAACTGGATTTCCGCTTTTGCGCTGTTCGCCTACGCGGCCGCTTTTTCCTGGGCCTATGTCAATCTTTCCGCGGCCACCGGCGCATTGCTGTTGTTCGGCGCGGTTCAAGCCACCATGATCGTGTCCGGACTGCGGCGCGGCGAGCGGCTCAACGGCTGGCAATTCGTCGGGCTTGCATCGGCGCTTGGCGGGGTGGTGGCCTTGCTGCTGCCAGGATTGTCCGCGCCGCCGTTGAACAATGCGGTCCTGATGGTGGTGGCGGGCGTGGCGTGGGGTGTCTATTCGTTGCGCGGCCGGGGGGGTGGCGATGCGCTGGCCGCCACCGCGGGCAATTTTCTGCTCGCCGTGCCGTTCGCGCTGGTGTTGAGCATTGCGTTGCTGGACGGCGCGCGGCTCGATGCACACGGCGTTGCCTATGCTGCCGCGTCCGGGGCGTTGACCTCGGGTGTGGGCTATGCGATCTGGTATGCCGCGTTGCGCGGCCTGACCGCCACCGGCGCGGCGACGGTGCAACTGAGTGTGCCGCTCATTGCCGCCGCCGGCGGCGTGTTGCTGCTAGCCGAGCCGGTCACGCTGCGCGTGATCGGCGCATCGGCCGCGATCCTGGGCGGCATCGCGCTGGTGACAGCCGCGCCGATACGGGCCGGCTGATTGGCGACGCAATCCCGATCCGGAGTACCCTTGCCGATAACATGCGGGACAGGCGCCGGTCGACGGATCCCACCCGTACCGGTCCCGAACCACGCAAAGGAGCAGACATGGCCGCATGGCTTCCCGCACTGAAGGCAATCCTGCCGTACGTCTCGCAAGTCGTATCGGTGGCATTGCCGGTGTTCACCAAGATGGCGGACAAGAACAAAGTGCAGGACGTCGTCCCGAATCAGATCCAGGAACTGCAGACGGCGGCCACGCACAATGCCGAGTCGCTGAAAGTGCTCGCCGACCAGTTGCAGAAAACCATCACCAGCATCGAGTCCGGCGCGGTCAAGATGGAAAGCGAGCTGCGCGCGCTCAAGCGCCTGTCCGTAGCCGCTATCCTGCTGTCGTTGGCGGCGGTTGCCGCCAGCATCGTCTCGTGGCTGCATTGAGCAGGCCAGGCGGAAGAGGCGTTGCGCTGAAGCCAATGCATGACCGCGCGCGCCGCGCACCGGCCACCGTCGTTATGCGCCGGCCGGCGCGAGCGCATTGCGCGCTTCGAGCCAGTCGGAGAATTCGCGTGCCGGCGAGGCCTTGCTGAAATAAAACCCCTGGTGTTGGTCGCATGCCTGATCGTGAAGAAATTCTTTCTGCGCCTCGGTCTCCACGCATTCGGCGACAAAGGTCAGATTCAACGTCCTGCCCATGGCAATGATGGCTTCGGCGATGCTCCGGTTTTCCGGGTCGGTGTCCACGTCGCGGATGAAGGAACCGTCGATCTTGATCGCGTCGATTGGCAATTGTCGCAGATTGAACAGTGAAGAAAACCCGGTGCCGAAATCGGCGATGACCAGGCGCACGTCGAGTGCCTCGAAGGCCTTCAGGGTAAGCATGGCATTGTCGGCGTCGTGCATCAGCGTGCTTTCGGGGATCTCCAGCTCGCGAAGCGCGTGGCTCATGCCCATCTCGCGCAGGAACGCGGCAAGGGCGCAGAAAAACCGGGTCTGTCGGGAAATGGCCATAGTTCCCAACGCAATACTGACAATATCGGGCTGGATGCCGCGAACGTATGTGCGGTTAGCTATATAGGGCCCCGATTCGTTCGATAGCCGAACGAGTTACGCCGATGCCGTGGTTCCTAGGCCACCACGAGCGGAGCTTTCATGCGGCGCTAGAAGACGGCATCCAGCCGCTTGTCATCGCGCAACAGGGCCGTCATTTCCGCGACCGGGAGCGGGCGGCTGAAATAATAACCTTTCATCGCATCGCACCGGTTACACGAGTTCGGGGCGTTCCTGCTGCTTGTGCGAGTCTGGCGAAATAGCGCCTTGAAGGTGTTTGCCTATGCACTCGCTTTGTGCGTTATCGAACGGAGCGCTGCCGGGGCCAGGCACACAATTGCAGTTCATTTCTACGGCGCTCGCACCGCGCGGCAGCTGTCATGCGCCGTTCGTGCTTGCAGACTGCGCCGGGTCTTGCCAGGGAGGGGTTATGCGCAGATTCACCGGTATGTTGGTTGCGACGGCCGCGGCAGCGCCGGCATTCGCATTCGCCCCGACGCCCCTGGACACGGGGCGGGTGATTGAACCTCAAATCCATGCGCGAAGTCCGGGTCACGCGAGCAATAAAAGCGGAAACGTTGCCGAACTCAAGCACGCGGCGCCGATCGGCCAGGCGGGCGGCTACGCGGCAAAATTCGAGCTGACGGCCAGGTCGATGGTTGGGACAGTGGGACTGACAGGCGACAGGATCCGGTTTGAGGGATTCCTGTCGCAGCCACTCATATCGCCGGCTGGACGGGATGAGCCGGGTACCACGGTTGCCGCGGCATACGATTTCCCTTTCATGAGCGAGCGTGGCCTCGAGCCCCCGTATCTCTCCGCGCAGCACGGTGCGCAGACGGCGCCGTCTGCCGTCGACCGTCATTTCGACGCCTACCTCGAAGCGCAATCCGATGCCACGACTGCAGTGGAAGGACGAAATTCTTCTTGTCCTTGACGATCCAGTCGTAGCGGCGTCGAACTTACCGCATGGCACTGACGGTGGAAGTGCCCGTCATTTTGACGTCTACCCGGCAATCGCGCTGCAGGCAGGCGATGATCTTGGTGCTTTTCCTGCTCGGACATTCTCTTTGCGGGATCATCGGTTGCCTCCCGCCTGTGCCTTCGGCATCGATGCGGCTGGTCAGGATATGCTTGCCCATCAGGTAGTTCTTCACCGTGTTTGCGCGGCGTTCCAGGAGCTGCTGGTTGTATTGCGGGCTGCCAAAGCGATCTGCATGGCCGGTAACCAGGAAAGTCTCCAACGTCGTGCCTTCCACCTGCCACGCCATCTCGTCGAGCATCCTCATGCCCTCGGGCTTCAGCGTCGACTCGTCGAAGGCGAACAGCGCGTCACCGGAGAAGATGAACCCGTGCGTCTGCGGTTTTGCCGGCACGGGTGCCGGGACGGCGACGGGCCGCTCGGATCGTGCGGGTGGCGTGGCGGTAACCTTGACAGGGGGTGTGGCTGAAGTGGCAAGGGGTCCGCTGCCGGCACCAGGGCAACCGGAGGCTTCCAGGTCGGAACGCGTTGCTCGATAGTGCTTCCCGGCGTCTATTGGCCGGTACGCACGCACTGGCCGGTTCCGCTCAAAACAGCGGCGGCGACATTGGTTTCGCCAATTACCAAGCACTCAGTCGACGAACTCGAACTCTGCCACCAGCATGTGATGATCGGAAGCCAGCGTCGGTTTCACCTCGTGGCGCAACAGTCTCAGGTGCCGGTTGTAGAAAATGTGATCGAGCACGTATGGTCGCCGGCGCCACGTGGCCTCTGCCGTTTGCACCGTGCGGTAACCTGCGCCGGCAAATTGCCGCACCAGCGATCCATGATTGCTCACGTTGAAATCGCCACCAAGCAGCGTGGCGCCTTGCGAGGCACGCAACGCCTCGAGCACCAACATGCGCTGGCCCGGATGCGTCTCGCTCGACGATTTGAGCATGAAAAACGCCAGTAAATGGGTGTTGAAGATCTGCAGTTCGCGGCCGCCGAGGGTGGTACTGGCACCGCAGAGCACGCGGTCCGTGGGTGTTCTCGTTTCATTGTTGAATTTGAATTCGATCGGCGGTGACGGCAATGTCAGCCGCATGGTGTCGCGCAGCGCAGTCCTGGAGAAAATGACCAGACCGATGCCGAACGGCAGTTCGCGCGGATCGGCATCCTGTATTGAAAAGACTCCGTCATAGCCGCCGAGCGCGGCTCGCAGGCGCGTGTAATTGACGGGTGGATCGGGCTGCGCACCGCCGGGCCGCGCATATTCCACCTCCTGCAGCAGCACGATGTCGGCATCTTGTTTGCGGATTTCGGCGATGGTCAGGTCGAGATCGACGGGAGCGTCGTCGGGATGCGCATCGTCCCATCCCCGTCCGAACTGCATATTGAACTGCAGGACCTTGAAAGTGCTCATGGGGAAGCCGGGATCGGGCCTGGAAAATTTTTCACGAGTATTTCGGCAGGCAACAATCCGCCGAAGCAACAGTCCTGCCTTTCGGCGCAATCAAGCGATTCGAGCATACGCCGCTGATTCCTGATTTTGATTGCCGCAGCCATCATACCGAGTTTCCCGGAATTTCCGACGTTAAACAAGGGCGTGGTCTTTGTTCGCCGATGCTGGCACACTCCGCACGTCTTTCGTGGCGGGGTGTACGCTGGTATACATACGGTCCGCCGGCGTCCCTGTGCGGCAGGCGGATGAAATGACGGACTTTGGGAAAATGATCGGCGACAGGAAAAAAAGCGGCGGACTAGTCTATTCCACCGACAGCGGCAGGATGTGCCCCGCGTGCCGCAAGCCGATCGCCCAATGTATCTGCGGTTCGAAAGAACGGCTACCCTTTTCCGATGGCATTGCGCGAGTTACCAGACAAAGCAAGGGCCGCAACGGAAAAACCGTTACGATGATCAGCGGTCTGGCACTGGAACCCGCCGCGTTATCCCGGCTCGGCAAGCAGCTCAGGACGGCATGCGGCTCGGGCGGGACAGTGAAAGAGGGCGTGATCGAAGTGCAAGGTGACCATTGCGAGCGCGTGATCGAGACGCTTGCCAATCACGGCTTAAAGGCAAAACGCAGCGGCGGCTGACACGCACCGGCCGGCAACGGTTCCAACATTCGCGGGGGAGGGCAGGCATGGCCGACGTTGGCACCAAACTTATATTCGAGAACGAACGCGTACGGGTCTGGGAGTTCACCCTGCAGCCCGGCGAAAGCGTGGCGGAACACCACCATGACCACGATTACTTCTTTTATCCGATCGAGGGCGGCACGCTCGAAGTGGCCCGTGTCAGCGGCATCACCCGTCTGACGTTAAATGCCGGCGAAGTCTATTATCGCAAGGGCGGCGACACCCATGCGGCGCGCAATGTCGACGACCATCGTTACCATGAGATGCTGGTCGAGTTGAAAACCTGATGCCGCATGCTTCAATAATTCACCTTGAGGAGGAGAAACATGAGTAACAGCAAGTCCTATTCTGGCGCTTGTTTTTGCGGGGCCGTGCGTATTACGGTGAGTGGCGAGCCGGTTGCCATGGGTTATTGCCACTGCGATTCGTGCCGCCACTGGTCGGCAAGCCCGATCAACGCTTTCACGCTGTGGAAGCCCGAGGCCGTGAAGATCACGCACGGTGCGGAGCAGATCGGAACCCACAACAAGACGCCAAAAAGCGACCGCAAATGGTGCAGGAAGTGCGGCGGCCATATTTTTACCGAACATTCCCATGCCGGACTCACCGATGTGTACGCCGCGATCATTCCGGATCTTGCCTTCAAGCCGGCCTTGCATGTGCATTATCAGGAGACCGTGCTGCACATCAGGGACGGGCTGCCGAAAATGAAGGACGTGCCGAAGGAGCTTGGCGGTTCCGGCGAGATTCTGCCGGAGTAGCAAGGCGCTTCGCGTGCAATGCCGCGACTGCGGTCATTTGACCCGGCGCGGCAGCGAAACGCAAAGTCGCGCGTTTAGCCTGCAGCCGGGAAGTGGCGCTCAGACGGAAGTGGGTTCGTCGATTGCCCATTCCTCCGCGCTGGCGCCCGCCAGGGACTGGACGCGAGCTTCGTCCTGCGCGAGTTCGCGTGCCGGACCTTCGTAAACGACGCTGCCGTTGTCCAGCACATAGGCATAGTCGGCGATCTCCAGGCTCACGCGCACGTTCTGCTCGACCAGCAGCACCGAAATGCCTTCCGTGCGCAAGGTTTCGACCAGCTTGAAGACCTCCTTGACGATCAGCGGCGCGAGACCCTGGGAAGGTTCATCGAGGATCAGCAGCCGCGGGTTGAGCAGCAGCGCGCGCGATACCGAGAGCATCTCCTGTTCGCCACCGGACAGCTGCCTGCCGAGGTTGCTCTTGCGCTGCGCCAGCCGCGGGAACAGGTCGAAGATGCGAGCCGCCGTCCACGGGCCGGGGCGAACGATCGGAACGCGCAGGTTATCCTCGACGGTGAGGTTCGGAAATATGCGGCGCCCTTCCGGCACGAAACCCACGCCCAGCGCGGCGATGCGAAATGGCGGCCAGCGCGTCGTCTCGCTGCCCAGTATGGTGACTTTGCCGCGTCGCGCCGGCGTCAGCCCCATCACGCTGCGCAACGTGGTGGTCTTGCCCGCGCCGTTGCGTCCCAGCAGCGTCGTGATCTTGCCTTCGGCGGCGCTTAGCGTCACGTCGTGCAGGATGTGGCTTTTGCCATAAAAAGTGTGCAAGCCTTCCACTTCGAGCGCGTTCATTCTGAATTCCCCAGATAGGCGGCCTGGACGGCGGCATTGGCGGCAATTTCCTGCGGCGTGCCTTCGGCGAGCAGGCACCCCTGGTCCAGCACGGTCAGGCGATCGGCAAGATGGAATACCACGCGCATGTCGTGTTCGATCAGCACGATGGTGTGGCCGCCCTTGCGATGCAGCTTGCGGATCAGCGAGGTGATGTCGTAGGTTTCCTGATCGCCCATGCCGGCTGTGGGTTCGTCGAGCAGCAGCAATCGCGGTTTGAGCGCGAGCGACATGGCGATTTCGGCTGCACGTTGATCGCCGTGCGCCAGTTCGCCGACCAGGCGGCTTGCTTTCGAGGTGAGCCCCGTGAGATCGAGGATTTCATCGACCAGCCGGGCAATCTCGGCGCCGTGGCGGCGCCCGATCCACGGCCGCAGTCGCAGGCCGGCGGCGACCTCGGCGGCCACGCGCACGTTCTCGTACACCGACACCTCGGGAAAGATTTCGGTGATCTGGAAGGTGCGGGCCATGCCGTTGCGCACGCGCGCGGAGGCCGACACGGCCGTGATGTCCCTGCCGTCGAAAACGATCGCGCCGGACGTGGGCGGGAAAAAACCGCTGATCAGGTTGAAAAACGTGGTCTTGCCGGCGCCGTTCGGACCGATGACCGCGCGCAGTTCGCCCGGTGCGACATTCAGCGATACGCCGCTGACTGCGGTAAGGCTGCCAAAGGACTTGGTGACGTTGCGCACTTCGAGCAGGTTCATGGCAACTCCCCGCTTTCCTGGCGACCGCGTCTGCGCAGCACGCCGCGCAGCGTGCGGAATGCCTCCGGCCAGTTCATGCCGAGCACGCCGCGCGGGAAGAACAACACCATGACGACGAAGATCGCGCCGAGGAAGGACATCCAGTTGGTGGTCAGGCTGGACAGGTAATCCTGCAGCAAGACGAACACCGCCGCGCCGACCAGCGGGCCCCAGAACGAACGCATGCCGCCCAGTACGATCATGATCACGATTTCGCCCGACTGCGTGTAATTGAGCATGGTCGGATCGGCGAAGTTGTTCAGCAGCGCGTTGAGCCCGCCGGCGAGGCTCATGAAAAAGCACGACAGCGTGAACGACAGCCAGATGTGCATTTCCACCGGGATGCCGAGGAAGCGGGCGCGGCGCTCGTTCTCGCGGATCGCGAGCAGCGTGCGACCGAACGGCGAGCGCAGCAGGAAACCCATCGCGCCGACCGCGAGGGCAAACAACGCCAGCACGAAATAGAAGAACAGCGTGGGGCTGTGCAGGATGTCCGCGCTCCAGGGGCCGAAGTCGAGCGGCTGGCGCTCGAACCCGCGCAAGCCATCGTCGCCGCCAGTCAGCGTATTCCAGCGGAAGGCGATGAAATAGAACACCTGGCCGAAGGCGATGGTGACCATGGCGAAATACACGCCGCGGCGCCGCACGATCAGGGCGCCGAGCAGCGCGCCGGCGACGCCGCCGAGCAGCACGCCGCAGATCAGCGCCAGCGGCGTGCTGTGCGTTAGGAGTTTCAACGCCAGTCCGGTGCCATAGGCGCCGAGGCCGAAATAGGCCGCGTGGCCGAAGGACAACACGCCGGTGAAGCCGAGCAACAGATTCAGCGACATCGCCGCCAGGCCCAGTACCAGCACGCGCGTGCCCAGCGCCTGGTAGCCGCCGAACAGCGGCAGCCACAGGGGAATCGCCAGCAGCAGCAGCCAGATCACGCCGAGTTTCAGGTACCGCGTCTTGTTGGCGCTCATGACAGCAATCCTTCCTCGCCGAGCAATCCGCGCGGTCGTATCAGCAGCACCACCGCCATCATCACGTAGATCACCGCGTCACTCGCCGCCGGCCAGAACACGGTCGTGATGCCCGAAGCGATGCCGATCAGCAGACCGCCGAGCAGCGTGCCGGTCAGGCTGCCGACGCCGCCGACGATGATGGCGACGAAACTCGGCATCAGCAGGCTCGTGCCCATGGTCGGCTCCAGGCTCAGCTGGCCGCCGGCCAGCACGCCAGCGAGGCCCGCCAGGAAAATACCCAGCGCGAAATTGAAGCTGCGCAGTGCGCGCACGTTGACTCCGAGCGAGGACACGGTGTCGAGGTCGAAGGTGCCGGCGCGTATGCGCACGCCCAGGCGCGAGAAGCGCAGAAACAGGAACAGCCCGCTGACCGCGACCGCCACCACCGCCACCATGAACAGGCGGTAGTAGGTGATGAAGAAGAACTTGTCGCTGACCGGTTGCGATAGATATTCCGGTACGGAAAAGGGCAGGCCGGTCGCCCCCCAGATGGCGCGGGTGACGTCCTCGAAAATGAAAGCCAGCCCGAAGGTGAGCAACAGGCTGTAGAGCGGGTCGCGCCCGTACAGGCGGTGGATCATCAGCCGCTCGATGACCAGGCCGAGCAGCGCGACCAGGATCGGCGCGAGCAGCAGCGCGGCCCAGAAGCCGACATAGGGCGCGATGGTATAGGCCATGTAGGCGCCCAGCGCGAGAAAACCGCCGTGGGCGAAGTTGATGACGCCGCTCAGGTTCAGGATGAGCGACAAGCCCAGGGCCATCAATACATAGAAGGCCCCGATGATGAGGCCGTTGGTGACGTTGAACAGGATGAGGTCGGTCATGGCTGCGCTGTCCAGGAATGCGCCGGCGTGTGCGGGCAGTTTGTTGTTATATGCCGGGACGATCCCGCTGCGTGCGCACCCTCGGCCGCGCCCGGAACCGCTTCAATGGGTTCCGGCGCGATGTCGTGCACGTCGAGTTGTCCTCCCGGCCCGGGTCAGGTCTTCCAGTTGATCGTGCAGCCGGTATCGGCAACCGGTCCGGCCGCCTTGTCTCCCGGGATGCGGGAGTGGACCGTGAACATGTTGTCGGGATCTCCCTTGGCGACATGCGCTTCGCCGGCGAAGACCGTGCTCATGAGCTCGTGGTCGCCCGCGCGGAACGCCGGCTTGTTGGGTTGCAGCGCCACTTCGGGCGGCAGGACGAATCCCTGCATGGCTTTCGCCAACTTGACGCCGTCGAGCGATTTTTCCTGGTTGGCGATCAGCGCGAACGTGTGCACGGACGCGTAGCCGAACCAGTTGCGCGCCGACGCGGTCTTGCCGGTCGCCTTCCTGATCTTGGCGACGAATTCCTTCACGTGCGCATTGTCCGGCTGGTCCCACCACCATTCCATGGTCCACCAGCCGATGCGCGCTTCCGGCGGCACCGCGCGCAGGCTTTCGAGTTCGAACAGCGTGCCGCCTACCGCCATCTGCTTTTGCAGGCCGAAGCCGACGAATTGCTTCAGGCTGTTGACCTGGTCGCCGCCACCCATGACGTTGATCAATACGTTGGGTCCGTAGGATTTCGCCTTGATGAGCGATGCGGAGTAATCGGCGGAACCCAGCGGCACCAGGTCGCCCGCGTATTCGCCGCCGGCGGCCTTGAGTTTCTTCACGAAGGCGTCCTGCACCGAATGGCCGTAGGCATAGTCGGGCGTCAGGAAATACCATTTCTTGCCGAATTTTTCCATCAGCGTGTCGGCGATGGCATTGACGCCCATGGTGGTGGCGTTGCAGATGCGGTAGACATTCCAGTGGCAGTCCTTGCCGGTCACAGCGTCGGAGTGGCCACCGGAGACGATGTGCAGCACTCGCTTCTCCGCGGTTACCGCCGCCATGGCCAGCGCGATGCCGGAATTGACGTCGCCGATGACGCAATTCACTTTGTCGCGGTCGATCAGCTTGCGGACTTTCTGCACGCCGGTGCCGACGTTGTTCGCCGAATCCTCGACCAGCAGTTCGACGGGCCGGCCCAGGATGCCGCCTTTTTTGTTGATGTCCTCGACGGCAAGCCTGGCGCCGGCCACTTCACTCTCTGCGATGGCCGCATAGACGCCGGTCAGGGGATCCACCATGCCGAGCCTGACCGGCGTTTCGCCGCGCGCCGACAGGATAAATGGCGATGCCAACTGCATTGCGCCGATGGCCGCACCTGCTTTCAGAATGTTGCGGCGCGCAAGGGATTTCGACGATGCTTCTTTACCCATCGCTGACTCCTCCTCAAATTAAATGGAATGTTTCCTCGCCATTCCGATACTGGCTCTTTTTCTAATTTGAATTCATGGAATTATTGAATCGCGGCCGTGCCTCCGGTGATTTTTCCGGCGCGGGCGCAACCCTGCTGCAGGCCGCCCGCAAACACTCAACGCGGATGCCTCGGGAAAGTTTCACTCGTGTCTAAAAAATTTAAAAAATGCTGCACCCACCGCCCGCCTGCAATGCGAATACGACCCGAATTCCGGGCGTGCTTCTGCTATCTTGGGCGGGTTTCCGAGCAACGTCTGACATTGAGGACTCCGCCATGGCCGCTGTCGCCGCAGAAATCTCATCCCGCAAGCGCATCGCCCTGGTCGCGCACGACAACAAGAAGCAGGACCTGCTCGAGTGGGCAGAGTACAACCGTGACCTGCTCGCTCATCACGACCTGTTTGCCACCGGCACGACCGGCAAGCTCCTGGAGACGGCACTCAATACGCCGGTCGTCAAGCTGCAGAGCGGACCACTGGGCGGGGACTTGCAAATCGGCGCCAAAATCGCGGAAGGCCTGATCGATTTCGTGATTTTCTTCTGGGATCCGCTCGAACCGCAGCCGCATGATCCCGACGTCAAGGCCTTGCTGCGCATCGCCGTGGTGTGGAACATCCCGGTCGCGTGCAACCGCGCAACGGCGGACTTCGTTATCTCCTCGCCGCTGATGGTGTCGTCGTATCAGCGTGCGCTGCCGGATTACGAGGGTTATCGCGAGCGGCTGCAGAAACGGCCGGTCGATGGCGGCATCAACGCTCTTTGATTTTGCCAAGGAGGGTTGACAGATGAAAGTATTCATTACCGGCGGCGGCGGATTTCTCGGTTACCGGCTGGCATTGCGGCTGCTGGAGCGCGGATCGCTGGCCGGGCCGGACGGCAAGCCCGCCACCATCACGCAGATCAAGTGTTTCGATGCCGCATTCCCATCGCAACCGGATGCGCGGCTGCACTGCGTCAAGGGCGACATCGCCGATCCGGCAGCGGTCGCGGCCGCGCTCGATGCCGACACGGGCGCGGTGTTTCACCTCGCGGCGGTAGTCAGCGCGCATGCCGAAGCCGAGTTCGACATCGGTTACCGCGTCAACCTGGACGGCACGCGCACGCTGCTCGAAGCCTGCCGCAAACTCAAGGCGCCGCCGCGCGTGGTCTTCGCCAGCTCGCTGGCCGTGTTCGGCGGCAAGCTGCCCGCGGTGGTGGACGATGCGGTCACACCGACGCCGCAGACTTCCTACGGCACGCAGAAGGTGATCGGCGAGTACCTGATCAACGACTACACGCGCAAGGGCATGATCGACGGCCGCAGCCTGCGCCTGCCCACCATCGTCGTGCGCCCCGGCAAACCGAACCTCGCGTCGACATCCTTCGCCAGCGGCATGTTCCGGGAACCGCTGAACGGCGTGGTCTGCGAAGTACCGGTCGAGGACAGCATCGAGATGTGGATTCTGTCTCCCGGCAAGGTGCTCGACGATTTCGTGCACGCGCATGACCTGCCGACGCAGGCGTGGGGCACACAGCGGGCATTGACGCTGCCCGGCATCGTGTTCTCGGTGAGGGAAGGCGTGGAAGCGTTGCGCCGGATTGCCGGCGACGAAGTGGCGCGGCGCGTGGTGTTCAAGCCGGTCGAGCGCATCAACAACATGGTTAA
>JBDTRK010000015.1:0-40867 GCA_039931685.1 Betaproteobacteria bacterium | reverse complement strand
GCACGCCGCCCAGCAGCAGACCGATGATCACCAGCACGATGGCGATTTCGATCAGGGTAAAGCCGCGATTACTTGTCCTATTGATCATGACGCTACTCCTGGCTAAGTGGAGAGACAGCCTGCTTGCATCGATACCGTTCTCGGAACGGTCAGACGCTCATGCAGACCAGGAAACTGTTGGCGGCCGCGGCCTGAACTTCGGCGGTGGTCGCCGGCGTGCCCGGCGTGCCGCCGGTTTGCAGGATGGCCCGCATCGAGCCGGTGGCGGGATTGCCGTCGTCGAGCGTGGCGTCGAGCTGCAGCACGAATTGTCCAAGAATGTTGCTTGAGCAGACGATGTAGGTGCCGTTCATGGTGCCCAGCGTTGTAAAGCCGGTATTGCTCTGCACCCCGATCTGGCCGCCGTTGGCGTTCTTCGGCCAGTAGTCGGCATTCAACGAGCAGTCTACCGTGGTCGAACCGGGTGCCAGGCCAGCCAGGCGTACGTGTTGCCAGAACAGGCAGCTTTCGTCGGTGTTGGTGGTGGTATTCCACGCGCCGTTGATGACGCCGTTGCCGATGGTGCCGGCCGGCGTCGTCGCGGCGGTCGCGGCGGGGATATGGGTGGTGGCCAGCGCGTCATCGCCGGGCAGCGCCCTGAACTTGTCCTGGTAGCCGTAGATCATGATCGGAATATTGCGAAAGTCGGTCGCATAACTCTTGACCTTCGCGTTATTGATCAACTCCTGGCCCTTGAGCACGCCGCCCAGCAGCAGACCGATGATCACCAGCACGATGGCGATTTCGATCAGGGTAAAGCCGCGATTACTTGTCCTATTGATCATGATGTCCCTCATTTTCCCGGCAGGATGCCAAAGTAATTCCAAGTAACGCCAAAAACGTGCCAGCGCAATTCGGAATGGTGATGCGGCTGCAATGCGTGAGTTGAGCTGCAGTCCAGCCCTTGAGGGTCCTTTGGAGTTGGTTACAAGTATATGAAAAGTAGGTAAAAAATGTAATTTTTACACTTGCGATTGTTTTATGCGCAGTCGATAGGCCTTTCACACCGATCTGACAGGCAACGCATGTGGACAGGGGAATTCGTTACGTTTCCGACGCGTTCGTCGAACTTTCGTCAGGTTCGGTCGACTGCCTGGCTGCGCGAAAGGGGCGCGCCAACCGGTCTTGGTTCAACCGCCACGCTGCGGGGCGGGGCATAGCCCGACCTGGCACACGAAGAATCGGGCGGGTGCGGTAAACTCTCCTCAAACGCCGATCCCTATCAGATGAACGCGGAATCCACTGCCTCCACCCCGACACAGCGGGCAATTGCTGCGATCCGACAGCAGCATTGGCTGTCGCTGGCGTTGCTGGCATTGCACGGCGCCTTGATGCTCGAACTTTCCGATCCTCTGGCGCGTGCGTTGCTGCTCTCGCATTTCGGTTTTTTCCTTTTGTGGCAGCCATTATGGCGTGGGGGACAGAAACTGATCCCCGGACAAGTCGTGCTGATCGTCACCGCTGCGGTCCTGCTCATTGCGGCAGCCAGCTACTGGGTGATGGCGTTGTGGATCTCAGTGCTGTTTTCGCTGATCGGCGGCAATGTTCCCGGCATCAAGAACGTCCGTCAGCGGGCCGTCTCCCTGCTCGCCGCCGTTTACCTGTTATCCGTGCTGCTCACGTGGGTGGTGCCGCATTTATTTGCCGATGAGACGTTTTCCGAACCGTTCCAGATGCTGGTGCGCTACGGACTGGTATTGCCTGCGATTGCGATTTTTTTCGTCCGTACCGAGCAGTCGCAGAAGGCTTCTGCCTATTCAGTGGACTTGTTCTATAGCCTGCTGTTGTTCCTGATGGTCGTAGTGCTTGTCCTCGGCGCCTTTACCATCAAGCAAGTCAGCCATGGGAACTACGTCATTTCCCTGGCGCAGGCGCTGATCGTTGCGGCTGCACTGCTGGTGGCACTGTCGCTGCTGTGGGACCCCCGAGCAGGTTTCGCTGGAATCGGGCAACTCGTAACGCGTTACTTCCTGAGCATCGGCGTGCCATTCGAGCGCTGGATGCACAGCCTTGCCGCCTTGGCGGATCGCGAGCGTGACCCGGACAAATTCGTCATTGTGGCTGCGCATGAGATGGCCGGTCTTCCGTGGCTGTCGGGTGTCGGCTGGCGTTCGACCAGTTCCACCGGCAGTGCCGGCGAAGTGACCAAATTTTCTACCGAGTTCACCTTTGGCGGCCTGACCCTGAACCTTTACACCCGCTGGTCGCCGAGTCCGGCGCTCGTCCTCCATATCCGCCTTTTGGCGCGCTTGTTGGGGGACTACTACGACGCTAAGATGCGCGAACAGGAACAGCGGCGCAACGCGTACGTACAGGCGATTTATGAAACAGGCTCGCGGCTCACCCATGACGTCAAGAATCTGCTGCAGACATTGCGTTCCCTTTGCGCAGCGGCGGAGGCAAGCGACGAGAGTGATGCGGACGCCTTGCGCCTGCTCATGCAGCGTCAGCTGCCGCAGATCAGCCAGCGCCTGCAAATAACACTCGACAAGCTCAACACCAAGCCGCCGATCGGACTGGACAAGGCGTCTGGCAAGGACTGGTGGCAGGACTTGCAGCAGCGTTTTGCCCACGAGCGCATCGAATTCGAAGGCGGGCTCTTGCCGGATGGCCGCATCCTGCCTGCCGACCTTTTCGCATCTGTCACTGAGAATTTCCTGCAGAACGCGCTGGAAAAGCGAAAGTTGGAAAACAACCTCCGAATCCTGGTCCGGTTGCAGTGGAGCGATGGATTCGTGCTATCGGTCTGCGATGACGGCCAGCCCGTTCCCGAATCCCTCGCCGGACAGTTGTTCAATTCCCCCGTACATTCCAACAGTGGCCTCGGTGTTGGCATGTACCAGGTCGGCCGTTTTGCCAGGGAGCAGGGCTACGAAGTCGCGTTGTCCGAAAATCAGCCGGGGCGGGTCTGTTTTACGCTGACGCAATCCCGCTGAGCTTGTGCAGGACAGGCGTATTCGGAAAACCCTAGGGAAGGATGCCGGCGGAAATCATGCGATTGAACAAGGTCGGGGAGCCGATCCAGGTGACTTGATCGTCGAAGATACTGCCCGTGACACTGGATCGTTCGGTCAAGACGAAGACGCGGTCTGCGTCCAGATTCTTGCTTTCATGCGGCGCGCTCCCGCCATTCGGTGCATTGGCCCCCAGCGAGTAGATCACGGCAATGGCATTGGACGTGAGCGCGGTTGCAGTACCGCAATTCGAAGCGGTGACCCCGGTGCCGCTGTTGCAGACGTACAGCATATTTGCGGCGGATATATTTGCCATGCCGGCGCTGCGAATCCCACCGGTTTTGGTAAAGGGGTTGGTAACGCCACTGACCGTAACATTGGAAACCGCATAGCGAATGCGGTTCTGTTGCAATCCCCACGCATCCAGTGCGTACCCGCTGCCGTCGACGGGAGTGAATCCGATCGTGATCGCCGGCAGGAAGCCGTCGAAAAAATTCGAGCAGTTGCCGTTGGCGGCATTGCCGCCACCCGCGAAGCTCTCGACACCGGTGCTGCCGGCGGTGGCGGGGCATGGAAAACGGCCGTTGCCCGCGACGAATCCCATCAACGCTTCACGTGCCTGATCCAGGATGCGCTGTGTTTCATCGATCTTGCGGATTTCCACCTGGCTCTGCAGGGGCACCAGAAAGCTTCCGATCAGCAATGCCATGATGAACACGGCAATGGCCATTTCCACCAGGCTGAAACCGCGCTGATCGCCGCGCAATTCAGCGCATGATGAACATGCGATCGCGATTGGGGTCATTGGATGCTGTTGGGATGCCAAGCTGGTCATCATTGTTGTCGCTATTTTCCGAGTCTTCGAAATAGCCGGTTATGGCACTGAAGGTCGTAGGCCAGTTTCGCGGGCTCCCGTCCGATGCGCCCGGGGTAATCAGAATGACGTCCGCCGCTCCGCTGGAAACATTGGTCAGCGTGCACGAAAACGGTACGGACGCATAGGGGCATAGATAGGCGAGGCCGGAATTGCTCCAATTGAGCGTGCTGCTCGTGCAAGTCGTGCAGCCGTTTCCACCTGCTTCCAATGTGTTCTTCGCCGCCGCATAGTAGACAGGCCCGGCCCAGCCGGAGACGGATCCGCAACCATTGGTCATCCAGTCGGGGAGGCTTGGTGTCCCGCCGCTGCCCCAGTTGACGGGCAGTGCAGTTCCGCAGGGGAAGCGCGCGCGGTTGTACGCGTTTGAAAAAGGACTCCCGTTGCTGTTGCCGTCGGCGAGGTCGGCCCAGGGATAAACGCCGGTTGCAGCTTTGTATTGCTGCAACAAGGACATCATCTCGCGCGCCACTCGTTGCTCGACCAGCGGCATCAGATCGGCATTGGTAATGGCCAGTACCCGGTCATTGAACGTGCCCGATGCTGCCGCCTGGATGAAAGGTCCGCCCGTCTGGGCATTGTTGCCCCCTCCGGTCGATTCCAGATAGTTCGCCGCGCAATTCTGCTGCTGGATCGTAGTGCCGGTGGTCGAACATGCGGTGGTCGCGGCCCCTCGTGCCTGCGATCCTAGCGGTGGGCCCGGCGCAAACAAGACGGCGATTGCCTGGCTGGTCTGTATCGTGCTGCCTTGGTACACCGTAATGTTGCCTAGGCTGTCGCTGGTTATCGGTCCAGGGTTTTGCGGTTTGTATCGGAATGGACCGGCGACCGCATACCACAGCGTTTCGCCATAGCCGTCCCTGGGTTCCTGGATGCCGAGCGTTTTCCACGGGATCCGACCGATATCACCGGCCGAGCAGCCGCCATCGTTGTCCATTCCGTCGTTGTTTTTATCGGGACAGGGAAGTTCGCCCGGCCGGATTGTTGGACTGCCCGCGGTCGGTGTTCGAGCGGCTGACCAGCCAATCAACGCTTCCTTGGCCTGTCCGAGTGCAGCATCTGTCTGGGCGGTTCTCTTTGTGGCGAGATCCCGGGTGTCCGACAGACTGAACACCAGGAAACCGGTTCCGATCGCCATGATCAGTACAATCATGATAATGATCTGGCCGCGCTGCGCAGCGAGAGCGCGGTCGCATCGGGAATACTGTGGATTCATGTGCGCACGACCGGTGCGACGTCAGGAGCCGTCAGCGAAATTCAGCGGGCCAACGCTGGCGGATCGGCGGGTTTGTCGGGCTTTGCCGCGGCTTCCTTACCCGCCGTCGTAGTGCTGCCCTCCGCATTTGCGACACCGCGTTCGCGACCTGCCTCGGCCTCCGGAACCTTCCGCGCCGCGCCATCGACGACTTTGCCAGACTTCAGGTCGATATGCTGGCCTACCTTGACGCGCGTAGCCGCGCTTTCGCCGCGGACACGGATGGAAGTCGAGCCCGGCGTGGCCGGGTTGGTGCCGACCTGGATGCCGTCGGGAGAATTGTCGTGGTAGGCCTTGCCATTGATCCAGACCGTGCGATCGGCGTCGCTGCGCGTGACTATGCCGTCCAGATGCATGGATCGCGGAAGCGGCTTGACGGGGGCCTTCGGCGTTACCACACGCTTTTCCACGTCAAGCCGATTGCGCTGGGCCGGCGTGAAGAACAGCCTTCCCATGGCTTCGGCCGATCCGGCGCTGCCAGGAAACAGGGCCAGCGTCGCTGCCAGCATCGACATGGGAAATGCAATCTTCACGAATTCCCGCCCATCGGATCGATTGTCAGCCAGGACAATTCGCATTCCGCTGTCAGGTTGGCTTGTCTGGGCATCGGCGAGCCGACTCGCCCGGATCGATCAAGAAAGCAGCTGTTCAGGGAAAACATGCCCGACCGCTGCGCGGCCAGCGCGCGGAATAGCCGTGCAAGGTCGTCCTCGTGTAATACGCCGAACGACAGATTCATCCGCGATTGCCGTATCCGTTCGGCAATCGGATTATCTTTTGCGATGTACGGATAGGGTTCCTGAGCGAGAATGCGATATTCAACGCCGAAGAGACCGACACTCGTATCCGCGGTCCGCAGGCTCTCGACCCAGTTTAGTCGTTGTTCCTTTCCCACAAAACCGATTTTCTCAAGCTGGCGATAAGCCTCTACGAAGTGTATTACCGTTTCACGCTCGTCCCCCGAACGCTGAAAGCGGATTCTTGCATCCCGCAGCGATGTTTGCTGGGCGCGATATTGCCGCTCCGCCTGCGCGCGCTGGTCAGACGTGAACCACACCATCAGAGTTGATACCGCGACGGCAGCCGCGAGCGCAATCGCCGGCATCCTCAGTGCACTGAAATCCTTGGAGGTCAGCTTCATTCAGGCACCGCTCCTGAATACGACGGCGACCTCAAACTGGCCGCTATCCTTGCCCTGAATCGCCGCGGTGCTGCCCTTCATTCCGGTTTCCGATCGGATGTCGATCGGTAATTTCAACGCCTTGACTTCAGCCACAGCGTCGTCCCGGGCAATTTGCTGCGCAAAATTTCTGATGAGATTCATTGCCGTCCGGTAGTCGCCCCCAAAATCGGACAGATCTCCAAATACCACGCCGACCTGGACGAGTTGACCGGGTTCTTTCGGCAACGACTTGCCAAGGCTGTCTGCGAGTTTGGTCGCGAACGAATCACCATAGTGCCATTCGATGCGCCGCAATCGTATCGTTGGTGAAACATCAAGCGCATGGCTTACGATGGTGAACATTTTCTCCGGTGTGCGCAGACTGGCCCCGATCTGTTCGGCGGCTTCGACGGTCTGGCGCAAATTGCCCGGGCTGGTCGGCGCATCCGGAAATTGCGCCGCAACCTGCTGATATTTCTTCTCGTAGTCCAGCGTCAGTGACTGCGCGGAGACGATTTCGTGGTCTATGCGCGCGGCGCTGTAGATATTGACGCTACTCCATACTATGGCCCCGAGAAAGGTTGCTCCAGATGCCGCGTATACCCATCTGCCGGCGGCGAAGCGCTGATAGGTTCGCGCGAGGTAAGGCGGGGCGAGATTGAGCGTAGGTGCCTGCTCTCCCAGAAGATAAAGATGCAGAATGTCGTTTGATGCTTCGAGGTTCGCGATCGGAATGCCAAAGCGCGAACTGATAGCCTGGATGTCCAGGTACTGGCATTGCATGTTCGGACGTTCGTGCATGATCGCCGCAGGCAATCCCGACAGCGAACCATCCTGATCCAGGATGACCACTTCCAGCGTGTCATCGACGTGTGTAACGTTCAGTGCGTCCAGGTACATCCGCGTGTTGCCGATCTCATCCGCGTAGTGCTGGTCGGCCAGGTCCGCACCCGCAAGCAGGGGCGTGAGCCGGCTGATGCGAAATTTCAGATTCTTGAAGAATGTTTGCCTCAATCCAGGACTGTTCTTGCTGATTATCAGCAAGTTCGGATTCTTGAGCTTCAATCTCTCGATCAGCGAAACACTGACCAAGGCCAGGGGGTAGATGCCCGATACCGGCAGGTCGGCGGTTTCGATGGCGCGCAGCCAGGGAATCAGCAAATCCGGCGAGGTCAGGGCGGCGAACAGATAGCGGTCGTCGCGGCGCTTTCCCGATTCCCGATCGAGGAGGGTGTAGGAATAGTAGGGGGTTGCGCGGTACAGTTGCTTGAGCTTGCGCCCGACCATTTCCCGACGGTCACTTCCCCGAATGTGAGGCAGCGTCTCGAAGCGGAAATCTTCCTCGACAGAGTCCACAATGATGTGAACCGGCAGGCCATGCGCGCTGCGCAGAAAACCGGCAAATGCCGTCCAGCCCGCTTCGTTATTTTCGAAGCGGGTGCAAGACGTCAGCCGGCGCCGGCGCCAAATCGCGACCGTGGCCTGGTCGTTCGAAACACAGATCAGGAGTTTCGCAGCCATCTCGTCAGAGCTTCAGTTTTCCGATGACATCGTACACCGGCGTCAATACCGAGAACAGGATCAGCGCGAGCATACCTCCGAGAACCAGCGTGAGGGTTGGCTCAAGCAGTTTCAACGCCTTGTCGACCGAATCCTTTACGTCGCGATTGTAAAAGTAAGTCACATTCAGCAACGCCGTATCGAGTGCACCTGTGCTTTCCCCGACCCGCAGCATGCGGATCACCAGTGGCGGAAACATGCCTAGATTGCGGAACGCTTCGGACATGCTTTCGCCAGAATTGATCTGCTGGCCGGCGCGCTGCAGGCCATCGGCGATTACCCGGTTGCCAACGATGTCTTCGCTGGTTTTGACGGCATCCAGGATCGTTATGCCGGAGCGATACATGAGTGCGAAGAAGTTGGCGAAGCGGGCAAGAATGATTTTCTGCAGAATCTCCCCAATAACCGGGATGTGCAGGATTGCGTAGTCGAACAGGTACCGTGCGCGCGGCCGGGTGCGGACCATGACGGTTATGCCGATGGCGGCAGCGACCGGTATGAACGTAATCACAGGCCACCATGTGGCGGCGAAATTCGACAGCCAGATCAGCAGCCGGGTCTGGATCGGCAATTCCATGCCCATGGTCTTCAACAACTGGGTAATTTGGGGGACCAGATAGAGAAGCAGGAACACCATTACGCCCGTTACCACGACGAATACCAGCGCGGGGTAGACCATCAGCCGTCTGGTCTGGGATACCAGTTCGTCCTGCCATTTGAGTGTGGCGCCGAGGTTCTCGAATACTTCCGTCAGCGTGCCGGAAAGCTCGCCCGCGCGGATCAGGCTGGCAAAAACAGTATTGAACACCCGCGGAAATGCGCCGAGCGCCTGGGAAAGCGTCTTTCCGCCTTCGATATCCTCAAGGACCGATGTCAGGATTTCGCGAAAACGCGGATTCTCTATTCCTTCGCGCAAGTCGCGCAGTCCGTCGATCAGCGGGATGCCGGCGCGCGTCACCTGCTCAAGATCAAAACAGAACGTGATCAAGTCCTGGCGTGTGACGCTTCCCCCGGAAAGGGAGGGCCCCTGGCTTCGCACTGCACGTGAGATGATCAGATCCAGCCCCATTTTTTTCAAGCGCAACTCGAGGTCGACCTCGTTCGCCGCGTCAAGCTTGCCGCGTGCCGGCCGTCCCGTTCTGTCGATTGCCTTGTACTGGTATGCGGCCATGGCCAGCGTGCCTATATAGCGAACGTTTATGCAGCGAATGCCAAAATGGCGCTTGCGCTGTCTGGAAGCCGGCCGTTATCTGGCGCGGCCAGTCAGGTCGATGGCCCGTGCCACTTCGGCCAGACTGGTTACGCCTTCAGCGACCCGCGCCACGCCCTCTTCAGCGAGAGGGCGGAAATTCTTGGCAAAAGCCGTCTCGCGCATTTCCCGCGGGCTCGCCCGACGCGCGACAAGTTCGTCGAGATCGGCATCCATGTGCAGTATCTCCATGACCGTGGTGCGGCCGCGGTAGCCGCGGTTGTTGCAACGGTTGCATCCGACCGGCCGAAAAATTTTGGACTCCTCGTTGATCTGATTGCCGAGCAGTTGTCGCTCTTCCACGGAAGGTGTGTAGGCTTCTTTGCAGTAAGTGCACAGCACCCGCACCAGTCTCTGGGCGATGATGCCTATGATATTGCCCGCCATGATGTCCGGGGCAATGCCGATATCGAGCAGCCGGGGAAATGCGCCAAGCGCCGAGTTGGTATGCAAGGTGGTAAACACCTGGTGCCCTGTCATTGCCGCCCGAAACGCCATTTCCGCGGTCTCGTGGTCGCGCACCTCGCCCACCAGAATGATGTCCGGATCCTGGCGCATGATCGAGCGGATGCCATTGGCAAAATCTATTTTCGCCATTTCGGAAACTGACGTTTGCCGCATCATCGCCACCGGGTATTCGACCGGATCCTCCAAGGTCATGATGTTCACGGATTCGACGTTGAGCTTGGCGAGCAGCGAATAGAGCGTTGTCGTCTTGCCGCTGCCGGTCGGCCCGGTGAGTATAAGAATGCCTTCAGGGCGGGCCAGCATCAGGTTCAATTTCGCCATCATCGGCTTGGGCAATTTCATGTGCTCCAGGCTGATGATGGATTTCTCGCGGTCGAGCACGCGCAACACGATATTCTCGCCCCAGATCGTTGGCTGGGACGACACGCGGAAATCCACCGGTCGTCCATTCAGGTTGAGCGATAGCCGCCCATCCTGCGGCGCACGGGTTTCCGCGATATTCATGCCACTGATAACCTTTATGCGGACCGCGATTCCCGGCCAGTAGTTCTTGTGCAGGCTGCGTATCTGTTCCAGGACGCCGTCGATACGATAGCGGATGCGCAAGAAGGCAAACTCGGGTTCGAAATGGATGTCGGACGAGCCGCGCTTGACGGCGTCCACCAGCAATGCGCCCACAAGTCGCACAATCGGTTGGGTGTATTCGTCCACGCCGCCCTGCTGCAGGCTCTGGTAGTCGATTTCACCTGTTTCGATTTCCCGCAGGATGCCGTCGACGGAAAGTTCGTGCCCGTAGAACTGGTCGATGAATTCGTCGAGCTGCGCCTGGCCGGCGAGCACCGTTTTCATCTGGATGTTGTGCCCCAGCGTGGCGCGCAACTGGTCCAGCGCTACGACATTGAACACTTCCGTGATGGCGACGATGAGCAGGTTTTGGTCCGCATCGTAAGCAATCGGCAGTAGTCGGTGGCGACGGGCAAAATCCTGCGGAACCAGTTTGAGCGCCTCGGCGTCCACCAGGACCTGGGAAAGATCGATACTTTCCTGACCAATGGTCCGCGCCATGATGTCGCGGATGACTGCTTCGGTTACGAAGCCGAGCCTGACCAGCAGCCGCCCGATCGGCATGTTCTGGGTCTTTTGCTCGGTGAGGGCGATACGCAGCTGATCGTGCGTGATCAGCCCCTGCTGAACCAGCAACTCTCCCAGGCGAAGTTTTTTGCGCTGCTCGGACATCTGGACTAACTCACTGCGGTACGCGAGTGGAAAGCTGACCGACGCGCTGGATGACGAGGCTTTGATCGAAGTTGGCGTGGCCTTTTTTGAAGGAGAGGTCCAGGGCTTTGCGGTAGTAATTCAGCGCAAGCTGATTCTGGCCGATATGTTCGAGGCCGATCGCCAAATTGAATGCGTAGTCCGGATTGTCCTGCTGCATCTGATAGGCCTGATAGTAGGCTTGTTGAGCATAAGGCCACTGTGCCTGTTCAGCGTAGAGATTTCCCAGGGAGAAATACAGAAATGCCGACGGCTCGCGCGCAATCAACTGCTTCAGACGGGATTCGCTGGCCTGCAGGTCCGCACCGCCGACAATCGAGATCAGCCCTGCTTGGGCGTAGGAATTGCGCGGCTCCAGTTCCAGCACGCGTTGATAGTAACGACTGGCATCTTCAGTGCGGCTGTCGCTCAGGGCAATCGCCGCCAATCCGAGCAGTGCGTCCACATTACGCGCGTCGGCTTGCAGAACTTGTTCATAGAGTACTTTGGCGCGCGCATTGTCTCCGCTTTGCAGCGATTCGTAGGCCTGAATCAACGTCGGGCTGATCGGTACCACGCCCGCCGCGTCGTGGCGCACCGAGATGTCGTCTGCGGGTTTGGACCGCGAGGCCGGGATGACGACCGTTTCGATCGAGTCGCCGGCATCGCCAAGCACCTGCGATTCCGCAGGCGGGCGCTGCGGCTTCATTGCGGTACTGCGGATGGGCTTGACGCCGGAGGAGGCTTTTTTTGGTGCCCTGACAACTGGCAGGTCGGGTGCGGATGGAATGGTGGGGGCCGCTGAGGCAGATGAGGCAGCAGTTGATTCCGCAAACATAGCCGTCGCGGCGCTTGTGCCAACCGGCGCGGCCGTTTCCGCGCCGGGCAGGCCACTTATCTTGGCGCTTTGGGGCGCGGCCGCAATAGTGGCGGGTGCCGGTGGGGCAGGCGCCGTCACTACGACTGCCGCGGGTGGCGGACTGCGGAACGGGCTGTTGAGCTGTAAATAGACGTAGATGCCGTATCCGAGGGCCGCAATAATCGCCCCGCCGGCGATGGCAAGCATGTAATGCTCGCGCGCGTAATCCATCGGATCAAAGCCGGGCATGCTCGCCGCCTGCACCAGCATTGCCGCCTGCGCTGATGTTGGCGATGCAGATATTTCCTGCTGAGCATGTGGCCGAGATGGCGAGGGTTCCAGGGAGAGTTCATCGCCAAGGGACAGCGCGTCTACCTGAAGGTCAACCTCACCTTCTTCGCGGCTTTTTGCGGCTTTCTGCAAGGCCTGAAGCAGCAGGCTCATGGCGTCTTGCCGCTTGGGTCGATGGTAGGCAGGAAGCGGCGCAGGAACTTCAGGTCGTCACCGTCCAGCGAAGGATTGTTGATTACCGTCGGCTTGATGAAGATGATCAACTCGGTCTTGGTGACGGACTCGTCCCGATAGCTGAATACGTCGCCGACCGGAAACGGAAGGCGACTCAGGCCGGGCAGGCCATCGCGATCGCGTCGCACGTTATCCTGCATCAGTCCGCCAAGAATAATGGTCTGGCCGCTTCCGGCCTGCAGCACCGATTCCATTTCCCGGATCTGCACTTGCGGAATTAGGTTATTCACGCGATCCGCAACTGGAAGCGGTTTACCAGTCCCGTCCTGGCGCAAAGCCGGATTGGGGTCGGTAACAAAACTCTCGACGCGCGAGATGGTGGGCCGCACCGTCAGATTGACCATTCCGGCATCGGTGATCTGCGGCAACACGCTCATTACCAGTCCGACCGGAACGGTTTTTGCGGTTGTGGTGAACGTTGTTTGCGTCGTCCCCCCAAGTGCCGTGGTTTGGGTCTGCGCTTCCACGTTGAAGTAGACGATGTTGTCCACGACCTTCAGAACTGCCGTCTGGTTGTTGATCGCCATCAGTTTCGGGCTCGACAGAACACGCGCGTTACCGAATTGCTCAAGCAGGCGGATGGTTGCGTTAATGTTGCCGACGCGGGAATTCGGATTGGTGTAGCCAATCGTCAGGCCGTTAGGTCCGCCGGTCGGCGCCGAACCGATCAATTGCTGGTTGAACGTGACGCCATTGCCTATCGAGGTGGCCAGCCGGCTCCAGTCCACTCCGCCTTGATAGTTGTTTGAGAGGGTCACCTCCACAATGGTGGCTTCAATGAGCACCTGCCGCTGCGAAGCTGAACCGACGCTGTCGAGGTATTGCTGGATCAGCACCTGCTGCTTCTCGGTGCCCAGCACGGATACCGTACCTGAAACAGGATTGACCGCGATTTCGTTTTTACTATCGGACCCCGCTGTGGCACTCGCTCCGAACGCCGTGTTGAACAGCGAGGCGGCATTTCCGCCTGCGCGCGACACGGCTTCCGCCTGCGCGATCCTTTCTTCCTTGGCGGCCCGCTCGGCTTCGTTGCGCGCCGAGCGCTGGTCCGCAGACTGGGTTGCCGCCTTGCTCGCACTCAGGATTGCCTCGATATTCTGGCGCAGTACTTCCCAGAAGTTGTTCGCTGATTTGCTGTCCACCTTTGTCGTCGAGGTGTTGCCGGTGCTCTGTTGGCTTGACTGCTGTGCGTTTGCACCACCACTGGAATTCGCGCTACCGGAAATGTCACCGCTTGTCCCGATGCTGGCGGCCGCATCCCGGCTCATGTTGATGTAGTTGACCTTGTAGGTACGGAAATAAGGCGTGTCCGGCAGCACGACAATGGTCTTGCCTTCGGTGCGGTAGCGAATATTTACTTGTTGCGCGACGCGTTCAAGGATGGCGGGAAGTGTCTCGTCGATGGCGTTCAACGAAACGAGACCCTGAATCGAAGGATGTACGTCGATGTTCTGCCGGGTGTCGCGCGACAAGGCAAACAGCAATTCCTTTACCGGCACTTCGTTGACCACAACGCTGTAGGTGGGCGCTTTGACCTGAGCTTTCGGGGGCGGGACGTAGCTGCTGGCGGTGACCGGCGGCAGGATCTTGTAGTCCGCAGCATTCTGCGGAAATTGATCGGCGTTGATATGGCCTTGGGAAGGGGGCACGGTTGGCTTATAGGTAGCGCACCCGCTCACCGACAGGCCAAGGACGATCGCCGCTGCGGTTAAGACCTTGGCCGGCAGCATGTGACGCGATGCGGCGTCGTGCGGCGCCGCGTCAACGCGTGACACGATCGGCTTCTCCTTAATGACCATTTTCAACCCGTTATATGGTTTTGCACTTCTTCCGACGCGTGCCATGGTGCTCAAATCGCTGATATTTATGATTTTTGGTGGGCGATTTCAGAGCGGATCCCCTGGATAGTCCGGTAGTAAGGCCGGTTTATTTTCAGTTCGTCGGGCAGGCTCTGCAGTTTTCGGCGGACATCATCGCGGGATGCGAAAGTCCCATATAAAACAGTCAGTGAAGGGCGCCCGTTTGCCACCGTACGGTACACATAAACCTTTTCAATTTCAAGATATTTAGCGATCGTTTTGAAATACTGTCTCAGGAGTTCTGGATCGTCGGTGCCCGCCAGTTGTATGCTGTAAAAACCTGCGTTCTGCTCGCCGAGCCAGTAATCTGTCGCGAGCAAGCGCTGTTCCAGCAGGTCTGCGGAAAGATTCAGCGTGGCGGCCTGTTCGGCCGCCGGGTTCGCAGGTGGCTGGGTTGCAGGAGCGGCGGCAACCGGGGGCTCCAAATCCGTTGATGAGCGTTGGCCTGTTGCGCTCGCTGTCGGCATGACTCGCACTTTGGGGGCGCTGAATGTTTGATAGGTGGCAAGCGCGGCGATGCCGAGTATGCCCCCGATAGCCAAGCCGCCAACAGCGTAGGAAAGGGGCGCAAACCGGCGAGGTGATTCGACGTTGCTAAACTCGCTATCCCGTATTGCCGCCTTGACGTGATTCAGCGTGACGTTGTGGGTGCCCTCGGCAAATGCCGCCAACATCGCCTTGTCGGCGACCAGGTTTAGCCGCCGAGTCAGTCCGTCGCAGGCCTTCGCCATGTAAGCAATTACTCTCCTGCTGAACAAGTCCGGTCCATGATAGCCCGCCGCTTTCAGGCGAAAATCAAGGTAAGCGCGGACGTCCTCGGGGTCGAGCGGCATGAGATGGAAACTGTGCGTGATGCGTTCACGCAGTTGCCGGATGTTCTGCTGGCGCAAATTCTCGTCCAGTTCGGGCTGGCCAAACAATACGATCTGCAGCAACTTGTGATGCTGGGTTTCCAGATTGGACAGCAGGCGAATTTCCTCCAGCGTGGAAATCGGCATGCCCTGGGATTCCTCCACGAAGACCACGACTTGGCGTTGCTCGCTGTGACGTTCCACCAGGTAGTCGTTCAGCGCATGCATGACTTCCAGGCGGCTTGCGTCTCTGGGTACGCTCAACTGCATCTCAAACGCAATGGCGTGCAGAATTTCGTCTGGTGACACGCTCGGATTCGCCAGATAGACGGTCTCGACGTTCGCCGGCAGGCGGGTCTGCAGTACGCGGCATAGCATGGTTTTGCCGCTGCCTACTTCTCCGGTTACCTTGATGATGCCCTCGCCGTGCGTGATTGCATAAATCAGGGCTTCGAGAATGGCCCCGCGATTGCCACCCTCGAAGAACACATCGGTGTCAGGTGTGATCTTGAACGGGGCATTGGTAAGGCCAAAGAATTCGTAGTACATCAGGTATCCTCCTCCATCCCGGACGCGTAATTTTGCATGCGGCTATATAGGGTCGTGCGATGGATGCCGAGCAATTTTGCTGCCTGGCTGAGATTGCCCCGCGTAATGTCCAGGGCCGCTTCGACGTAACTTCGTTCCAGTTCACGCAGTGCTTCGTCCAGAAGAAAGCCTTTTTTGCTCTGCAAATGCAGGCGGGCCGCTTCGACCGTCGTCTTGAAGTCCTTGACCTCGCTGCTCGCGGCAGGTGCGGACATGGGTTCCTCCCAGTCGAATTCGCCAAGCAGTTGCTCGCTGTTGATAGTCTGGCCTGGATATTTCGTACTGAGCCTGATCACGATGTTGCGCAGCTCACGCACGTTTCCCGGAAATCCGTACTGCATCCACAATTCAAGTGATTTTTGGTCAAGTTTGAACGGCAGCGCATTGCTCTGTCGCGCATACAGGGCGGAATAGTGTTCGAGCAGTCTGATCTTGTCTTCACCAAGTTCGCGCAAAGACGGAACCGTCACGGAAAACACCGAGAGCCGATGGTAGAGGTCCGCCCGAAAACGCCCGGACCGGATTTCCTGACGCAGATCGCGATTGGTGGCGGCAATAACCCGCGCGTTGGAGACGCGGCTTTGTGTTTCACCGACGCGCTGGTACTCACCATTTTCCAGGACGCGAAGCAGTTTCGCCTGCAATTCGAGAGGTAGTTCACCTATTTCGTCGAGAAACAAGGTGCCCTCGTGGGCGTCTTCGAAGTACCCGGAACGCGAGGACGTGGCGCCCGTGAACGCGCCTTTCACGTAACCAAACAGCGTGGGTTCCACCAGCGAGGGCGAGATGGCGGCGCAATTAAGCGCAAGGTAGGGCTTGCCGATCCGTGGCCCCTGTCTGTGCAGCGACTGTGCGACGAGTTCCTTGCCGCTGCCGGATTCGCCTTCTATGAGTACCGGGAACGGAGCGGTCGCGTACTGGGCGATCTGCTGATGCAGTTTCGCAATTGCAAAGCCGCCGCCGATAATTCCGGTATCCGCTTTGGCCGATGCCTGCTCCACTTCGGCCATGTGACGTGCTTTGGCAAGTAGCGTCAGGAGTACGTCCGGCTCGCAGGGTTTGGAGATGAACTCGACTGCACCCAGGGTGCGGGCATAGCGGGCATTGGCTTCGTCATTCTGGCCGGACAAGACCAGGATCTTGATCGAGGGCGAATGCGCCAGCAGATCGGCAATTAAATGAAAGCCCTCATCCGGGCGATGCGGTGTCGGCGGCAATCCCAAATCCACCAGAGCGAGTTCAGGCGCGGAATCGAGCTGTCGC
The DNA here is from genome assembly GCA_039931685.1 of Betaproteobacteria bacterium. Classification (GTDB taxonomy): domain Bacteria; phylum Pseudomonadota; class Gammaproteobacteria; order Burkholderiales; family JACQAP01; genus JACQAP01. The sequence continues at coordinate 24,107 of JBDTRK010000015.1, read as the reverse complement.
AAGAGGCTCTTCACTTGCGCCCGCGAGCCCGCCGCACGTACGTTATAGTCCTTGCCGAGCACGTAGCTAAGGGTGTCGATGATCAGGGGGTCATCATCGACGATGAGCAGATCCGGTTTCGATACGTTTTGATTGTCCATTTTTCCGCTGACCGGCAAGGGCGTCACAATAGTTATTGTGACAGAAGGGCCTGATTGTTCATAGGTTTAGGTGGCCCCCAACCTTAAGTCACGATCGCGCCAGAAGGCGGCCGATGGTGACGCCGCGACTGAGGGTGCACACCAGTTCAAATTCGCGCATGCGGCGACGCAGGCCGCTCTCCGCTACAATGCAGCCTTGGTTTTCCCACCCGATTTCATCAAGTGCCATCCGATAATCTCGTCGAATTCTCGCGCGTCGACTTTTCATACGACCGGCGCCCCATCCTACAGGGGGTGGATATGGCATTTGCGCGCGGGAAAGTTACCGCGATTATGGGCGGAAGCGGTACCGGCAAAACGACGCTTCTACGCCTGATCGGTGGGCAACTGAAACCGCGCAGCGGTGAAGTGCGAGTGGATTCCCGGTCGGTTCACGCGATGTCGCATGCCCAGCTCTACGCGATGCGCCGCAAGATGGGCATGATGTTCCAGTTTGGCGCGCTGTTTACCGACCTGAATGTGTTCGACAACGTTGCTTTTGCGCTGCGCGAGCACACCGACCTTCCGGAATCCATGATTCGCGATCTGGTGCTGATGAAGCTCCAGGCGGTCGGATTGCGTGGCGCTCACGCGCTCACGCCCGCCGAATTGTCTGGGGGCATGGCGCGGCGTGTCGCGCTCGCGCGAGCGATCGCGCTCGACCCTATGTTGATCATGTATGACGAGCCTTTTACCGGACTTGATCCCATATCAGTCGGCATCATCGGCAACCTGATCCGTCGGCTCAACGATGCCCTTGGGGCGACATCGATCATCGTCACGCATGACGTCCAGCAATCCTTGAAAATCGTAGATTACGTTTACTTCCTGTCCGGAGGAAAAGTCGTGGCTCAGGGCACACCGCAACAGGTGATCGAGTCTTCGGAGCCGTTCGTACACCAGTTTGTTCATGGCGAGGCGGACGGGCCGGTCCCATTCCACTACGGCGCGCCGGCGTACGGCGAGGACTTGGGATTGGGCGGCTAACATGTCAGGCGCAATTTACGGAGGACTGAGACTCGTCGGCCGCCGCACCATCAATGCAGTCTGGCGAACAGGAAGCGCGGCGCGCTTCATGGGGCTGGTACTGCTGCGGTCGGGGCTTGCATTCCGGCGCTTTCAACTGACCATTGATGAGTTGCACTTCGCGGGCGTGTTGTCCCTCATCATCATTATCGTCTCAGGCCTGTTCGTGGGCTTGGTGCTCGGCTTGCAGGGATACGAGACTTTGAAGCGCTACGGCTCCGCCGAAGCTGTCGGAACCCTGGTTGCACTGGCATTGGTGCGGGAACTCGGTCCGGTTGTTGCCGCACTGCTTTTTGCCAGCCGGGCGGGTTCAGCGATGACCGCAGAACTTGGCATCATGAAGTCGACAGAACAACTTTCGGCAATGGAAATGATGGCGGTAGACCCGTTTTCCAGAGTGATCAGCCCGATGTTTTGGGGCGGATTTTTTTCAATGCCACTGCTTGCCGCCATCTTCAGCATGATGGGAATATTCGGCGGATATCTGATCACGGTTGTCATAATCGGTGTGGATGCCGGCGCGTTCTGGTCACAAATGCAATCAAACGTGGACTTGCGCAACGACATCGTTAACGGCGTCATCAAGAGCGTTGTTTTCGGGGCTGCTGTCACGGCGATAGCCCTGTTCGAAGGTTATGATGCGCCGCCGACCGCCGAGGGCGTGTCCCATGCGGTAACGCGCACGGTGGTTACGTCCGCACTGGCGGTTCTGGCACTGGATTTCGTGCTGACGGCGTTCATGTTTACGGGAGTCTGAATCATGCAGCGAATCACACTGGATTTATGGGTTGGCATCTTCGTGACTGCCGGCGTGGCGGCTTTGTTTATGCTGGCTCTGAAGGTTGGAAACGCGAGCAGCGTGAGCGTGTCCGACGGCTATCGCGTAATCGCAGAATTCGACAATATCGGCGGCCTGAAGGTGCGTGCCCCGGTGAAAAGCGCGGGGGTTGTCGTAGGCCGGGTTGAGGGCATCTCTCTCGATACGCGGACTTTTCGCGCCAACGTGGCACTGCGCATTGATAAGAACTATCCCTTTCCCAAGGACTCGTCAGCATCCATACTGACTGCGGGTCTGCTCGGCGAGCAATATGTCGGCATGGATGGCGGAGGAGACGAGCAAGTCCTCAAGGATGGCGACCGAATCAAGATTACGCAGTCCGCGATAGTGCTGGAAAAGGTGATCGGCCAATTCCTTTACGGCAAGGCGGCGGAAACTGGCAGCGCAAAATAATGAAGAAACCTTGTTCTAACAGGGCAACAACCATGCAAATTTCCAGCAAAATGAATAGTGGTCATTGGGCTGTTGCTATATTGATGCTGTGTGCGCCGGCAATCTGCGCATTGGCTGCGGAAACTGCGCCTGACGTTCTGGTGCGCAATACGACCGAGGAGGTACTCAATGTCGTACGCAGCGACAAGGATATTCGCGCGGGCAATGTCGGAAGAATCGTGCAGTTGATCGAGGACAAAGTTGCACCGCATTTTGATTTTGAACGCATGACGCGTCTGGCAGTGGGACGTTCCTGGCGCGAGGCCTCGCCAGCACAGCGCGAAGCCCTGGTCAGGGAGTTTCGTACGTTGCTGGTGCGCTCCTACTCCGCCGCATTTACCGCTTACACGGGCATTGCGGTCGAGTACCGCCCGTACCGAATGAATCCGGCGGATACCGACACGACTGTGCAGACCCTGATCAAGCTGCCTGGAGGTGCTCCGCCTATGGGGGTGGACTACGACATGGGCAATACTCCGGATGGCTGGAAGGTCTATGACGTGCGCGTGGCAGGAGCAAGTCTGATCATCAATTATCGAAATTTATTCGCGCAAGAATTGCAGACCGGTGGACTCGACAGACTCATCAAGAGCCTTGTTGAGAAGAATAGCGGCGTAGTTTCTGCGGCGACGAAAAAATGATCTCCAGACAGACAGACAGATATTTCCTGGAAGGACCGGTTACGCTGGACAACGTCGGCAAGTTGATTGCGGAGAGCTCGGCATTCGAGGGCAATAGTGTGGTCGTGGATCTCAGCCGGGTGACCCGTGCCGATTCCTCCGCGCTGAGCCTGCTGCTGGAGTGGGTTCGCCGCTTTGCCGAAAGCGACAGGAAAATTGCGTTCTCAAACGTCAGTCAGAATATGCGCAGCCTGGCGGAACTGTACGGCATAGCCGACCTGATTCCGGTCGCTGCCGACTAGCAATTTCCGATCACTCCAGGCAATCCCGTTTCCTGTGCAGCCTGCTATCGAGATTCGCGGGGTCTCCAAGGCCTTCGGAAGTGTACGGGCGCTAATCGACATCAATTTGGAGATCCCCGTAGGTGAATTTTTCGCGTTGCTCGGCCCCAATGGTGCGGGTAAGACAACACTGATCAGCATTCTTGCCGGCCTGGCCCGCGCAGATGCGGGTGGCCTCAAGGTGATGGGCCACGATGTGGTCGCGGATTACCGCAACGCGCGACGATCGCTCGGCGTAGTACCGCAGGAGCTGGTATTTGACCCTTTCTTCACCGTGCGTGAAACGCTGCAGTTTCAGTCCGGCTATTTCGGCCTGGGCCGCAACGATGACTGGGTCGACGAAGTCATGGCCAGGCTCGATCTGACCAATCGCGCCGATTTCAATATGCGCGCGCTGTCCGGAGGCATGAAGCGGCGCGTGCTTGTGGCACAGGCGCTCGTGCACAAACCACCAGTCATCATCCTCGACGAGCCCACGGCCGGGGTCGACGTTGAACTGCGCCAAGGCCTTTGGCAGTTCATCCGGAAATTGAATGGCGACGGCCACACCATCGTACTGACCACGCACTATCTTGACGAGGCGGAGGCGCTGTGCAGCCGGGTGGGCATGCTCAAGCAGGGTAAGCTGGTCGCACTCGATTCGACGCACAATCTGCTCAAAGGCTATTCCGGGGCCCACTTGCGCCTCAGGCTGGCGCAGGGTGATTTGCCGGCGGCGCTGGCGCCGATGATGGCGACGGCGCCGACCAACGGAGAATACCTGCTTGCCTTGCATGACTATTCCCAGGTCGAAACGGTGCTTGCTGAAATCCGCAAAAGCGACCTGACCGTGACATTCATGGAGCTGGAACAGCCTGACCTCGAGGAAGCCTTCGTCGAGATCATGCGCCGGGACTAGAAATGTACAAGTCCACATCATTGGCCGGCTTTCCCACGTTGTTTCGCAAGGAAATCACGCGATTCTGGAAAGTCAGCTTTCAGACAGTGCTGGCGCCGGTACTTACGGCCTTGCTTTACTTGCTGATTTTTTCGCATGTACTCGAAGAGCATGTGCAGGTCTACCCGGGCGTGCGCTACACGGCCTTTCTGGTGCCGGGACTGGCGATGATGTCGTTGCTGCAAAATTCCTTTGCCAACAGCTCTTCGAGCCTGATCCAGTCAAAGATCACCGGTAACATCATTTTCGTTCTGCTGCCGCCGTTATCGCACTTCGAGTTCTTCGCAGCCTATGTGCTGGCCTGCGTCGTGCGCGGGGTCATGGTGGGGTTCGGGGTGTTTGCAATCACGATCATTTTCGTGCCGGTGACCATTCAGAGCCCATTCTGGGTGCTGTCCTTTGCGCTGCTTGGTTCAGCTTTACTGGGTACACTCGGCATCATCGCCGGCATCTGGGCGGAGAAGTTCGACCAGCTCGCTGCCTTCCAGAACTTCGTCATCGTTCCGCTGACTTTTCTTTCAGGGGTGTTTTACTCGATACATTCCTTGCCGCCGTTCTGGCAGGAAGTATCGCGTTTCAATCCCTTTTTCTACATGATCGATGGCTTTCGCTTCGGCTTCTTTGGAATATCCGATGTTTCGCCCACTCTCAGTTTCCTGATTGTGGGCGGCTGCCTTTTGGCTTTATCATTCGTCACCTTGTCGCTACTCAAACGCGGCTACAGGCTGCGTCATTGAAGAGTCGTCTTATGGTCACCCCAGAACAAGTCAAGTCCTACATTGAGCAAAACCTCGCGTGCGACCATGTCGAGGTGGCGGGTGACGGCCATCATTTCGAGGCCGTGATCGTCTGCTCCGAATTCCGGGGCAAGTCGCGGGTGCAGCAGCATCAGGTCGTGTATCGGGCGCTGGGGGACCGCATGCGTGAGGAGATTCACGCTTTGTCCATGAAAACTTTCACGCCGGAAGACTGGGCCGTCCGCTAGCCCGTACGCCAAGTGGATAAACTCGTCATCCAGGGCGGCGTGCCGCTGACCGGGGAAGCGCGCATTTCCGGCGCCAAGAATGCGGCGTTGCCGATCCTGTGCGCTGCGTTGCTCACGCCAGGGACGCTCAGGCTCCAAAACGTGCCCCATCTGCGCGATGTGACCACTACGCTGACGCTGCTGGCACAGATGGGCGTGGAGGTATCGCTCGACGAAAAGCTTGGCGTTGGGCTCACCGCCGCTAAACTGCAGAATCTGTCGGCGCCCTACGAACTGGTGAAGACGATGCGGGCTTCGATTTTGGTACTCGGACCCATGATCGCGCGCTTCGGCGTGGCTCGCGTGTCGCTTCCAGGCGGCTGCGCGATCGGACAGCGGCCGGTCGACCTGCATATCAAGGGCCTTCAGGCCATGGGCGCTCAAATCGACATAGAGCAGGGCTATATCCTGGCTCGTGCAAGCCGCCTCAAGGGCGCACACATCGTTTTGGATCTGGTGACGGTAACGGGAACCGAAAACCTGATGATGGCGGCGGTTCTGGCCGACGGCATCACCGTACTCGAAAATGCCGCGCGCGAACCGGAGGTGGTCGACCTCGCAGAATGTCTCAACGCCATGGGTGCCCGCGTCAAAGGCGCCGGCACCGATATGATAACGATCGAGGGGGTCGAGCATTTGCACGAGGCCATGCATCGAATCATGCCGGACCGGATCGAGATCGGCACTTTCCTGTGCGCGGCCGCGGCGACCGGGGGCGAGATCAAGTTGAAAGGTACGCGAGCCAATATCCTCGATTCCGTAATTGGCAAACTGCAGGAGGCGGGCGCGCACGTTGAACAAGGCGACGACTGGATAAAATTGTCGACCGACGGCAGCCTCAAGGCCGTGAGCCTGCGCACGGCGCCGTATCCGGCCTTTCCCACCGACATGCAGGCACAATTCACCGCGCTCAACAGCGTGGCGGAAGGAACGGCGGTTGTTACCGAGACGATCTTCGAAAATCGCTTCATGCACGTGCAGGAATTGCGCCGCTTGGGGGCAAGCATCGAGGTGGAAGGCAATACCGCAATCGTGCACGGCGTAAGTGCATTGCAAGGCGCCAATGTCATGGCCACCGATCTGCGTGCATCGGCCAGCTTGGTACTCGCCGGACTGGTCGCCAATGGCGAGACGATGATCGACCGCATTTACCACCTTGATCGGGGTTACGAATGCATAGAGGAAAAATTGAGCCAACTCGGTGCGCGCATCAAGCGCGCCCACTGAGAGCGGCGGCAATTGGGGGGACATGAGCATCAGAATCGCCCTGTCTAAAGGACGGATATTCGAAGAGACTGTGCCGTTGCTGAAGGCGGCAGGCATCATGGCGTCCGAAGATCCGGAGGCTTCGCGCAAGCTCATCATTCCGACCAATCGTGGCGACGTGAATCTCATCATCGTGCGCGCATCCGATGTGCCCACCTATGTCCAATACGGGGCCGCGGATTTGGGCATCGCCGGCAAGGATGTGTTGCTCGAACATGGCGGCGCCGGGCTCTATCAGCCTCTCGATCTGGATATCGCAAAATGCCGGATGATGGTGGCCGTACCCGAGCGCTTTGATTATGAGGCGGCCGTGCGGCGGGGCGCGCGCCTGCGCGTGGCGACCAAGTACCTCAAGACGGCGAGTGAACACTTCGCCTCCAAAGGTGTGCACGTCGATCTGATCAAGCTATATGGCTCCATGGAACTCGCGCCCTTGGTCGGTCTGGCCGATGCCATCGTCGACCTGGTTTCCAGCGGTAATACATTGCGGGCAAATCATCTGAAAGCGGTGGAGGAGATCATGCCGATCAGTGCACGGCTGATCGTCAATCAGGCAGCCCTCAAGCTGAAACGCTCGGAAATGCAGCCGGTGATCGACGCCTTTCGCGCCGCCACGTCGAAGGCGCAGGCATGAGCGGCATAGCACGGTTTTCCACTCTCGATAGCGGATTCGATGACAGGCTCGCCCGGCTGCTGGTTTTTGAAAGCGCGCAGGACGAGCGCATCGAGAGTACGGTCGCGGCCATTTTGCGCGATGTGCGGTTGCGCGGCGATGAAGCTGTGCTCGAATACACGAACCGATTCGACCAGCTCGGGGCGACATCGGTCGCTATGCTCGAAATTGCGCAAAAAGATCTTCAGCAGGCACTTGAGCGATTGCCGGCAGCGCGTCGTAGCGCGCTCGAGCAGGCTGCCGCGCGCATTCGCAACTACCACGAACGCCAGCCGCTGGTTTCGTGGCAGTACACGGAAGACGATGGCACCGTGCTCGGGCAGAAAATTACCCCCCTGGATCGGGTCGGTGTCTATGTGCCGGGGGGAAAGGCCGCTTACCCGTCCACCGTATTGATGAACACGCTTCCCGCCAAGGTTGCTGGCGTATCCGAAGTCATCATGGTCGTGCCAACGCCTGGTGGCGAGCGCAACGATCTGGTCATGGCGGCAGCCCGCATTGCGGGTGTCGACAGGGTATTCACCGTCGGTGGCGCGCAGGCGATAGCCGCGCTCGCTTACGGAACCCGCACCATTGCGCAGGTGGATAAAATTGTCGGTCCCGGCAACGCCTATGTCGCTGCAGCAAAGCGTCGCGTATTCGGTGTGGTCGGCATCGACATGGTGGCGGGGCCTTCCGAGATCCTGGTGATCTGCGACGGCGGAACGGACCCGGACTGGATTGCGATGGATCTGTTTTCACAGGCCGAGCACGACGAGTTGGCGCAGGCCATCCTGCTATGCCCGGATGCCCAATTTATCGACAAGGTGGCGGCCAGCATCACCCGCCTGCTTGCAGATATGCCGCGCGCCGACGTTATCAGGGCGTCCCTCGAAGGCCGCGGCGCATTGATACAAACCCGTGACCTGGAGGAGTCCTGCGCGATCGCCAACCGCATCGCGCCGGAACACCTTGAACTTTCCGTCGAGGATCCACGGTATTGGGTGGGGAAAATCCGGCATGCTGGCGCAGTGTTTCTTGGTCGCTATACATCGGAAGCATTGGGGGACTATTGCGCGGGGCCCAACCATGTCTTGCCGACCTCGCGTACGGCGCGGTTTTCCTCCCCCCTTGGCGTGTACGATTTTCAGAAGCGCACCAGCCTGATCGAAGTGTCTCGCGAAGGCGCGGGCAAGCTCGGACTAATTGCGGCGGAACTCGCCGCTGGCGAGGGTTTGCCCGCCCACGCAAGGTCGGCCCAGTTCCGGATCCATCGATGAGCCGGTTCTGGAGCGCCGTGGTGCACGGCCTGACGCCTTACATTCCGGGCGAGCAGCCCAGGATGCCCAATTTAGTCAAGCTCAATACCAATGAGAACCCGTACGGGCCGAGCCCCAGGGTGCTGGAGGCGTTGCGCGCCGAAATCGGGGAGTCGCTGCGGCTCTATCCCGATCCGGTCAGCGAGCGACTGCGACAGGCCATTGCAGTGCGCCACGAAGTCAGGGCCGGAAACGTTTTTGTCGGCAACGGCTCGGACGAGGTACTGGCGCACACCTTTCAGGCGTTGCTCAAGCACGAAGCACCGGTACTCTTCCCGGACATTACCTACAGTTTTTATCCGGTGTACTGCCGGTTATACGGCATAGCATACCGGGAGGTCGCGCTGACCGGCTCGTTCGAGATTGACGTCGACGATTACCTGCAGACCAACGGCGGAATCATTTTCCCCAATCCCAATGCCCCCACGGCGCGCCTGCTGGCGCAGCCCGAAATCGAACGACTTCTGCAAGCGAACACTGACTCCGTCGTGGTAATCGACGAGGCTTATGTAAATTTCGGCGGCGTATCGGCGGTGCCGCTGGTAGCGCGCTATCCCAATCTTCTGGTAACGCACACGCTGTCAAAGTCGCGTTCGCTTGCCGGGCTTCGCGTCGGTTACGCGATCGGCAGTCCGGAACTGGTAGAGGCCTTGAACCGGGTCAAGGACAGCTTCAATTCCTACCCGCTGGATCGCTTTGCACAGGCCGGTGCGGTGGCGGCAATGGAAGATCAAGCCTATTTCGAAGACACCTGGCGCAAAGTTGTCGACAGCCGCCAGCGTCTGGTAGCCGGACTGCAGCACCTGGAATTCGAAGTCGTTCCCTCGGCAGCGAACTTTGTCTTTGTTCGCCATCCCCGCCGCAGTGGCGCGGAACTGGCGGCGCAACTGCGCGGACTCGGCATCGTCGTGAGAAATTTCCAGAATCCCGCGAGGATAGCCGCTTATTTGCGCATTACGGTCGGCACCGATACGCAATGCGAAGTCCTCATAAAAGCGCTCGGCGGAATTCTCCATGGCCCGACTGCCACGGCGCCGTCATCCGCGATGTCGTAATTGAGTTAGGATAAGACCAATTTCAAACCGTTCTCCCATGCGCCAAGCCCAAGTAACCCGCAATACCCTCGAAACGCAGATCGAGGTTCGTCTCAATCTCGACGGCAGCGGCAAGTCCAGGCTCGCCACGGGAGTGGGATTCTTCGACCACATGCTCGATCAGGTCGCGCGTCATGGCATGCTCGACCTCGAGGTCGAGGCCAAAGGCGACCTGCATATTGACGCTCACCATACGGTGGAGGATGTCGGCATCACCATCGGCCAGGCATTCACCAAGGCTATCGGCGACAAGAAGGGCGTTCGGCGTTATGGTCACGCCTATGTTCCGCTTGACGAGGCATTGTCACGAGTGGTGATTGATCTGTCAGGACGGCCGGGTCTTGAGTACTCGGTGGACTACGCGCGCGGACTCATCGGCGAATTCGATGTCGATCTGGTGCATGAATTTTTCCAGGGGTTTGTCAATCACGCTTTGGTCACTCTGCATATAGACAACCTTAAGGGCCGCAATGCCCACCATCAGTCCGAAACCATCTTTAAGGCCTTTGGCCGGGCCCTGCGCATGGCCGTCGAACTCGACGTGCGCGCCAGCGGCACGCTGCCTACCACCAAGGGCAGCCTGTGAACTGAGAGGCTGGACAGGAAGTGGTTTCAAAGCGGTAAACATCTGGTTCATGACATATATCGCGGTAGTCGATTACGGAATGGGTAACCTGCGCTCGGTGGCGAAGGCGCTGGAGCATGTCGCGCCGACAAAAGTTGTTACGGTGACCAGTGATCCGGCTGTCATCCGATCGGCCAACAGAGTCGTCTTTCCCGGGCAAGGTGCAATGCCCGATTGCATGCGCGAAATGGACGCGCGCGGCCTGCGGGCGCCGTTGCTCGATGCCGCACGCACCAAGCCATTCCTGGGGCTGTGTATCGGCTTGCAAATGCTTTTCGAACACAGTGAGGAAGGGGATACTCCGGGGCTGGGCGTACTTCCCGGCAAGGTTGTCCGTTTCCGGCCCGCCGTTGCCGTGAACGCTCAGGCGGGGAAGATCAAAGTACCGCACATGGGCTGGAATCAGGTATACCAGTCCATGCCCCACCCCTTGTGGGACGGTATTGCCGACGGCAGCCGCTTCTATTTCGTACACAGCTATTACGTGGATACGCCCGACGGGGACCTGGTGGCGGGAACCAGCCGGTATCCGTTGTCCTTTACGTGCGCCGTTGCAAGGAATAATATTTTTGCCGTGCAGTTTCATCCGGAAAAAAGTCAGTCTGCGGGCTTGCGCCTGTTATCGAATTTCGTTTCCTGGAACGGGGCTCAGCGCATGTCAGTTCAGACCGACACCGTCCCTGCTGCTAACGTCTGACACGATTCCTTAATCCAAGAAATCCTCTCCGGCTGACTGCGTCCTTATCCGATCGGTTGGCGATCGATTCCAAATTATGTTGATCATTCCGGCAATTGACCTCAAAGACGGACATTGTGTCCGCTTGAAACAAGGCTCGATGGTGGACGCCACGGTTTTTTCCGAAGACCCCGGCGCGATGGCCAGGCATTGGGTCGGCAAGGGGGCGAGGCGCCTTCACCTTGTCGACTTGAACGGGGCATTCGTCGGAAAACCGAAAAACGAGGAGGCGATAAAGGCGGTTATCAATGCGATCGGGGGGGAAATCCCGGTCCAGCTCGGAGGCGGTATACGCGACCTGGATACAATCGAACGCTACCTCGATGACGGTATTTCTTACATCATTCTGGGCACCGCCGCGGTGAAAACGCCCGGATTTCTGCACGACGCCTGCTATGCGTTCCCCGGCCACATCATGGTCGGGCTGGATGCAAAGAACGGCAAGGTTGCAGTAGACGGATGGTCCAAGGTCACGGGCCACGACGTGCTTGATTTGGCCAAAAAATTCCAGGATTTGGGCGTCGAGGCGATCATTTATACCGACATCAGTCGTGACGGCATGATGAGTGGGGTAAACGTGAAGGCGACCGTGGACCTAGCGCGCGAGCTGTCGGTACCCGTCATTGCCAGTGGCGGCATAACCGATCTGGCGGACGTGAGGGCGCTATGTGAGGCCGAGAGCGAAGGCATACTGGGCGCCATTACCGGTCGGGCAATTTATGAAGGTACGCTGGATTTCTCCGAAGCGCAGAAACTTGCTGACAAGATGGCCGACGATAATGCCAAAATGTCAAAAGGAAGCGTGTAGCGCACTGTCGGCGCAGCCCTTACCCCACTGGTCCAATTCAGGCCCTGCCGTGTATCGCGGCCTGAAAGCCGAATTCTAACTACCCAGTCTTATTTACTTTCGTCCGAACGCTGTCCGCCATGGGACTCTCCAAGCGAATTATTCCCTGCCTCGACGTTGCTGATGGCCGTGTCGTCAAGGGCGTCAATTTCGTCGCACTGCGCGATGCCGGAGATCCCGTCGAAGTCGCCCACCGATACGACGAGCAGGGTGCCGACGAACTTACTTTCCTCGATATCACCGCAAGCTCCGATAACCGGGGATTGCTGCTCGGTATCGTCGAAAAGGTGGCTTCGCAAGTATTCATTCCCTTGACGGTGGGTGGAGGCGTGCGTGAGGTCGGCGATGTTCGCCGCCTGCTCAATGCCGGCGCGGATAAGGTCAGCATCAATACTTCTGCTGTGAACAATCCTCAATTGGTGGAAGACGCCGCTGGCCGCTACGGATCGCAATGCATCGTCGTGGCAGTGGACGCCAAGCGCATCCCCGGTCCAATCCCGCGTTGGGAAGTTTTTACCCACGGGGGGCGCCATCCGACCGGGCTGGACGCACTGGAATGGGGAAGACGCATGCAGGCCGCGGGTGCCGGCGAAATCCTGCTCACCAGCATGGATCGCGACGGTACCAAGGCCGGTTTCGATCTGGAGATCACCCGTGCATTTTCCGAGGCACTGGAAATTCCAATAATCGCTAGTGGTGGAGTTGGCAGCCTGCAGCATCTGGTCGATGGTGTCTTGGTAGGCAAGGCCGACGCCGTCCTTGCGGCCAGTGTTTTTCATTATGGCGAATTGACGGTGCAGCAGGCAAAGCGCTTCATGGCGCAAAACAATATTGAGGTCAGGCTGTGAGCGAAGCCTGGCTCGACGAACTGGCGTTCGATGCTGACGGTCTGATAGCGGCCGTGGCTCAGGAGGTCGGAACCGGCAAACTGCTGATGTTGGCCTGGATGAACCGCGAGGCTTTGTCCGAGACTGTTCGCTCGGGCCGGGCGGTATACTGGTCGCGTTCGCGCAATCGTTTGTGGCGCAAGGGCGAGGATTCGGGCCATGTTCAGCTGGTCAGGCAGGTGCGTGTGGATTGTGACGCCGACGTAGTGGTACTCGAGGTAGAGCAAGTCGGAGGGATCGCGTGCCATACCGGGCATGGCCGCTGCTTTTTCCGCAAGCTTGAGAATGGGCGGTGGGTTGAGACCGAACCGGTGCTCAAGGACCCCGGGCAAATCTACAAGTAAAACTTATGACTGAAAGCGACATACTTCAGCGCCTCGCGCACACCATCGAATCACGCAAGGGCGCCGATCCGGCGAGTTCGTACGTGGCCGGCTTGTTCGCCAAGGGCCACGATGCCGTTCTCAAGAAGATTGGCGAGGAGGCAGCCGAGACCCTGCTTGCGGGGAAGGACGGTGATAAACTTCATATCGTTCGTGAAACTGCGGATCTGTGGTTCCACTGCTTGATCATGTTGGCGTGGCACGGCCTCGGGCCCGGCGACGTTCTTGCGGAATTGAAGCGCCGCGAAGGCATATCGGGTGTCGACGAAAAAAAATCTCGAAGCTGACGGTGAATCAGCGACAGGCTCAAGCAACAGTAAGCAAGGAACATGGAATGCGTCGCAAGAGAAGATGAATGAAAACGACTGTCGAAAGCTGCCTCTTCTGCAAGATCGTGCGGGGTGAGATTCCCAGCCGCAAGGTCTACGAGGACGACGAAGTGCTCGCCTTCCTCGACATAAGCCCTGTTGCGCCAGTGCATTTCATGCTGATTCCAAAAGAGCATGTCGATTCTTTACAGCATGTTCAGGATCGGCACCGGATGGTACTGGGGAAGATGATGGCGTTGGCGGGCCAACTGGCTCGTGAGCAAGGTTCGCCAGAAGGGTTCCGTACCATCGTGAACACGGGACGAATCGGCAGGCAGGACGTATTCCACCTGCACATGCACGTACTCGGCGGCAAAGATCCGCTGCCGGGGATGATCCAGCGTTCAATATAGCTATTTTGATTCGGGAGTACTAAAGATGGGCTCATTCAGTATTTGGCATTGGTTGATCGTTCTTGTCGTCGTGTTGTTGATATTTGGCACCAAGAAACTTCGCAACATCGGCTCGGATCTCGGCGGTGCAGTCAAGGGCTTCAAAGAGGGCATGAAGACCGCGGATGACGCAAAGGAAACTGCAAGGCTCGACGGCGCGAATGCCGCGCAGACATTCGAGGGTGAAGTGAAGGACAAGACCAAGACCTGATCGATTACCCAGTATCCGGTTGTCGTCATGTTTGATTTCGGTGCCTCCGAGATTTTCGTAATTGGGGTGGTCGCGCTCATCGTGATCGGCCCCGAGCGTTTGCCACGTGTGGCAAAGACACTGGGTGCCCTGTTCGGCCGCCTCCAACGCTACGTAGCAGAGGTAAAGTCGGACATCAATCGGGAAATTGAACTCGAAGAACTGCGCGCGCTTAAGGCGACGATGCAGGATGCAGCGCGCACCATCGAGCAGTCCGTCACTTCGCAAGTGAATTACATCGACGGCGAAGTCAAGCAGGCTGGCGTCGAATTGCAGAAGCAAGTCGAATCCACGCAGCAGGAGGTGGAGGCGGCGGTTGCCCCCGCTGCCGGAATCCAGATGATGCCATTGATGAAGCCATCGCCCGAGCCATCTCCCGAAGCCACGAAGGGATCAGTGTCGGATGTCACGGCGGATGCGGCGGATTCGTCTGCGCCTGACAGCAAGCCCGTAAGCGACAAGCCGGCCTGATTTCGGGCTGGACGTCACCGATTTCCCTCCCCTGCAAGAATAATCCACGCTAATGGCCGAGCCCGATTCATTCATGTCGCATCTGATCGAGTTGCGCGATCGCTTGCTGCGCTGCGTGCTGGCATTGTTACTGGTATTCATCTGCCTCTTTCCATGGGCACGCGACCTTTACGCGATACTTGCTCAGCCCATGATCGCGTCGATGCCGGTGGGCGGTCGCTTGATTGCGACCGAAGTGACCGCGCCGTTCTTCGTCCCGGTAAAAGTCACAATGATGGCCGCCTTTGTAATTGCGCTGCCATACTTGCTCTATCAGGTCTGGGCTTTCGTGGCTCCTGGCCTATACGCGCACGAGCGTAAACTCGTGGCGCCGCTCATCATTACCAGTACCCTGTTATTTATTTGCGGGATGGCGTTTGCATACTATCTAGTCTTTCCGGTGGTGTTCCATTTCATGGTTTCGGTCGCGCCCGAAGGTGTGGCGGTGATGACCGACATCGGCAAATATCTGGATTTCGTGTTAAGCCTGTTCCTGGCGTTTGGCGTGACTTTCGAAGTGCCCGTAGCGGTGGTGATCCTGGTTCGGATGGGCTTGGTAAGCGTTAAAACGCTCAAAGAGATACGGCCCTACATGATTGTCGGCGCTTTTGTGGTCGGCGCGATTTTTACTCCGCCTGACGTTGTTTCCCAAGTCATGCTCGCCGTCCCGCTGTGGGTACTCTACGAGTTGGGAATCTTCGTATCGCAATGGATTTCGAAACGCGAACCTGAAGAATCCCGGTCCGACTCGACGGGTTGATCCCGTGTATGCCGCGGCAGCTACTCGAGCTCGTTGCTGCGGTTCGGTTTGGGACGCTTGCCGACGTTGACCTTGATCGACATTTCGCTGCGGTTACGCAAGATTTTAAGTGTTGCTTGCTTTCCGGGTTCGAGCGCCGCAACCAGATTCAGCATGCTGGTTGAATCAAGGACGGCGCCTGATTCCACCGCGACCAGAATATCTCCGGGTTTGATGCCCGCCTTATCCGCCGGACCTCCGCGCAGCACGCCGGCAATAAGCGTTCCGTGAGCATTCGGCAGCTTGAAGGACTCGGCCAGTTCGGCGGACAGATCCTGGACTTCGACCCCAATCCACCCTCGGGTCACAGCGCCGGTGCGCACGATCTGCTCCATGACCTGCCTGGCCAGATTTGCGGGAATCGCGAAGCCGATACCAAGCGAACCGCCGCTGCGCGAATAAATTGCGCTGTTGATGCCGACCAGGTTGCCCGACGCGTCGACCAAGGCTCCGCCGGAATTGCCAGGATTGATTGCGGCGTCTGTTTGTATGAAGTTCTCGAATGTGCTGATGCCCAGGTGGCTGCGGCCGAGGGCGCTGACGATGCCCATGGTGACTGTTTGGCCGACACCAAAGGGATTGCCGATGGCGAGGACGATATCTCCAACCGCGAGTTTTTCGGGGTTGCCAAAAGTCATTGCGGGAAGACCGGACAGCTCCACTTTGAGTACGGCCAAGTCGGTTTCCGGATCTGTTCCGACGACTTTGGCAGGCGCCTTGCGCCCATCTGCCAGCGCGAGCTCAATTTCGTCTGCTGCTTCGACGACGTGGTGATTGGTGAGTATGTAACCTTCTGGTCCGACGATAACGCCCGATCCGAGACTGGAACTGTGCTGCGTATCTCCGTCCGGTTGATCGCCGAAAAAACGCCGGAATAGTGGATCATCCATGAAGGGGTGACGCGGCACCTTCACATCCTTGCTGGTGAAAATATTGACCACCGATGGCATTGCCTTCTTGGCGGCGGGACTCAGGGAAACAAAATTCGGGCGCTCGCGCGGGCCATCGATTGCCTCCCTTACCGTGACTATTCCAGCGGCACGCCCGGTCCAGGACACGAGGTCCGGCCGCAGAGTTACTACGACAAAGAGAGCCGCTAGGCTGATCGTGACTGCCTGGGCAAATATGAGCCAGAGCTTGCGCATTGAACGAAACGTACTGAAGAAAACGGCTGGGCGCGTTGGGAAGCGCATTATTCACTAAATGGCTATGTCATTAAAGCGTTCGTGCTTGGCGGGAGGGCGACCAGTTGCTGCAGGCAGGCCCGCCCTTAGTTCTGGGCTATGATTGCTCAACTGGGCCAGAAACGCTTAGAAATCCGCCACTTGAGTTAAAAAACCATGTTTGACAAGGGGCGGAGCGTTCAACTACACTACGCGGCTTTCGTTAATCGGCCTACGCGGAACATCCGCCATGAAGACGTTTTCTGCAAAATCACACGAGGTAAAGCGCGACTGGTTCGTTGTCGACGCGACCGATAAAGTATTGGGGCGCCTAGCCTCGGAAATTGCCAAGCGCTTGCGCGGCAAGCACAAGGTTACGTTCACGCCGCACGTCGATACCGGCGATTACATTGTCGTCGTCAACGCCGAAAAGCTGCGCGTGACTGGCGATAAGGCCGAACAGAAGGTCTATTATCGCCACTCTACCTATCCAGGCGGTATCTACAGTGCGACTTTTTCCAAACTGCACGGCCGTTTCCCCGGGCGAGTCCTGGAAAAGGCCGTGAAGGGGATGCTGCCAAAAGGCCCGCTCGGTTACGCGATGCTGAAGAAGCTGAAGGTCTACGCGGGATCCGACCATCCGCACTCGGCGCAGCAACCGCAAACTCTTAACGTTTAGGGAATTTCATGGCAACTGTCCAGTACAACTATGGGACCGGCCGCCGCAAGAGTGCGGTTGCGCGGGTTTTCATCAAGCCCGGCAAAGGCAAGATCATCGTAAACGACAAGCCGGTCGATGAATTCTTTTCCCGCGAGACCGGTCGCATGGTGGTGCGCCAGCCGCTGGTTTTGACCAATCACCTGGATACCTTTGATATTCTGATAAATGTCGATGGTGGGGGCGAATCGGGTCAGGCTGGTGCGGTCCGGCACGGCATATCCAGGGCATTAGTCGATTACGATGCATCGCTCAAGCCGGTACTCAGCAAAGCGGGGCTGATTACGCGAGACGCACGAGAAGTGGAGCGCAAGAAGGTGGGCCTTCACAAAGCGCGGCGCCGCAAGCAATTCTCCAAGCGCTAGTCGTGTAAAAGAAAAAAGGCCGCCTCAGGGCGGCTTTTTTATTTGCATCATCATGATATCAGGCTATATCATGAAAAAATCTTAAGTCATTGGTAAAAATGGAAAAAATTGATAGCGTTGAAGGTGAAGATTTGCGCAGGGTCGTCAGCGTGCGCCTGAATGCTGATGCTGGGCCCCGGGCCAGCAGTGAGGCACGCAACGCTGAGGCAAATCTGTCGTTCTCCGAAAAGCGCCATGCCGTCGAATCATCCATTGATGTTCTTGTGCCCGGGCGTGATGCGGCGGCGCGGTCGCTGAGCGGTGTCAATATTTGCAGAATTACCAGTGCGTGTCGTCGGGCAGACGTTACGGTGGCGATTGTGGCCGGACCCCGTAGTCGGGTGAAGGCGGCCGCAGGCCGAGCGTGGCTAAATCTGAACCAATGGTTCGGATTGCGGGCGCCCATCGGCAACGAACACATTAATCCGCAGCCGTGTCGCTGATAAGGGCCATCAAGCGTCGCTTCGGCATCGCTGCTCCGAGAGTGGCAGTCCATACTCATGTGCCTTGGTACTGGCGCTGGCTTTCCGCAGCGGTTTTTGCCGGAGTAGTTGTTGGCAGTGGGTGGCTGACCTACGATTTTGGCCGGCAAAACGCAGGATTCGATAATAGCGAAGCGCAGCAAGAGAGGAGTCGCTTGCAAGACCTGAACGCCAAACTTCAGGATGAAAACTCGGCATTGAGACGAGAGATTGCAGTCAGCGAACGACAGGCGCAGATCGATCTGGCAGCGCACGGAAATTTGTCAGGACAGATACACAATCTGATCGAAGAAAATGCTCTCCTGAAGGAGGACCTCGCATTCTTTCAAACGTTGATGGCATCCGGCGGCGAGGCTGGCGGCATCAACGTCAACCGATTTCGCGTCCAGCCTGATGCATTGCCCGATGAATATCGCTATCGCCTTTTGATCGCACAATCCAAGCAGCGCGTTAAGGATTTCCGTGGACGATTGCAGTTCATAGTCGATTTTGAACGGGCAGGAAAATCGGAAGTTATCAGCTTCCCCAAGGAGGATGATGCGACCCAAGCGTATAATTTAGCGTTCAAGTTCTATCAGCGTGTCGAGGGTACATTCCTGATGCCTGCCGACGCCGTCATCAAGAAGGTACAGGTTCGCGTACTGGAAGCGGGGAATCCCACACCGGTATCGACGCAAACCGTTACCCTGTCGTGAATGGAGTGCAGAAATGTTCGGAGCCAAACCAACAAAGCCGCAAAATCGCATTGACAGTCTGATCGGCGCGGGCACGATCGTTGAAGGCAACATCGCGTTCAGCGGCGGATTGCGCGTCGACGGACGTGTGCGTGGCAACGTATCCACTTCCGATGATCAGCCAAGCACCTTGGTTTTGAGCGAAAAGGCCCAAATTGAAGGGGAGATACGGGTATCGCATGCTGTTATAAACGGCACCGTCATCGGCCCCGTTCATGGTTCGGCATATGTCGAACTACAGCCCAAGTCCAATGTCACAGGGGATGTCCACTATAGAACCTTGGAAATTCAGCTTGGCGCGGTGGTGCAGGGCAGATTGGTCCACCAGGACAATGAAAATGGGCAAAAAGTCGTGTCGCTTAAAGGGTCTGGCGGAGATTGACCGGCCGCACCAAGCGCCAGATAATGAATTGGAATGGGTTTAATTCGGGAGCAAGCAATGAACGCCGTTACTGAAATGCCGTCGCCGTTACTGTTTACGGACAACGCGGCAAGGAAAGTGAAGGAATTGATTGATGAAGAGGGCAATCCCGGCCTCAAGCTGCGCGTGTTCGTCACGGGTGGGGGGTGCTCCGGTTTTCAGTATGGTTTCACCTTTGACGAGGATGCGAACGAAGATGATGCGTCCATGGAAAAGAATGGCGTTACGCTTCTGATTGACGCTATGAGCTATCAATACCTGGTCGGCGCAGAAATCGACTATCAGGAAAGCATTGAAGGGTCGCAATTCGTGATCAAGAATCCGAATGCAAGTTCTACCTGCGGGTGCGGGTCCTCGTTTTCTGCGTAACGATCGCGGAGCGAAATCGCGAGGGGCGGCAGCACTGATGGCCGCCCTTTTTGTTTTTATGCGGGGTAGATTGCGCCCAGCACACGTGAACCGGTGGCGCCCGTAACTGACGGCAGGTTTCCGGGTTGCAGCAGCAGGGCCTGACGCGCGAGCCAGGCAAACGCGCAGGCCTCCACCCAGTCGGGGGCGATTCCGAGGATTGCTGTGGTCGCAATCCGCACATCGTGCATATCGGCCGCAAGTTGCTTCATCAATGCCGTATTGGCAGCGCCGCCGCCGCACACATAGACCTCCTCCGCTCCTCGGCAGTGCGATCTGATGGCGTGAACGATGCTCCCAGCAGTCAACTTGAGCAGAGTAGCCTGCACGTCCTGTGGATTCTCCCTTCCGGAAAGCCGTTCCTCGAGCCAAGCCAGATTGAAGAGCTCCCGGCCCGTGCTTTTTGGGGGTTGTCTGGAAAAAAACTCGTGTTGAAGCATAGTGTGAAGAAGGGCTTCGATACACGTCCCACCTTGCGCCCACGCACCATCGTGATCGAACGGTTTACCGAGATGGCGCAGTGTCCATGCGTCCATGAGCATGTTGCCCGGACCGGTATCAAATCCCTTTACCTCATCCTGGTTGAGATCTGTGAGATTGGCTATGCCGCCAATATTGACGATGACGCGATGGACCGCGGCATGGGCAAACATCGCCGCGTGAAAAGCAGGAACCAAGGGCGCGCCTTCACCCCCGGCGGCGATGTCCCGGCTACGGAAATCGCAGACGACGATGTTGCGGGTTAACTCCGCGAGCAGCGCGCCGTTGCCAAGCTGAATGGTGTACCCGGCATCCGGGCGATGCCGAATCGTCTGGCCATGGCAACCGATGGCGTGAATGCGGGCCGGAGTCGTACGTGTCTTGTCAAGCAACTGGCAAACCGCTCGTGCATAAATCCGCGCGAGATCGTTGCCCAGTACCGCGGCCTCGTGAATTTCATCGGGCTGTGGCAGGTGAAGCGACAACAGCCTTGTTCGCAACGAATTCTCGAACGGCGCGAAGTATTCGCCGACTATGCGGTGCGTGCCACCTGAGAATTTGAGCAACACCGCGTCTACGCCGTCCAGGCTGGTCCCGGACATCAGCCCAACGTAATGATCTGCGTTTCCCATGGCCGCAAAGTCTAGCAGGCAATGGCGGGATCGGTCGGCTTACGCCGCCGGCGGCACAATTCAGTCCAAACGGGCGAGATTGGTATTGCGAAGCATGTCGAGCCGAGCCAGCAGAGGCTGGGCCGCCTCGTCAAAGACTGACCGCAACTGCGCGGTAATGGGAGGACCTGGCGGCATGGCGAGGCGCATCGGATTTTGGTGCACGCCGTTGACGTGGAATTCGTAGTGCAGGTGCGGACCGGTGGCCATTCCGGTGCTGCCGACGAAGCCGATAATTTCCCCTTGCACGACGCGCCGTCCCGGCCTGATTCCTTGGCCAAACCCCGACAGATGCGCGTACAAAGTTTCGTAGCCATTGGTATGGCGCACGATCACGACGTTGCCATAGCCGCCTTTGCGACCGCTGAACGTGACGTGACCGTCGGCAGTGACGCGCACCCGCGTGCCCGCGGGGGCGCCGTAATCGATGCCCTTGTGCGCGCGCCACGCCTTCAGGATGGGGTGGAATCGCTCGGTGCTGAATCCGGATGTTACACGGGAGAATTCAATGGGGGAGCGCAAAAATGTCTTACGCATATTGCGTCCGTCGGGGGTGTAGTAGCCGTTGCGACCCTGATCATCACGAAAAAATACGGCGCGAAAGGTGTGCCCCTGATTTACAAATTCCGCTGAAAGCACGCGGCCGAAGCCTACGAATTCACCATCGGCAGCAAGGGCCTCGTAAACCACGGAGAACCGGTCACCCCGACGCAAGTCGCGATGAAAGTCGATGTCGCTGGAAAAAATTTCCGCAAGTTGAAGAGCAACCATTTCCGGGATGCCGGAGATGTCGGTTGCCGCGAACAGCGAGGATTCTATTTCTCCCGAACTTTGCATTATCCATTGCTCGGTTTGAGGCACTTCCTCGGATGAGGAGAATCCCGATTCTCCACGGATAACGTGGAGCCGGCGCCCGTTCGTATTTACGTAAGAGAGGGATTCAAGGCGGCCCTCATCGGTCGTCACGACGCGAATTGTTCGGCCGGGTATCAATTGATAGAGCGAGCGCACATCCTTCGCCTGCAGCAGGTAGGTTAGGGCTTCCGTGTCATTGACATTCAATCTCGCCAGAATCGAGGCGACGGTGTCGCCGCGCTGTATGCGCTCCTCGCGCCAGTATCGGCTTTGATCAGATTGCGAGGTTGTGGCCGCAGGAAGGACGATGTTCTCGACGACGTGTTGCAGTTCCACCGGTTCCGGAACGGTATCGGGTGCAATACCAAATGCGGCAACAACGCCGAAAAACGGCAATATCGCGATCGCTACTGGCCAGTGGTGCCAAAAGGATCGCGTTTCGGATGCTGGCTTTTGCGCTAGAATTTTGTATTTGTTCAAAGACATGCACTCATATCATTGGCAATTTGGCTCGGAGATTAGCAGAATCCTCCGCTGGACGTAACCCGGATCTCGCAACTTACGTTCCAATCGACGGCAAACTGTCGCAAGCCGATGAAACAGGATCACCACAACTGAAAATATGGAAATCAAGGAACAACTGGAAGTTACCAAGCGAGGTTGCAGTGAGTTGATCATCGAAGCGGAATTCGTCGAGAAGCTCAAGAAAGGGCGGCCTCTTCGAGTCAAAGCCGGTTTCGATCCCACCGCTCCCGATCTTCACCTCGGGCATACGGTTCTGATCAACAAGCTTCGGCAACTGCAGGACCTTGGCCACCACATCATATTTCTGATCGGAGATTTCACCGGACTGATCGGCGATCCGACGGGCAAGAACGCTACTCGGCCGCCACTGACTCGCGAACAAATTACCGAAAATGCCAAGACCTACCAGGCGCAGGTATTCAAGATTCTCGATCCCGCAAGAACCGAAGTGGCATTCAACTCGACTTGGATGGACAAGCTGACCTCTGTCGACATGATCAGGCTGGCGGCCAAGTACAACGTGGCGCGCATGCTCGAGCGCGACGATTTTGGCAAACGCTACAAGAGCGGACAGTCGATCGCAATCCACGAATTTCTGTATCCGCTGGTGCAGGGATATGACTCCGTCGCGCTGAAATCGGACCTGGAGCTCGGCGGCACGGATCAGAAATTCAATCTGCTGGTCGGGCGCGAATTGCAGAAGGACTACGGCCAGCCGGCACAATGCATTTTGACGATGCCGTTGCTGGAGGGGCTCGATGGGGTCAACAAGATGTCGAAGTCTCTCGGAAACTATGTAGGCATCGCCGAGAGCTCGGAACAGATTTTCGGCAAACTAATGTCGATATCCGACGAGTTGATGTGGCGTTATCTGGAGCTCTTGTCTTTCGAGTCGCTGGCGACAATCAGGAAATGGAAGGAAGAAGTAGCGGCCGGCCGCAATCCGCGTGACATCAAGGTTACGTTTGCTCAGGAAATCGTTGCCCGCTTTCATGATCGTGCCGCGGCGGAAAAGGCGCTGGTTGATTTCCAGGCACGGTTCAAACAGGGCCAAATACCCGATGAGATGCCGGAGCACGCGCTTTCGACCGGCGGCGAGCCTTTGCTTTTTTGCCAAGTTCTCAAACAGGCGAATCTGACGGCGAGCACCTCCGAAGCAATGCGTATGATCGAACAGGGAGGGGTCAAGCTCGACGGGGAGAAAGTCAGCGACAAGGCCTTGCGGCTGCCTGCCGGCGGTCCCTACGTCATCCAGGTCGGCAAGCGAAAATTCGCGCGGGTGCGGCTGACCTGATGCCACGTTTCCGTGACCCGGGCAGCGTATGGCGTCAAAGGAGGCGGTTTAGCTGCTGAAAACCCGCGAAAAGTGTTGACCCACGGAATTCGGTCCGTATAATGCGCCCTTCGCCGGAAACGGCCGCCGCAAAAAACGGCGTCGCTCTTTAAAAATTTAAACAACCGATGCGTGTGGGTGCTTCGTGTTTTTGGAGTGCTGCACGGGAACGGGTAGAGGGTTATCGCCCGGTTGGTTTTGCCCTGTCAAAGGGGGAGAGCCGACGCCTGTCCTGTGAAGAAGCTTTGAGAGTATAGAAGTGCTCACGCGTAGTAATTTTTGATCTTTGGAGATTACTTTGAGTGAGAGGCTGGTTCGTGAGAACTGGCAAACAGATGGATTGAACTGAAGAGTTTGATCCTGGCTCAGATTGAACGCTGGCGGCATG
>JBDTRK010000014.1:0-40886 GCA_039931685.1 Betaproteobacteria bacterium | reverse complement strand
GAAGGTGCCCTCGATCGGCTGACCATCGACGACTTTCGGTCCGGTCCAGCCTTTGGGCGAATCGAGAATGATCATCGGCCAGCGCGGTCGTGTGGTGTTGCCGCTGGCGCGAGCGTATTGCTGAATTTCCCGGATTTGCTCCACTGCCGTGTCGAGCGTCCTGGCCATGGCCTCGTGCATCAGTGCCGGGTCGTGCCCCTGCACAAAGTAAGGCGTCCACCCGTAGCCGCGGAACAACTGCTCCAGTTCCTCGCGCGTGATGCGCGCCAGCACCGTCGGGTTTGCAATCTTGTAGCCGTTCAGATGCAGGATCGGCAGCACCGCGCCGTCTGTGACCGGATCAAGGAACTTGTTCGAATGCCAGGCAGTGGCCAGCGGGCCCGTCTCCGCCTCGCCATCGCCGACGACGCATGCGACGATCAGATCGGGATTGTCGAACACCGCCCCGAAGGAATGGCTCAGCGAATAGCCCAGCTCGCCGCCCTCATGAATCGAGCCAGGCGTTTCCGGCGAAACATGGCTTGGAATGCCGCCGGGAAACGAAAACTGGGTGAAGAGCTTCTTGAGTCCGGCTTCATCCTGACTGATGTCCGGATAGACCTCGCTGTAGGTGCCTTCGAGGTAGGTGTTGCCCACCACGGCCGGCCCGCCATGCCCCGGACCGGAGACGTAGATCATGTCGAGGTCGTAGCGCTTGATGACCCGGTTCAGGTGCACGTAGATGAAGTTCTGCCCCGGCGTCGTGCCCCAGTGCCCCAGCAGCATTGGCTTCACATCTTCGAGCTTCAGCGGTCGCTTCAGCAGCGGATTGTCGTAGAGAAAAATCTGGCCGACCGCAAGATAGTTGGTGGCTCGCCAATAAGCGTCCATTTTCCGCAGCATGTCCGGCGCGAGCGCGTTAGTGGTCATGATCTACTGTTCTCCTTCAGCGTTGATGCAGCAAAACCGCGCGGGCTCGGCTGCGAGATAACCGGCATGGCCCGGGCATTGTCGATTTTCGAATAAACCAGGTCCGGCCCGGGCGCAGACGCGTCGTATCCCCGCGCGCCACCGAAATCCCAATCGGGCAACGGCGAGATCGCCGTCGCAAACGCATGCAGGTGCAGCCGGTTGAAATTGAATCGATGTCCTTCCCCGGGTTGGTACGGCCCATGCAGCCGGTAGGCATGGAGCTGACCGGGCCGAATTCCCTCAATCCACACGTGCCACACATCACCTGTGCGGTTGTGCATGGGATCGAGAACAATAATCCTGGCTGGCACTACGTCTGCTGGTTCATCGAACAACTCCAGCCGAGCGCGGCTGGCGCGACGGCTGAACAGGGAAAAGTTGACGGCTCCCGCGGAATCATGGAGCCCCATCGGCAAAGGAACACCCCTGCGCACCTGCGTGCGTTCGGAGATTTCGGCGACGTAATCGTCCAGCAGACGCCCGGGCACCTTCACCTGCGCGGCCTGCGCATCGGGTCCTGGTGCCGTCGTGACTGGCGACACCGGACTTTTATGCCGACGTCGCATACTCTTTATCGGTATTGATGCCTTCTGCATTGGGTCTCTTGTTCAGTGCCTGGATTTTTTGGAACCGTGTCAGCGCTGCCACAGGATGTGGGCCTCTTCCAGGGGAATCGCGACACCTTCGCGCCGCGGAATGAGCCGTACCGTGTAGTCCGCCGGCGCACGCGTCGCCGGCACCGCCGCCCGATAGGCGTAGCCGTTGGCTTCCACGAGCTGCCGCACGACCTTCATCTCCTGCCGGAAGGAACAACCACCCATGGCGCCGTCGGCGTAAAGCTCTACCCGAACCGCCTCGGCGCCAAGGCCATCGAGGTATACCTGCGCTTCATATACGTGCTGCCCGCCCGCGGTCTCGACCTTCACTTCGCCGAAGCGCAACGCGCCCCAGTGCTGCTGCAGCGCATGCTGCCAATCGACCAATTGCACGCCAACACTGCCTTTGTCGGCACTTCGCGCTCGGTAGGCCGTGGCCGCCGGCAGGTAATATTGTTCGGTGTATTCACGCAATGCGCGGTTGGTGGAAAAGCGCGGCGTCAGTTGCGCCATGCTTTCCCGCATGCGCGCTACCCAGGCAACGGGCACGCCTTGTTCGTCCCGGGTATAGAACTCGGGGATCACCTCGCGTTCCAGAAGATCATAGAGCGCCTGCGCTTCGACGGCGTCCCAGGCGGGATCGTCATCATGCTCACGGCCATCGCCCAACGCCCAGCCCACTTCCGGCGTGTAGGCCTCCGCCCACCAGCCGTCCAATTCGGACAGATTGAGGCCGCCATTGACCAGTACTTTCATGCCGCTCGTTCCACACGCCTCCCACGGACGGCGCGGCGTGTTGAGCCAGACATCCACGCCTTGCACCAGGTGCTCGGTCAGGAGCATGTCGTAGTCGCTGAGAAAGATGACGTGGGCGCGGGTTTCGGGCCGCCGGATAAAGCGTATCCATTCCTGAATCAGCGCCTGGCCGGCCGCGTCCGCCGGGTGCGCCTTGCCGGCCATGATGAGTTGAACTGGGCGCTGCGGGTTGGTCAATATCCGCATCAGTCGCGCAGGGTCATGCAGCAGCAGGTTCGGTCTCTTGTAGGTCGCAAAGCGGCGCGCAAAACCCAGCGTCAACGTATTGGAGTCGAACAGATGGTTCGCATCATCAACCGCTGCGGACGATGCGCCGGATGCGGCCAGTTGCCGGGACAGTCGTTTGCGCGCGTATTCGACAAGGGCCTTGCGGGCGGCGGTGCGAAAGTGCCAGAGCGCGGCGTCCGAAACGCAACGCACTTCCTGCTCCAGCGTCTCGGTCGTGCGCAGCCAGCGTTTTTTCCCGCAGGCCTGGGTCCAGATTTCATCGGCCGCAGCAGAGTCCCAGGTCGGCATGTGAACGCCGTTGGTCACATGTCCGATCGGGATTTCGTCCTGCGGCCAATGCGCAAAGAGCGGCAGGAAGAGGTGCCGGCTTACCTTTCCGTGCAAGCGACTGACGCCATTGACCGCCCCGCATCCGCGGATCGCCAGATAAGCCATGTTGAAAGGTTCGGATGCGTCGTCCGGATTCCGCCGGCCGAGCGCCAGCAGATCGTGGCCGGTCATGCCGAGCTGCGTGCGTGCGTAACCGGCGAGGTACTGTTCTATGAGCGCCGGCGCGAAACGATCGAACCCGGCAGCCACCGCCGTGTGCGTGGTAAAGACGTTGCCCGCCCTGGTGACAGCCAGCGCGACCTCGAAGGTCTGCCCGGTTTCCTGCATGAAGCATCGCGCGCGTTCCAGCACCGCGAAGGCCGCATGCCCTTCGTTCAGGTGGCAGACTTCGGGCTTGATGTCGAGCGCCGCGAGTAATCGCCAGCCGCCGATGCCAAGCAGAAGTTCCTGTTTGAGGCGCAACTCCGGCCCGCCGCCGTAAAGCTCACTGGTGATGCCTCGATGCGCCGGATAATTCGCCGCGTCATTGCTGTCCAGCAGGTACAGTTTCACGCGACCGACCTGAACCTGCCAGACGCGCAGCCAGACCGAGTAACCGGGTAAAGCGACCTCCAATCGCAGCCACTCGCCATTTGCCTTACGCAATGGCGTAATCGGCAATTGTCCCGGATCGTTGTATGGGAACAGCGCCTGTTGCGCGCCATCGTTGTCGATCACCTGGCGAAAATAGCCTTGCTGGTAGAGCAAGCCCACGCCTACGACCGGTACACCCATATCGCTGGCGGCCTTGAGCTGATCGCCGGCCACATTGCCCAAACCGCCGGAGTAGATCGGCAACGCTTCGCTCAACATGAACTCCATGCTGAAATAGGCCACGCAGCTCAGCGCGGATTGCGGGTAGGTATGCTGGAACCACGCCGGCGCCTCGGCGGCATCCCGCCGGGCTTGCACCACCTCATCCACGTTCTTGCGAAAAGCAGCGCCCGCAAGAACACGCTGAAGTTTCTCCCGCGAAGCCGTTTGCAGAACGACCCAGGGGTTATGTGTGAGTTCCCACAACACCGGATCCAGATGCCGCCAGATCTGGTCGGTAGCATGATTCCACGACGAACGCATATCCAGCGCAAGCTCGGCCAGCGCATCGAATCCC
The DNA here is from genome assembly GCA_039931685.1 of Betaproteobacteria bacterium. GTDB lineage: Bacteria > Pseudomonadota > Gammaproteobacteria > Burkholderiales > JACQAP01 > JACQAP01. The sequence goes on along the minus strand of JBDTRK010000014.1, from coordinate 36,815 downwards.
TCCAGGTCCGACGACGAGCCATCCTTCGCGTGGCCGACCGGTGCGGCCTCGCTCACGAACTGTCCTCCGAGTTCTTCCGCGATGGCGTCGCCGGAGGGTGCGCGGGCGCCGCAAGGGCGGCAGTGACGATCGCCTGTGCTTCGGCCTGGATGCGACGCAGGTGATCCGCCCCGCGAAAGCTTTCGGCGTAAATCTTGTAAATGTCTTCGGTGCCGGACGGACGCGCCGCAAACCACCCGCTCGCGGCGGTTACTTTCAGGCCGCCGATGGCCGCGCCGTTGCCAGGGGCCTGGGTCAGGATATCCTGGATTTTTTCGCCGGCGAGTTCCGTGGACAGTACTTGCTTGGGCGAGAGTTGCGCGAGCTTTTGTTTTTGCTCCGGGGTCGCCGGCGCATCGATGCGATCGTAGGCGGGGTCACCAAACTCGCGTGCCAGTTCGCGGTAGATTTCGCCGGGATCGCGGCCCATGCGCGCGGTGATCTCGGCCGACAACAGAGCCGGGGCGATGCCGTCCTTGTCGGTGGTCCAGACGCTGCCGTCGCGGCGCAGAAAAGCCGCGCCCGCACTCTCTTCGCCGACAAAGCCGAGCGAGCCGTCGAGCAGGCCGTCGACGAACCACTTGAAACCGACCGGCACCTCGACGAGCTTGCGACCGAGCTTGGCCGCGACGCGGTCGATCATCTGGCTGCTGACCAGCGTCTTGCCGACGGCCGCGGACTTGCTCCACTGCGGTCGATGCTGGAACAAAAAGTAGATCGCGACCGAGAGATAGTGGTTGGGCGGCAGCAGGCCCGCATTCCGGGTGACGATCCCGTGACGGTCATGGTCGGTGTCGCAGGCGAAGGCTATGTCGAAGCGATCCTTGAGCCCGATCAGACCCTGCATGGCATAAGGCGACGACGGGTCCATACGAATGCGGCCGTCCCAGTCGAGCGTCATGAAACGGAAGGTCGGATCGACGACATCGTTCACGACCGTGAGATTCAGCCGGTAGCGTTCCGCGATCGCCCGCCAGTAGTGAACCCCTGCGCCGCCAAGGGGATCGACGCCCATGTTGATGCCCGCACCGCGAATCGCCTCCATGTCGAGCACGCTGCCCAGGTCGCTAACATACGTGTTGAGGAAGTCGTGGCGGCGCGTAGTACTGGCATGCAGCGCCTTCTCGTAAGGCATTCTGCGCACGCCCTTGAGAGCTTGTTCCAGAAAGGCATTCGCCGCCGCTTCCATCCATCCGGTCACGTCCTTGTCCGCCGGCCCGCCGTTGGGCGGGTTGTACTTGAAGCCGCCGCTCTCCGGCGGGTTGTGCGAGGGCGTGATGACGATGCCGTCGGCCAGCCCTGAAGTCCGCCCGCGGTTGTACACAAGGATGGCGTGGGAAATCGCGGGCGTGGGCGTGTATTCGTCGCCCCCGGCGAGCATGACCTCCACACCATTGGCCGCCAGCACTTCCAGCGCGCTGGCACAAGCCGGTACCGACAGCGCATGGGTGTCGATGCCCAGATACAGCGGACCGCTTATGCCTTGGCGCTTGCGGTAATCGCAAATCGCCTGACTGATAGCCAGGACATGCCACTCGTTGAAGGAATTTTCGAAAGACGAACCGCGGTGTCCCGAGGTGCCGAACGCCACGCGCTGCGCCGGCACCGAAGCCTCGGGCACGCCAGTGTAGTAAGCGGTGAGCAGCCTGGGCACGTCGACCAGCATTGCCGGCGTGGCCGGCTTGCCGGCCAGGGGGCTTACTCTTTCGGCGGCCGCTTTGGTCTGTTTCGCGTCGCTCATTTGTCACCTGAGGAGGGCACAGCCTGCGATTTGGGATCGGGGTGGGGGCAGCTATTTATGAAGGTCGGCGCTCGAGTCGGCGGGACACGACGAACTCTGCCCGGGCGCCCGCAATTGCGGCCCGCATTGGTCACGATAACGTGGAATCTGCTCGACGCATTGATCCGCATCAAATCGATGGACCGCAACGATTTGACAACAAGCCGCAGTTGCGGTTTCAGCGCGTTGCACAGATTCCTCCAGCCGTCTCGTCATCCATGACACGGCGAACGAAGTTGCAGGATAGACCGTGGATGCCAATTGCAAATGTACGGCCAAACGCGATGACGCTCTGTTCGCAAGCGTACGCTGAACGTCAATCCCTCGTCTTGAGCAGCCTATCGATCGGCAACAGAGAATTCCCGATCCAACAGCCAACGGTCAGAGCAACGCGGCGTTCACCAATACGTCGACACCCGCCGCGGGCACGATTGCCTGCGCCGGAATTTCCCTGCCGGCACGCCACTCGGCTACCGCCCGGCGCTTGGACTCGCCGTTGACCAGGAATATCACCTGCCGCGCGCGACTCAGCCGTGCCGCACTTAAGGACACGCGCTCGCGCGGCGGCTTGGGTGCATCGATCACCGCCAGCGTGTCCGGCGAACCGGGCTGCGTGCCCCACTCGTGACCGGGAAACAGGCTTGCCGTATGGCCATCCTCGCCGAGGCCGAGCAGGACCAGATCGAAGTTATCAATCGCCTGTAACGTTTGTGCATAGATTCGGGCTGCTTCGAGCGCGCCCAGCTCCCCCGGTATCGCGTGCACCTGCGAGGGGGCAATGGGAACCGAATCGAGCCAGGTTTCCGCAGCCATGCGCGAGTTGCGCGCCGCACTATCCGGCGACAAACAGCGCTCATCGCCGAAATAGATGCGCCAGGCGGACCAATCCGCGTGCGTCGCGCCCAGTGCGCGATAGATTGCACGTGGCGTGTTCCCGCCGGCAAGCACGAGATGGAATTGCCCGCGATCACGAATGGCCCGTGCCGCACTGGCCAGAATGGCATCAACAGCTGCCTGCTGCAGCGCCCGCTCATCTGAAAGCGCATGCCAGCGGCAGCGTTCCAAGCGAGTGACAGTCATCGGCTGTTTGCGATTACCTGAGTTCTGGCTACATATGCGGTTCCATGCGCGAAGGCACTTGCGGTGCGCACCACGGTCGTCACCGAGGCCATCACAGGAAATCGCGCCGTACCGTAAACCGTGCGGGGCTCAACAAACTGTTGCAGCGTTCCCGGACGAGACTCGCACGCGGTGGTCAACGTAGCAACGCCAACGCGCGCGCGCAAACATTTTCGGCCGTGAATCCGTATTCGCGCATCACCACCTCTCCCGGGGCGGACGCGCCGAAGCGATCCACCGCGAGCACATCGCCGCCGCTGCCGACATAGCGATGCCAGCCCTGCGATACGCCGGCTTCGACAGCGAGCCGCGCACCGACGGCTGGCGGCAGCACCGCGTCGCGGTATTGTCGCGGCTGGTCCTCGAACAGTTCCCAGCTCGGCATCGAGACGACGCGCACCCGTATTTTTTTCTCAAGCAGTTGCCGCCGCGCCTGCACGATCAGCGCGACTTCGGAGCCGCTGGCGATGAGAATCAGTTCCGGATCGCCACCCGGGGCATCGGCCAGCACGTAGGCGCCGCGCTGCAAGCCGTCGGCAGCGGCAAACTGCGCGCGGTCAAGCGTCGGTAAATCCTGCCTCGTCAGCACCAGCGCGACCGGCCGTGCGCGCGCCGCCAACGCAACGCGCCACGCGACACTGGTCTCATTCGCATCCCCGGGACGAATGACGATCAGGCGCGGAATCGCACGCAGGCTGGCGAGCTGTTCGACCGGTTGATGGGTCGCGCCATCCTCGCCAACGGCGATGCTGTCGTGGGTGAATACATAGATAACGTGCAATCCCATCAGCGCAGCGAGCCGGATGGCAGGCCGCATGTAATCGGAAAAGACCAGGAACGTCGCGCCAAACGGGACGGTCCCGCCGTGCGCGGCCAGGCCGTTCACGATCGAACCCATCGCGTGCTCGCGCACGCCGAAGTGCAGATTGCGGCCGGCGTACGACCAACCGCCGCCGTCGGAACCCTGCTTGTCGGAGACGGCGCCCCCGGGCGATTCGAAATCTCCCAATCCCTTCAATGCGGTGTGCGTCGACGGATCGAGATCGGCCGAGCCCCCGATCAGCGCCGGCAGGCGCGGCGCGATCGCGTTCATGATGCTGCCGGACGCCACACGGGTGGCCATGCCCTTGGCGTCGGCGGGAAAACTGGGCATGCCCGCATCCCAGCCGGCGGGCAATGCGCCGCGGATGAGCAGACGCAGTTCCCGGGCAAGGTCCGGAAAGGCCTTCGCATACGCATCCAATTTGTCGTTCCAGGCGGCCTCGGCGAGCGCGCCTCGTTCGAGCGCCTGAAGAAAATGCGCGCGTACCGGCTCCGGAATCAGGAACGGCGGCGCCACCGGCCAGCCCAGGTTCTCCTTCGTCAGGCGCACTTCTTCCACGCCCAGCGGCGAGCCGTGCGCGTGGAAGCTGTCCTGCTTGTGCGGCGAGCCGAAGCCGATATGGGTGCGCAACAGGATCAGGGACGGCTGCTGCGATTGCGCGCGCGCGGCCTGCAGGGCGCGCTCGATTGCCGCGAGGTCGTTGCCGTCTGGAAGCGTTTGCGTGTGCCATCCGTACGCCTGGAAGCGGCGCGCGCAATCCTCGGTGAAGGTGATCGGGGTGCCGGCGGAAAGCGTGACGTGATTGTCGTCATACAGATAGATCAGTTTGCCGAGCCGCAAATGACCGGCAAGCGACGCCGCCTCCGCAGCGATGCCTTCCATCAGGTCGCCGTCGCTGACGATAGCGTAGGTATGGTGATCGACGATCTCGAAGCCGGGTCGGTTGTAGCGCGCCGCCAGGTGCGCTTCGGCCATCGCCAACCCCACGCCGTTGCCGAAGCCCTGGCCCAGGGGCCCGGTCGTGGTTTCGACCCCCGGCGTGACGCCGCGCTCCGGATGCCCCGGCGTCATGCTACCCCATTGACGAAACTGTTTGATCTGCTCCAGCGGCAACGCATAGCCGGTTACGTGCAGCAGGCTGTAGAGCAGCATCGATCCGTGCCCGGCGGACAGCACGAAACGGTCGCGGTCGAACCAGTCGGGGTTGGCAGGATGATGCTTGAGCAAGCGCGTCCACAAGACGTAGGCCATGGGCGCGGCACCGAGCGGCAACCCTGGATGCCCGCTGTTTGCCTTCTGCACGGCATCGACCGACAAGAAGCGCAGCGCATTGACGCACTGTTCATCGAGGATGGGCGTGGCAGTTGCGGACGAAGGCTCGGGACTCATGAATTATTTGATCGTCGTTTTTGGCTGCGGTGCATCATCTGCAGGCTCGCAATCAGCCCGTGAGACAGCGCAAAGGCCAGACAGTTGCCATGCTGTTCAGGGCAGCCTGGCGTCGCACCTTTGCATCGCGTGCGGTCGTGCGGCAGTTTCTTCATGGTTTGCCCTCCAGCCCTGCGTGGCTCACCTATGCGGCGGTCAGACTTCGGCCTTTATTTCGCCAACTGCTTGCGTATGGATTGCAATTCCCGCCGATGTTGCGCGGTGGGTCTGGGATAAGTCATTTTCAGTCCGTTGAATACATCGAGAATGACTTGGGAAACAATCAGTCGGGCGTTCTCCTTGTCGTCGGCCGGAACCACATACCAGGGCGCCTGCTTTGTGCTTGTTGCGCCCAGGCACGCCTCGTACGCTTTCATGTATTGATTCCAGAACTTGCGCTCTTCAACGTCGGCAGCGCTGAATTTCCAGTTCTTGTCCGGGTCATCGATGCGCTCGAGGAAGCGCTTTCTTTGCTCTTCCTTCGAAAGGTGCAGAAAAAACTTGATGACTCGCGTTCCGTTGCGGTACAGATGGCTTTCCAGGTCAACGATGGAGCGATATCGGCTCTGCCAGATCGAATTCTCATCGAGCAAATGGTCCGGCAGCCCCTGGCTGCGCAGGATCTCCGGATGCACCCGGACGATCAGGACTTCCTCGTAATAGGAGCGGTTGAAAATGCCGATGCGGCCGCGCTCCGGTAACGAGCGGGTGGTGCGCCAGAGGAAGTCGTGATCCAGTTCCTCGGGACTCGGATGCTTGAAGCTGAGCACCTGGCAGCCCTGTGGATTGACCCCGGACATCACGTGGGCGATGGCGCCGTCCTTGCCCGCCGCGTCCATCGCCTGGAAAATCAGCAGCACCGCATAGCGATCCGACGCATAGTGCAGACGCTGCAGCGCGCTCAGTTCTTCCACCTGTGCCTGCAGGAGCTCGGCGTATTCTTTCTTCGACTTGTAAACCGGCTTTGCGAGCGTCGGCCAGCGATCAAGCCTGACTTTTTTGCCCGCGTGCACCTTGAAGTCCTTCGACTTTATTTTCATTCTGGCGCCTTTATCGGTTGTGCTTGCGCCGGCGGACCGCCGCAATTCATTCGCGGCTTATGACATCTGTGTCCGTGCACGGCCGCTACCCCCCCGCTTTCCCGGTGGATCCAGTGCTTCCGAACCGCCGCCAAATCTTTTCGCAATCCGCGCCGCGAATTGACTAATCATGTGCGTCCATTCCTGAGGCGGCGATAGCGCCGGATCAGCGCATTGGTCGAGCTGTCATGCCGCAGTTGCGGCTCCTGCGCGCTTTCGAGTTCGGGAGTGGTGCGCTCGGCCAACGCCTTTCCCAGCTCCACACCCCATTGATCGAATGAATCTATGTTCCAGATCGTGCCCTGCGTGAATACGCTGTGCTCATACAGGGCGATCAGCGCGCCCAGCGATTCCGGGGTCAAAGACTCGGCAAGCAGGGTATTAGTCGGACGATTGCCCTCGAAGACCCGGTGCGGCACGAGCCACGCCGGCGTTGCCTCGGCCTTTACTTCATCCTCGGTCTTGCCGAACGCGAGCGCCTCGGTCTGCGCGAACAGATTAGCCATCAGCAGATCGTGATGTCTGCCGATCGGATTCAACGACTGGCAAAACCCGATGAAGTCGCACGGGACCAGCCGGGTGCCCTGGTGGATCAGTTGATAGAACGAATGCTGGCCGTTGGTGCCGGGTTCGCCCCAGTAGATGGGCCCGGTTTGGTGGGCGATGCGCGTGCCGTCAAGCGTGACGTGTTTGCCGTTGCTCTCCATCGTCAGTTGCTGCAGGTAAGCGGGAAAGCGTTTTAGATACTGTGAGTAAGGCAGCACCGCGACCGTGTGCGCATCGAGGAAGTTGCTGTTCCAGACTGCCAGCAAGCCCATCAGCACCGGCAGGTTCTGCTCGAACGGCGCGCTGCGGAAGTGCAGGTCCATCGCGTGGAAGCCTGCAAGCATCGAGTCAAAGTTCTCGGCCCCGATGGCAATCATGGTCGACAGGCCGATGGCCGAGTCCATCGAGTAGCGCCCGCCAACCCAATCCCAGAAGCCGAACATGTTCGCGGTATCGATGCCGAAGCGGGACACTGCCTCGGCATTGGTCGATACGGCAACGAAGTGCCTGCGCACCGCGCGCTCGTCACCGAGTTTGCGCAGGCTCCAGGCGCGGGCGCTATGGGCGTTGGTCAGCGTCTCGATCGTGGTGAAGGTCTTCGAACAGACAATGAACAGGGTTTCCTCCGGATCCAGATCGTGCGTGGCTTCCGCGAAGTCGGTACCGTCCACGTTCGAGACGAAGCGTAATGTCAGATCGCGCTGGCTGTAATGACGCAGCGCTTCGTAAGCCATGACCGGTCCGAGATCGGAGCCGCCGATGCCGATGCTGATGATATTGCGGATGCGATTGCCGGTGTGCCCCCGCCACTGGCCGCTGCGGATCTGGCTCGAAAATTCGGCCATGCGATCGAGAACCGCATGCACTTCGGGCACGACATCGGTTCCGTCGACGACAATCCGCTCGGACGCCGGGGCACGCAGGGCAACATGCAGCACGGCGCGCTTTTCCGTGACGTTGATCCGCTCGCCGCGAAACATCGCGTCGATGCGATCGCGCAGCCCGCATTCCTGCGCCAGTTGCACGAGCAGCCGCAGCGTTTCATCGGTGACGCGGTTCTTCGAGTAGTCGAGGTAGATTCCAGCCGCTTCGACGCTGTAGCGCTCGCCACGGCGGGAATCGTCGCTGAACAGCTTGCGCAAATGCAGATTGCGCGCCGTCGCGCAGTGCGCTTCGAGCGCCTCCCACGCCGGGCGCTGTGTCAGGCTTTGCGTCTGCGCCATCGGGCTGCTGGTCGCATTCGACCGGCTCATGCAGAACTACCGTGCGTCAGAGCCCTGCCCTTCTCGGCAATGCAGGCCATCAGATCACGCCAGGACTTGGCGAACGCTTCGGCGCCTTCGCGCTGAAGTTGGGCGGCGAGCGCCTCATCGTCGACGCCTGCGCTGTTGAATTCTCCGATAACCGCTTCGGCATCGCCTCCGTCGAAGCGCAAAGCTTGCTTCGCTTTCCCGTGGTCCGCAAAAAGCAGCAGTGTCTTTTCCGGAATGGTGTCGATGGTGTCCGGAGCCGCGAGCGCTTCAACGTACAGAGTGTCCGGGGCCGTCGGATCCTTGGTGCCGGTGCTGGCCCAGAGCAGGCGTTGGGGTTGCGCCCCTGACGCCGCCAGTTTCTGCCATCGCGCGGACGCCAGCAGCTCGCGATAGGACTTGTACGTGCGCATGGCGATGGCAATGCCGAGCCGATTGCGCAACCCGGCCGATACCCTGTCCTTCACGGCCACGTCCCAACGGCTGACAAAAATGGATGCGACGCTGGCCACTTTCAGATCAAGGCCCGCGTCCAGGCGGCGCTCGAGGCCGCGCATGTACGCTTCGGCTGCCGCGACATAATGATCGCGCGAGAACAGCAGCGTGACGTTCACCGGCACGCCCGCGAAGATCGACTCCTCGATTGCCGCAACCCCCGCGCGGGTCCCGGGGATTTTGATGAAAAGATTGGGACGCTTCGCGCGTGCATGCAATTGCGCGGCCGCCTTGATGGTGCCGGCGGTGTCGTCCGCGAGCAAGGGTGAAATTTCCAGCGACACCCAACCATCGACGCCCCCGCTGGCATCGTGGACCGGGCGGAACAGATCGGCCGCCCGGCTCAGGTCTTCCAGCGCCAGTTCGAAGAACAAGGCTTCCCCCGACTTGCCGGCAAGCGCCTTGCTGCGAATCGCGTCATCGTAAAAATCTGCATTGCGGATGGCGTGATCGAAGATCGTCGGATTGGAAGTCAGCCCCGTCACCGACAAGTCCTCGATGTAACGAGCCAGCGTGCCACTGGACAACAAGCCGCGCGTGATGTTGTCGAGCCAGAGGCTTTGCCCCATGCCGTGCAGTTGTCGTATCGCGTTCATATGGCCTCCTGTTTTCCGGTGGCAACCCTGGCGGGCGCGAGCAGCGCGGACAGATCGTAGTCCACCAAATCACCAATGCGTTCGATCGTGAGGTCCGCCGACGGATAGGCAGACAGGTTTTTCGCGTCGAGGGCGTAATGTCCCTGGCGCGGGAAAATGGTTGTAAGCCGATCCCGAAGTATTTTTTTCATGGCAGCCAGAATGCGCAGCTTGTCGTCCACCATGACATACCGGCGGGCCGGGTAACGCCGCACGACGTCATCGAGCATGCACTCCTTGTGGATATAGATCAGCACCCGGCCCTCCACAGCCTCCCACAATCCCGAGCGCTGCACCTTTCGCGGCTGATAAACAACGTCGCCGTCCGACAGGATGACGGTCGGCCCCCAGCGACGAAGATAGGCAATCACTTCGAGCGCGCCGGGATAGAGTCGGTCGGCAAACGGGTAATCCACGAGAAACGCGGACATTTTCAGCAAGCGCGGGTCGTGCATCGCGCCGAGGCGGTAGCGCTGTAATGCACCCAGGTAATCCGCGTACCCCAGTTCAGCGCGCAACGCCTCGAATATTTCCCAATATCGATCCCGGTTCTCGGGCCCGAATTCGCTTGCGAGATGTGTCCGCAGATCGAGCTGCACGCGGTCGTTGTCGAGCAGCGTGTTGTCGCAGTCGAGCAGAAACACCCATTCATGATGCGCGCGCATGGGGCCGCCTTTCGGACGCCGCGCGAGTCACGCCGACAGGCCGTTCGCCACTAGCACATGCGCTTCTGATCTGTTGTTCCGGAAGGGACAGCAGGCGGGCGCTGTGAATCAGCGCCATGTGCGTCAGCGCCTGGGGGAAATTTCCCAGCATTTTGCGCCCGCGGACGTCGTATTCCTCCGACAGCAGTCCAACATCGTTTCGCAAGGCGAGCAAGCGCTCGAATAAAGCTTCACCTTCCTTGCGTCGCCCGATCAACACCAGGGCGTCGGCGAGCCAGAAGGAGCAGGGCAAAAAAGCCCCTTCGCCCGGCGGCAGTTTGTCCAATCCGCTTGCCGTCGAATAGCGCAGCACGAGCCCATCTACGACCAGGTTACGCTCGATTGCTTCGACCGTGCCGCGCACGCGCGGATCCTCGGGTGGAAGAAAGCCGACCGGGGAAATCAGGAGCAGGCTTGCATCGAGATGCGGCGAGCCGTACGACTGCACGAACGTATTGCGTACTGAATCGTAGCCCTGAGCGCAGACTTGCGCGTGAATCGCGTCGCGCTGCTGCCGCCAGCGATCGATCGGGCCTTCCAGGCCGTAGGCCTGCGCATCCTTTACCGCGCGGTCGAACGCCACCCAGGCCATGACCTTGGAGTGCGTGAAATGACGACGCGGCCCGCGGATCTCCCAAATGCCCTCGTCGGGTTCGCGCCAGTTGGCCTCGAGGAATTGCAGCAAGACGAGTTGTATGCTCCACGCTGCCGGCTCAGGCGCCAATCCAGCGGCTCGCGACAGGTGCAGCGTGTCCATGACTTCGCCGTACACGTCGAGCTGGAATTGCTTCGATGCGGCATTACCCACGCGCACCGGAGCCGCGCCGCCGTAGCCTGGAAGCCAGCCTACCTCGTATTCATCGAGACGCCGCTCTCCCGCGACTCCGTAGAGGATCTGCAGATCCTGCGGGGCGCCCGCGGCAGCGCGTAGCAGCCACTCGCGCCACGCCACCGCCTCCGGGTGGTAACCGGCGAGCAGCAGCGCGTTCAACGCGAAGGTCGCATCGCGCAGCCAGCAAAAACGATAGTCCCAGTTGCGCACACCGCCATGCTGCTCCGGCAGCGAAGTCGTCGGCGCCGCCACCATGCCGCCGGTGGGCGCATAGGTCAACGCCTTCAACGCAATCAGCGAGCGCACCACGTCCTCGCGCCAACGTCCCGCGTAGGTGCAGCGACCGGACCATTGCCGCCACTCGTTCTCGGTTGCCGTCAGATCCTGCTCAGGATCTTCAGCCGGCGGCGCTTTTTCATGGGATGGATGGTAATTGAGCGCAAATGCGGTGCGATCGCCCTGGCTGACGTGAAAATCAGCGACGGTTTTCATGTCTTCACCGCGTAACGCGACCGGAGCGCGCAACTCCAGCGTGTCCGGTCCCGCGGTTGCGAGCAGCGAGTCGCCGGACTTTCGTACCCAGGGCACGATGGAACCGTAATCGAAGCGGATGACGAGTTCCATGCGCATCGCCACCCGCCCGCTCAAACCTTCGACGATCCGCAAAACTTTCCGGTACTTACCAGAAAGCAGCATGAAATCGATGATGCGCACGACCCCTTCGTCCGTCTCGAATTCTGTTTCCAGGATCAAGGTGCCTGCGCGGTATTTGCGGCGGACGCCGAGCCCTTGTGCGGCAGGCGCAATGAGCCAGCGGCCGTGTCCAGGCTCGCCGAGCAACCCCGCGAAACAGGCGGCGGAATCGAACCGCGGGAAACACAGCCAATCGATGGAGCCATCGCGGCCGACCAGCGCGGCGCTGCGACAGTCGCCGATCATGGCGTAATCCTCAATCGGAAGTGGCATCGACCACCCCCGGGTTCTTCCAACCGCCGTGTGCTGCAATCAGCGTGTCGGCTTTTTTGGGCCCCCAACTGCCGCGCCTGTACGGCAACGCGTGCTCATGCTTCGTCAGAACGGGCTCGACCACAGCCCAGGCGGCCTCGACCACATCCTCGCGCGTGAATAACGCACCATTTCCGGTCATCGCATCGCCGATAAGCCGCTCGTACGGTGCCTCTTCTGCGGGCTGTTCGTCGAGCAGAAAAAGTTCGCGCTGATCCCCGACGAAGTTCTTGCCTGCTCGCTTGACGCGAGCCGCAAGCGCGACCGCGGAGTTCGGCGACAGGCGGAAGCGCAGATAATTGGCCGGTCCACGGGCGGGATCCGAGTCGGCGAATAACCGTTGCGGCGGCGGCTTCAGCTGAACGATCACCTCGGCAGCCGTTTGCGCCATATATTTTCCGGAGCGCAGGTACCAGGGCACGCCTTCCCAGCGCCAGGAGTCAATGTAAAGGCGCATTGCGCAGTAGGTCTCGACGTCGGATCGTTTCGCCACGCCCGGCTCCTTGCGGTAACCGGTGTACTGCCCGCGCACGACATCTTCAGGCCGCAGCGGACGCATTGCCTGGAAAACATCTGCGGTTTCACCATGCACGGCGCCGAAGCCCCGATAGGTTGGCGGTTCCATGGCAAGCAGCGCGACAATCTGGAATAAATGGTTCTGGATGACGTCGCGCAGGCAGCCGGCGGTCTCGTAGAACGCGCCACGGCTGCCAACGCCGAATTTCTCGGACAGCGTGATCTGCACACTGGAGACATAGTTGCGGTTCCAGATCGGCTCGAGGAACGAATTGGCAAACCGAAAATACAGAATATTCATGATCGCCTCCTTGGCAAGGAAGTGATCGATGCGGAAGATTGAATCTTCAGGGAACACCGACCGGGCGATGCGGTTCAGACTGCGCGCACTGGAAAGATCGCGCCCGAACGGCTTTTCGACGATGACGCGCCCCCCGTCCGCCAGTCCGGCAGCGCCGAGCCCCTTGATGACCGTGGCGAACAACGCCGGCGGGATTGCAAGGTAGTGCGCGGGACGCCGGGCGCGGCCCAGCGTTGTCTTCAGCGCGGCGAAGGTGCCCGGGTCATTGTAGTTACCATCGACATAGCGCAGCAGGGAGAGCAGGTGGCGCAGTGCGGCCTTGTCGTCTATTTTTCCCGCTTTCCGGATGCCGTCCTCGGCGCGTTTGCGCAATTGCGCGATGCTCCATTTCGACGACGCGACGCCGACTACCGGGACATCGAGCGCACCCCGCCTGGCCATCGCGTAGAGCGCCGGAAAGATCATCTTGTGGACAAGGTCGCCGGTCACGCCGAAGAGGACCAGCGCATCGGATTGTTTTGCGCTGCGCCTGGTGCCATCCATCCACGCCCCTTCCCTTCTTCTTGATCTACCGTGGGCCGGCCCGCGTGAGAACCGCGCGCGCGAATTGACCAGGCCGTATTGTCATACGACCTCCATGGCCCCAACCAGGTTCAGGGCATGCGAATAATATTGCGGACCGTGTACCGCGGAATCGTTACCGGAACGGCGCAATGCACGCTCAGGCGGGGAACCCCTTCAGCCCTTCCAGTTCTGCCAGGACTTCGCTCTCGGCGTTGAGCCAGTCTTCCATATCGTGCCCAGGTTCGAAATTCCGGCGTTCAGCGTACTGATAGGCAATAACGCCGATGGCCTTATGCAGTTCCGCCGCATCCGGGCCGGTTGCTCGCGTAGTGGCCGGCGCTTCGGCCCTGGCGCCCTTCGGCACCTTCTTAACATTCTCGACGATCGTTCGCGTATCACTCATCGTGCACCTCCTGTCGGGTTGGCTGGTCTTGCAACTTCGCTCGCTACTCTGAGTGCCTGCCCTATCGGGCAGATTCCATTTCCGTGCGGTATTGACCTTTCTGCGCAGCCCCGTTGAGCCTCGCGCGCAGCAAGAGCGCCTTCTGCGCCGCCGCAACGTTTTCGCGCTTGCCGCGCCAAGCCTCGAGTACCGGCTGCTGCAATGCGCGGCCGTAGGAAAACGATAACAGCCACGGCGCCTGCGGACTGAGCGCATTCATGGCATTGAGATGGGCCGTGGCTTGCTCGGCAGTCTGACCGCCTGAAAGGAAATTAAGGCTTGGCACCGCTGCGGGCACCGTGCGCATCAGGACCGCAAGCGTCTCGCGTGCCACGTCGTCCACGGTCGCCTTCTCGGCACAGGCCTTGCCCTGAATGACCATGCTCGGCTTGAGCAGCATGCATTCGAGGATCACGCCGTGCCGGTGCAGCGCACGGAACACCTCGTACAGCACCGCTTCGGTAACCGCTGCACAACGCTGCAGACTGTGATCACCGTCGAAGAGGACTTCGGGTTCGACGATGGGGACCACGCCCTGCTCCTGGCATACGGCGGCGTAGCGCGCGAGCATCTCGGCATTTGCGGCGAGGGCCAAAGGCGAGGGATTTCGTTCTGTAATCGGGTACACCTCGCGCCATTTGGCGAAGCGCGCGCCCTGCTTCTTGTACGTCTGCAGCCGATCCGCCAGGCCGTCGAGGCCCTGGGTGACCAGGTCGCCCGGGGAATGCGCGAGCGCAATCGTTCCCTTGTCCACCTTTACGCCGGGGACGATGCCCTGGCGCGCGGTCGCCTGCGGCAACAGCGTACCGTCATCAGTTTTTTGCCCCAGCGTTTCCTCGAACAGGATCACGCCGCTCACGAATTGGCCGACGTCAGGCGCTGTCAGCAGTAGCGCGCGATAAGCGCGCCGGTTCTCCTCGGTCGCTTCCACGCCGATCGCCTTAAAACGCTTTGCAATGGTGGGCAGGCTCTCATCGGCCGCGAGGATGCCCTTTCCCTTCTGCACCAAGCCACTGATGGTCGCCTGCAATTCATCACTGATGCCCATGTTGAACCCCTCTGGACGCGTTGCGTGGCGCTGCGTCAGTATCCATTTTCGCATCGGATCGCCACACAGCATTGGTGTTTTCGCAGTGTCGCGCACTCGCCTGCCGGTTGAAGGCCTGCCCGAAACGAGCCGCCGATTCCGCCAGCCTTGCGATCCATTGGACCGCGCGCAGTTCGTCCAGTTATTGATCCAGGTCAACGGCGCGCGCAGAAGCGACGATTAGATTGGAATCTGATCGGGAATGACGACGAAAAGGCGGGTTGGCACAGCCGTTGCCTGTAGCCGGGAACCTTGGGCATCGGGCGTTGCCGCATCTGTGTGCGCAGGGCGAGATGCGCACGCCGCGTCGCAAGCCCGGCGCAGCGAATGGCACATTGCGGCGGGCAATACTCTGCTCACGGGGGATGGACTGGATGTTGAAGCTTGAGGTTGGGCAGGAACTGGAGTTTATCGAGCCGGCGCGCGTGGACGACAGGATGATCGACAAAGGCACCCGCGTGCGCGTCGGATTCATTCTCGATGAGGTAATCGAACCAAAGGTTACGATCGTCCTGCTCGGGACGGAGCCGCCGCAAACACTGAGCGTTCCCAGGCACATCCTCGCGATGCACTGCGTTCCCGCGCGCCAATACGGTTGAGCACCGTTGCCGCCGAAGCACTTGCCGGCAGGGGCGCGCTGGCTCCGCACGTTGCGCCGGACGCCAAAAACAAAGGGCCGCACCAGCGGCCCTTGCATTTTCTGTTTCCTGTCAGTCGTTCGCCGGCATGATTCAGCCCTTGACGCGATTGCGATATTCTCCGGTCCGCGTGTCGATTTCGATCTTGTCGCCGGACTCGCAGAACAGCGGCACGTTGACCACGAAGCCTGTCCCGATGGTGGCCGGCTTGAGCACCTTACCTGACGTGTCGCCGCGCACCGCCGGTTCGGTCGTGATTACGCGCACCACGGAGTTGGGCAGCGTCACGGAAATGGGCTTGCCGTCGTAAAACACGATTTCACAGGGCAGCCCGTCCTGGAGATAACTGAGCGCATCGCCCATGTTGTCTTTCTCGATTTCGAGCTGGTTGTATTCCGTGTCCATGAACACGTACATCGGATCGGCAAAATAGGAATACGTCGCTTCCTTGCGCTCGAGCACGATGTTTTCCAGCTTGTCGTCCGCCTTGTAGACGACTTCGCTGGCCCCGCCAGTGAGCAGGTTCTTCAGCTTCATTTTCATCACGGCGGAGTTGCGGCCACCCTTGTTGTATTCGGCGCGCTGCACGACCATCGGTTCCTTGCCAACCATGATCACGTTGCCGGCGCGCACTTCCTGAGCTTGTATCATCGTCTGTCCTGAAAAAAGGATGGGGCGAAAAAGCGCGAGATTATACCCGTTCCTTGCAGAATTGAGCGAGATTGCCAGCTAAATCGCCCAAGGCCTCGATCCTTTGCGGCCACAGGTTCGCCAGTTGGGAAATGCCGCCCAGCGTGGCGAGGCTCGCCTTCCAGGCCGGCGCCAGGCGGGCCGGCGGGAGCAGGCCGTTCCATGCCGTCCACAAGTCGATCAGCCCGGCGGACGACCCCATGACCGATGCCCCGAGGTAACGGGCCAGGAACGCCTGCATCTTGATGCGCTGATTCTGTTCCTGTTGCGGATAGGCTTGCCAGACGAAGGGACGGGCCGCCCATTGGGCGCGCATGAACGAGTCCTCACCGCGCACGAAGTTCCAGTCGCAGGCCCACAATACGCGGTCGTAGTCGTGCTGGGTCAGGAACGGCACGATTTGTCCGGAAAGCGGCCCACGCCGAACGCCGCAACCGAGTCCGGCGGCCACCAGCGCCTGGGCCGCCGGCGTATCCGCAAAAGCGATAACCCGCACGGGCCGGCCACCCGAGGCCCATGCGTCGAACAGCGCCGCCATCGGCGCGTGCGCATAGCAGAACAGGGATACCAGCAGTTCGCCTGGCTCGCGGGCGGCAATCCCGAGGTCCGACAGGAAGCGCGCCTGGTCGGTCGCGTCGGCCTGGAATGCCGCGCGCCGGCCATTGAGCCCGCGCTCCATCAGCACGCCGCCGGTATCGGGGGCGAAACCGGGAAAGAAAAAATACTTGGTCAACGGCGGCTGCGGGGACGGCCGGCCGTGATAGCCACCGACCCACGTCTCTGCGCTCAGGTATTCGAGATTGATCCAGACCGGTGGCCGGGTGCGCGTCTTCATCGCCTGCACGTAAGACGCCGGCAAGTCGCAGCCAAAGGTTTCCACGACGACATCGGCGGGCTCGACCACCGGGAAAGGCGTGGTCCATGCGCAGACTTCGATGCCGCCGAGCTTCTGCCGGGATGCCGCGACGTCGAGCGCCGGAGCGAGTTGCTTGAACGTTGCCAGGTCGTCCACCCAGAGGCGCACGTCGGCGGCATGCTCTGCCGCAAGCTGTCGGGCCAGGCGCCAGCACACCCCGATGTCGCCGAGGTTGTCGACGACTGAGCAGAAGATATCCCAACGCATAAGGGCCGTGACTATCGTGACGCCGTGACTGTCGCAAAGGACAGATAGAGGGACTTCGGTCTGTTACCGCCCTTACGCGTCACGAAAGTCACGATAGTCACGCAGTCACGGCCCTTCAGGCCATGCCGCCGTTTATGGATATCACCTGGCCGGTAATGTAGCCGGCCTGCTCCGAGGCAAGAAAGGCGACCAGGGCGGCCACTTCGTCGGTGGTTCCGGCGCGCTTGATCGGTATCAGCGCCTCGATCGTTTCCTTGGGAAACACGTCCCGCGTCACCGGTGAGGCAATGACGCCGGGCGCGACCGCGTTGACCGTGATGCCGCGCGACGCGAGCTCGAGCGACAGCGACATGGTCGCGCCGTGCAGCCCCGCCTTCGCCGCCGAATAATTGACCTGCCCGCGGTTGCCAATGACACCCGCTACGGAGGAAACATTGATGATCCGACCCCAGCGCTTGCGGATCATCGGCATGAGCAACGGATGTGTGACGTTGTAAAAACCGTTCAAGGATACGTCGATGACGCGGTCCCACTGCGCGCCACTCATGCCCGCCATCGGCGCGTCTTCATGCACGCCAGCGTTGTTGACCAGGATCTGCACCGGCGCGTTCTCGTCTATCGCGGCCAGCGCCTGGGCCGCCGCCGCGCGGTCGGTCACATCAAAGGCAATGGCGTAGGCGCGCGCGCCGGTTGCCTGTAATTGGGCCGCCAGTGCCTGCGCCTCGGCGAGCCTGCGGTTGGCGTGCACGATTACCTGCACACCTTGTGTTGCCAGCGCGCGGCAAATCGCCGATCCGATCGCCCCGCTGCCGCCTGTTACCAACGCGGTTTTCACTGCCACCCCCTGATCCAGTTCCGGGCAGGGCTCGTCCCATTCCCCATTTGCGCCTCGTGCCAATGCGGGCGGGCCGCCCCCCAAGAGCGAAATGATCGCATGCATTCGAGCGGGCACCAAACCCAAATCCATCGGTCTATCGCGCATATGCAATGCTTCCTTTTCTCGGCCGTTCGCCTCGTAACAGCGATGCTGCTGGCGGGCTGACGGCCGCATAGGCGTAGTAGAATCAGGCCATGCTCGCCAACTCGCTCCCGTATTGAATGTCCAGCCCTGATCCCGAAGTCCCTGCGGAATGTGATGTATTCGTGCTTGGCGGCGGGCCCGGCGGCTCGACCATCGCCGCCCTGCTGGCCGAACGCGGCTGGAACGTTGTTATCGCCGAGAAGGAGCGTCATCCGCGCTTTCACATCGGCGAATCCCTGCTGCCGATGAACATGCTGCTGCTTCAAAAGCTTGGCCTCTATGAAGAGGTCAAGCGCATCGGCATGCCGAAGTACGGCGCGGAATTCAATTCCCCGGAGCACGGGCCGCCGATCACGTTCGACTTCAGCCAAGCCTGGGACAAGACCTGCCCGAACGCCATGGAGGTCAGGCGCTCGGAGTTCGACGAAATCCTGTTTCGCCACTGTCGCGCCAGAGGCGCACACACCTTCGAGGATTGCCGGGTCACCGACGTCGAGTTCCCTGCGGGCGCCAGTGTAATAGTGCGAGCTCGCCTGGGCGAGGCAGGCGAGCGCATCTGGCGCGCCCGCTATTTCATCGATGCATCCGGGCGCGACACGTTTCTGGCCAACCGCTTCGGCATCAAGCGCCGCAACCGACTGCACAACAGCGCAGCGATGTATGGCCACTTCACCGGCGCACAACGCCTGCCGGGCAAGGCCGCCGGCAACATCAGCATGTTCTGGTTCGACCATGGCTGGTTCTGGTTCATTCCCCTATTGGACGGCACCACAAGCGTCGGCGCGGTGTGCTGGCCGTATTACATGAAATCGAGAAAAGTCGATCCGACGACTTTTTTCCTCGACACGATCGCGCTCGCCCCAAAACTGGCGGAGCGCCTGCGCGATGCCAAACTCACGCATGACGCAAGCGCCACCGGAAATTTTTCCTACGCGGCGGACAGGATGTACGGTGACCGCCACATGATGATTGGAGATGCGTTCGCCTTCATCGATCCGGTGTTCTCGTCGGGCGTCATGCTGGCCATGAACAGCGCCATCGTCGGCGCCGACGCGGTCGATGCGTACTTGCGCGATGCGCGCGAGGCGCTCGCGCTGCTGCGCAAGTTCGACCGCAGCGTGCGCCTGGGAGTGAACGGCTTTTCGTGGTTCATCTACCGCATGACGCACCCGACGATTCGCGACATGTTCATGGGTCCGGGCAATTTTCTGCGCATGCAGGAGGCCGTGCTGTCTCTGCTGGCCGGAGACTTGTTTCGGGGCACGCCGATCCACTGGAGCCTGCGTGCATTCAAGGGCCTCTATTACGTCCTGAACCTGTTGCATCCACGCCGCACCTTTGCCGCATGGCGCTACCACCGCCGGACCCTGAACGGGCAGTGGGCGGAATCCACGGATTCCTGATGCAGGAAATTGCCGCTGCCGCAGGCTTGCACTACGCCACGACGGCACATTTGCCCGCCGTGCTGGAAGAGTGCCGCGGTCGCATTCTGGGCATTGTCGGATTCGGTGCGTCATCGCCCGCGCGCAAGGATATAGCCTCGGCCTGGGTGGATATGCCGGTCATCGGCGACGACCGCGCATTCGAAGTCTGGACCAGCGCGACGCCGGTGCAGTACGAGGCGCGCGGCCGCATCCGCAGCGCGCACAACGCCCAGATCGCGTTCGGTTGCGTTGAAATCGGACCGGACCAGCGCAGCGACTACGATGATCTGATCTACGATGAGTACTGCGCCATTTTCGACTACCTTGATGACGTGGGATTTCCGCATCTTGTGCGCATCTGGCACTACCTGCCCGACATTCATCTGGATGAACGGGAACTCGAGCGCTACAAGCGCTTTTCCCTCGGTCGGCACGAAGCTTTCGTCGCCAGGGAACGCGCCATCAGCGCCGATGCGCCGGCCGCCAGCGCCGTTGGCAAGCGTTCCGGCAACACCGTGATCTGCTTCCTCGCTGCGCCACGCCCCGGCATCCCGATCGAAAACCCGCGCCAGGTCAGCGCTTATTCCTACCCGGCACAGTACGGTCCGCGTGGCCCGACATTTTCTCGCGCGCTATTCACGACCTGGGACCAGCTGCCGCAGCTCTACATTTCCGGCACCGCCGCCATATTCGGGCACCACAGCCAGCACGAGGGCGATGCCGATGCGCAGGCGGCTGAAACCATCGTCAACCTGCGATCGGTCATGGATGAAGCCCGGGCACAGGGGCTGATCGACATCGGGCAAAGCAGCGAAATGCTGTTCAAGGTCTACTTGCGAGAGCCGGCATTTCATGCGGTCGCGCAGGCGCGGCTGCGCGAAGCTTTCGGTCCGGCCCCGACGATCATTTACCTTCAAGCCGACATCTGCCGGCGCGAGCTTCTGCTGGAAATCGAAGTAGTTTGCACAAACAGGGCAGCGTTCGCGTGAGCGTGTCGACGCGCATCGGACTGATCGCTGCCGTCGCCGTGTCGATGATGGCGACGCTGCCGCATGCGGCGTCAGCTGCCGAACTGCCGCTGTGGGAAGCCGGCGCCGGGGTAGCCGTGCTCGATTTCCCGGATTACCGGGGCTCGAACGAGCGCCATACGCTGGTGCTCCCGATTCCGTATCTCGTCTACCGCGGTAAGTTCCTCAAGGCCGATCGCGAAAGTGTGCGCGGCCAGTTCTACAAGGACGACCGGTTCGATCTGCATCTGAGCGTGAATGGCTCGATCCCGGTGGACAGCGGCGACAATTCCGCACGGCGCGACATGCCGGACCTCGATCCGACGCTGGAAATCGGCCCGAACCTCGCTGTCACCCTCAAGCGCAGCGACACGATGCACCTGAGCCTGCGCTTTCCGCTGCGCGCCGTCATTGCCACGAATCTGTCGCATGCGCGCGACGAAGGCTGGGTATTCCAGCCGCAGGTCAACGTGGATTTCTACGATCTGTTCCCGGGACCGGGCTGGAACCTGGGATTCGCCGCCGGGCCACTATACGGAAGCAGGCGATATCACAATTATTTTTATGGCGTTGCGCCACAGTTCGCGACTGCGCAACGCCCGGCCTACGAGGCCGGCGCAGGCTATGCCGGCACCCAGTTCATCGCTGCACTGAGCAAACGTTATTCGTCCTTCTGGATGGGGGGGTTCGTGCGCGCCGACTCACTGTCCGGGGCCGTATTCGAAGACAGCCCGCTGGTGCGGCAGAAAGATTCCTTCGCAGTCGGTATCGCCTTCGCATGGATCATCGGGCGCTCGCAAAAACTGGTCGAGGCCGAGAATTAAATAAACATGCGCTCGACATCGCAGAAATCAGAAAATCAAAGCGACCCGCAACGATGGGATGCGCGAAACCGTACGCGTGCGATGAGTCCGGCCGATGACCGCGCCATGCCCGAGCGGTCCGGATTCCTGGTTCGATCGGCGCGGTTGGCTTATGAGTATGTCGTTTTCTATCTGGGTTACCTGTATTTCGGCGCCGGGGCCGCCCTGGTTTCACTGGTCAGCGCGGCATTGCACCCGATAGTGCCTGAAGAACCCGGCACCCGGCTCGGGCGATGGATGACCGGCTTGCATTTTCGCGGGTTCCTTGCCTTGCTCAAGGCCAGTCGCCTGGTGCACATCGACCTTACCGCGCTGGACAGTCTTCGCGGCGAGCGTTCGATCATCCTCGCGCCGAACCATCCTTGTCTGTTGGATGCGGTTCTGATCATCTCGCGCCTGCCGCAAACCGCCTGCATCATGAAGTCGGAAATCTGGGACAGCTTTTTCCTCGGCGGTGGCGCCCGGCTTTCGCGCTACATCCGCAACAACTCGTCGATCAACCTGGTCCGGGCATCCACGAAGGAACTGCGTGCGGGACACCAGTTGCTGGTATTCCCGGAAGGCACCCGCACTCGCACGCCACCCGTCAACGCTTTCAAAGGCGGCTTCGCGCTGATGACGAAGAAAGCCGGAGCCGAAGTGCAGACGATATTCCTTGAAACCAACAGCACGTTCCTGAACAAGGGCTGGCCGATATTGAAGAAGCCCGCGTTTCCGCTGATTTACCGTGCGCGCCTGGGCAAGCGGCTTCGCGTCACCGGTGACGTCAAAACTTTCATTTCGGACCTGGAAAACTACTACCGGCAGGAACTGATCGCGCCTGCAACGGACAAGCCGCCCGCAGTTCAACCGACCGGCCAATCAGCCACACAGCGATCTGCTATCAGGCGGTAACATGCCCGTTCAGTGGCTGTTATCCTGATCACATTGCCTCCAAGAATATCAAAATTGAATCCGCCATGCCCGTTACCTCCAAGACTCATCTGATTCTGATCCCCAGCTATGACACCGGCGAAAAGGTTTTCGAGACCGTGCGCGACGCGCTCAAATTGTGGGAACCTGTCTGGGTCGTGGTCGACGGCAGCACCGACGGGACCGCCGAAAGGTTGCAGGCTCTTGTCGGCTCGAATGCCGGGCTACGGGTGTTCGTTCTGCCTGAGAATCAGGGCAAAGGGGCGGCAATCCTGCATGGCCTGCGCGCAGCCGTGGCGCAGGGCTACACCCATATCCTGACGTTGGACGCCGACGGCCAGCACCCGGCCGATCGCATACCCGATTTCATGCGCGTATCGATGGAAAATCCGCACGCGCTGGTCCTCGGTAAACCCGTGTTCGATGCGAGTGCGCCGCGGCTGCGCGTGATGGGGCGACGGGTTTCGAACTGGTGGACCGATGTGGAGACGCTCTGGGCGGGAATCGGCGACTCGTTATTCGGGCTACGTGTCTATCCGGCGAAACCGCTGTTGCAGATCATGGAATCCCGGCGCTGGATGCGGCGCTTCGATTTCGACGTCGAGGCCGCCGTGCGGTTGGTGTGGCGCGGCGCCAGCCCGATCAACCTGCCCGCCCCGGTTCGCTACTTCCGCCCGGAGGAAGGCGGGGTGTCGCATTTCAATTACGTACGCGATAATTTGCTGCTGACCTGGATGCACCTGCGACTGCTGGCCGGCTTTCTGTTGCGGCTGCCGCTTTTGCTGGCGCGAAAGTTCGGATTTCGGACCGTCACAAATTGAATCGAAACAAAATTAACCAGTCGGTGCGACTCCCGATTTGGTGTGACGTATCCGGTGGCTACCGCGCAATCGTGCCGGTCTTGCTTTTGTACGCGGACACGAAGCTTCCCGCAGCGACACCAGCTTGCAACACCGCGGGAGCATGCCCATGAGCCAGGCATGGCTGGAGCAGCGCGAACGCGGCAGCGTTCTGGGCGTGCGACTCATCGTCGGCATCGCCTTTTTGCTCGGCAGGACGGTCGCGCGACTGGTTCTCTACCCGGTCTGCCTCTATTTTCTGCTGTTCTCGGTGAAATCCCGGCGCGCCTCGCGCAAGTATCTGAGCCGCGCACTCGGCCGCCAGGTGCGTGTCGCCGATCTGTTTCGCCACTATTTCACTTTCGCCACGGTCGCGCTCGACCGGTTTTTCCTGCTCAAGGATCGTAGCGATCTGTTCGACATCCGGATTCACGGCGAACAGGTTCTGCAGCAGACCCTCGACCGCGGTCGGGGTTGCCTGTTACTGGGCGCGCACCTGGGCAGCTTCGAGGTCCTGCGTGCCGCCGGCACAGCGAATCAGATCGACGTCAGAATGGTGATGTACGAGGACAACGCGCGCATGGTCAACGCCATCGCCAAGGCCGTCAATCCCGCGCTTCCGGACCGCATCATTGCGCTGGGGCGGTTCGATTCCATGTTCAAAGTACACGAGCGGCTGCTGGAGAGCGCCTGGGTCGGCATCCTCGGCGACCGCACCCTGGAGGACGGCGACCAGTTGCAGGCGTCGTTTCTGGGCGAGGCAGCCCTGTTTCCCGCCGCACCGTACCGCATGGCGCTCATGCTCAAACGGCCGATCGTGTTCATGACGGGCCTGTACCGTGGCGGCAATCGCTACGAGTTGTATTTCGAACAACTCTTTGACCCGGAGGGCGTTGGCCGGTCGGCGCGCGCCGCTGCCGTCGAAACGGCTCTGCAGCGCTATGCACAGCGGCTCGAACACTATTGCCGTGACGCGCCGTTCAACTGGTTCAACTTTTACGATTTCTGGGACACCGGCGCGAGCAAACCCGCCGGTTCCTGGGAGGTCGCACTCGGCGCGTATTCGGCACAAGCGCTCGATCCGGACAGCGACGAGTCGCGAATGGCGGCGGAGCATTCGCCTCGACACGCCGATCGCACGCTGACGGGCAAATAGTTTGGTTCTCAGGGGAAAACACGAATAGCCATGCCAATAGTTTCCCAACGCAGTGGCAGGGACGAACGGGCGGCCTTGTTTCCGTCGGAGCTGCTCGCGTATTTCGACGATTCCTTCATCGCCTCGTTCGATCTGTTCGAAGAGTACAGCGCGCGCCTGACCCTGGATTTGTTCCGAACCCTTGGCCTGGAAGCGGCATGCCGGTCCGAGGCAAGCGTTGCCCAGGCGATAGCCCGAAGTGGACTCAAACCGGAAATGGCCACGATGCCGGCCTCCTGGATCCTGGCCATGCTCGCCGCACGCAATTGGCTCGGCATGCGGGTCGACAACGGCGGGGAACGGCATTATCGGATCGAACGGCCGCTACCGGTGCTCAGCGCGGACGAGATCCTCGAGCGTCAGCGTGCACACGATCCACGCTGCCTGCCCAGCTTCGAAATCGCAGCCCTGGCCGCGGCGCATTACCCGGCCGTCCTCACCGGACAGACTTCCGGCGAGCAGGCTTTGTTCGGCGCTGAAGGCATCGTCCCCTGGGTCAGGAATTTCTCGAACGACAATCCGCTGTACGCCATCAGCAACAAGGTCGGCGCGATTGCCGCCGCGCACGCACTGCCCCCCGGTCCGGCCGCCATCCTGGAGATCGGCGGCGGCCTGGGCAGTGCCGCCGACACCCTGCTTGGCCATCTGCAAGGCAGCGGTCGATCGGACCAGGTCGCCTCCTACCACCTCACCGAAATATCGCCGTTGTTCCTCAAGCGGGCGCAGCGCAATCTTGCTGCAAAGTATGCGCACTGCCATATGCGGTTTTCGGCACTGGACATCGACCAGCCATTTGCGACGGCTGCGATCACGCCGCAATCCTGCCAGCTCGCCTACGGCGTCAATGTCCTGCATGTCGCG
The DNA here is from genome assembly GCA_039931685.1 of Betaproteobacteria bacterium. Lineage (GTDB taxonomy): Bacteria > Pseudomonadota > Gammaproteobacteria > Burkholderiales > JACQAP01 > JACQAP01. The sequence continues at coordinate 11,597 of JBDTRK010000014.1, read as the reverse complement.
CGCGACCTGGCGGCAACGCTGGCGCAGCTACGTAGTGCGCTGACCGATGACGGCGTGCTGGTCATGGCCGAATGCGTGCGCCCGTTTGCCGACACCCCCCTGCATCTGGAACTGGTATTCAATTTGCTGGCCTCCTTTCGCGATGCGCGCCTGGTACCGGGCTGGCGTCCGAACGGCGGATTCCTGACGCCGGAACAATGGACCGCAGCGCTGACCGCCAACGGCTTCCGCGACGTGCGCATCTTTCCGGACGTTGCCGCAATCCGCGGCGCCTATCCAAGCTTCATCATCGCCGCCATCGTGGCCCGCCGCGCGTGAGCACGGTCATCGACGTGCCCGCCGGCGGGGCGTGGTTCGAGGGACATTTCCCCGGCCGTCCGATTCTTCCCGGCGTTGCGCAGATCGCGCTGGTCCTGGACGCGTTGGCGCACGAAACGGGTCATGCGCCAGCACTGCGTGGCATCGCGTTCGCGCGTCTGCGTCAGCTCGTCTTGCCCGGCGAGCGCCTCGAACTCGTTACGCGCGCATCCGCGGCCGGGCACTTGCGCTTCGATCTCAAACGCGGCGCTGTGCTGGTCGCCAACGGGGAACTCATCATCGGCACGCCACCCAATGCACCGGAGGCAACGGTCAGTTCCCGCGCCGCGAGCAATCAGATTGCCGATGGCTCGGCACTGGATGACCTGCTGCCGCACCGCCCGCCCATGCGTTTCCTGACCGCCGTACTGAGCGAAACGGCCGAAGGACTGACCGGTAACGCGCGCATTCCCGCGCAGTGCGCACTGGTGCGCAGCGGCAGCGCAGCGCCAGTCGCCGTGATCGAGGCCGCAGCCCAGGCTGCCGCGGCCTGGGAGGCATTGCGGCGGCGGCGCGAAGCGGGTCGCGCCGGGCCCCGCATCGGTTATCTGGTCGCGATGCGCGACGTGGTTTTTTTTACCGACCAAGTGCCGGCAGATTGTGATTTGCTGGTTTCGGTCAATCTCGAAGCGATCGCACAGCCGTTGACCCACTATCGTATCGAAATTGCGCTCAATGGCCGGCCAGTGGCGCGCGGCACGATTGCGACCTACCTTTCGGGGGATCCCGCGTAGCGATCAGCGCGGCGGCTGCTCGGCAGGGCGCAGGACCAGCGCAAACAGCAAGCTTAGGAACGCGCCGGTCGCCACCGTCGTGCCGATTGCGCTGAGTACCGGCGTGGCGGCGAAACCCAGAACACCGAATCCCATTACGGTAGAGAGATTACAGAACAGAACCGAGGTCGCGGTGCGCTGCGGATCGGCTGAACCGGGACTGCCACGCTCGAAAAACAACGTGTAATTCGAGCCGACACCGACGACCAGCAGCAGCGCGACCAGGTGAAAAATATTCAGGCGCGCGCCGGTTGCGAGCAGGATGCCCGCGGTCACCAGCACGGCCGCCGCGAGCGGCGCCAGCACATCCCAGCTGCGCCGCACTGACCGCAGCGTAACCAGCAGCAGCAACGCAATGGCCACCGCGCCCAGAATCGCGAAGCCGAGCGCGCGCATGCGGTATCCGCGATACAGCCCATCGAGTTCACGTTTCATGTCGAGTATGACGACCTGCGAACGGTCATACGCCGACAAACTCGCCTCCAGCCGCACCCTGTCCGCGACATTGCGCAGGGGCATCATGGCAAACCAGCCGTTGTGACGCTGCACGAGCAGGGACTGCAGTTTCAGGGCGAGGCCTGTGCCGGACAGATCCTGCGCGGTCAGCGGCGCGCGTCGTTTCGCCTGCTGCGCGTCCGCGATGAATGGGGCGAACGTACCGGCGCGAAACGGCAGACCGTGCGCAGCGGCTGTCAGATTCCGCTGCAGGCTCGCCGCATCGGGAATGGCCTCCTGGCGCGCGCGCTGCGCGGCGCTGCTGGGAAGATAAAACGCCGGAGAATCGAATCCGCCAAGCACGCCCTTGCCCCGGAGTGTAGCCAGCGAGGCACCGACGCGCTCCACCGTTTCCAGCACGGCCTGCTCGGAAGCCCCGCTTGCCACGACCAATGGGCCGACATCGGGTGCGCCCAGGTCGTTGCGCATCTGCTGATCAAGATTTTGCGCTTCCTGCGACACCGGGCTCAGGCTCGACAATTCGTCGTCCCAGACCGTCGAGCCCCGGACCATCAGCCAGCCCGCCGTCGCAATCACCAGCAATACCAGCGGCACGCGCAAGCGTCGCGCAAGGCCCAGCCAGCGCATCAGGGGTGCACCGAGTCCGGCGGCGGTGCGCACGTGGTAGCCGGGGGGCACCAGCTCGGGCAGTACCCAGCGCGTCACCGACACGGCAACGATCAGGCCGGTGATCGAAAACAGGCCGAGTTGGGACAACCCTGGAAATCCCGAAAACAGCATTGCACCGAATCCGAATACGGACGTCAGCATGCCCAGCCGCAATGTCGGCCAGATGCGCTGCAATGTGGACTTGGGCGTCGTGCCGGGTGCGGTATTGGTGAACAGATAGATCGCGTAATCCACCGCCTCGCCGATCAGCGTGGCGCCGAAGCCCAGCGTGACGCCGTGCACCGAACCGAAGGTGAGGCTGACCGCGGCGATACCGGCCACGGCGCCGCTCGCCACCGGCACCAGCGTCAACGCGAGCACGCGCAGCGATCGATAGACGAACAGCAGGATGGCGCTGACCAGCAGCGTGCCGATCAGGGAAAAGCGGATGGCATCGCGCTTGATGTTGGTGCGGCTTTCCACGGCAAAGATACCGGGTCCGGTGACGACCAGACGCGCGTCCTGCACGTTGCGTTCCTTGCGCGCGTCCTCGAACGCCGCGCGAATCTGCGTCAACGCCAGTTCCTGCGCGTCGATGTCGAATCCAGCTGCCCGTGTCTGCGCCACCAGCAGCGCGCGCTTGCCGTCTGCGGAAAACCATACGCCATCGCGTTTGTTCGGTCCGCCCTCGCCCTGCAGGCGCTCGATCAGTCGCAGCATTTCGCCGGTCGGATCGCGCGGTAGCAGGTTGCCCACCAGCATGCTGGTGGGCGAACTCAGCAGATCGAGTTGTTGCTCCAGCCCGCGTCGGATGCCAGCCGCCGTGAATCGCTCGGCTGTGACCTCAGGACTGAGCAGGTAGCGATTGCGCCACAGGAACTCGCCGTCGGCGCGCAAGCCATCCTGCTCGCCGTTGGCGATATAGACGAATTGTTCGTCTTTGCGCAGCCGTACCGCGAGCCCGCGGCTCAGTGCGGCAAGTTGCTCCGGCTCGCGCCCTTCGATGCCCGTCAGGACGAGCCGCGATACCACACCTTCGCGCAATTCGTCGACCAGGAAGCGCTGCGTCGGCGACGGTGAACTCGGCAGGAAGGCGGCAAGATCGGCGCCATACTGCGACTTGGCGACGATGATCGCGCAAGCGAGTACGAATCCAAGCCACAAGCCGACGCGCATGCGCGCCGGCGCCGTCACGGCTTGGCCTCGCGAATATCCATCACCGATCGGTCGCCGCGCGCTTCCTGCACCTCGATGCGATCGATGCGCGCCTGGCTGCCGTCAATGCGAATCAGGCTGATGACTTCATTCATCTTGCGGTCTATGGGCGCAAGGAAAAGCCGCCATTGCGCCGGGCCGCCTTCGAGGTCGACGCGATAGAAGCGCCGCAACGCCTTCAGGTCGCCGCCCATCGTGGCGCGGATGCTTTCGATGAAGCCCCACAGCACCGGATAATCCTGCAGCTTGAGTACACGACGCTCGTTGCGCGCCGGATTTTCCAGTATCACGCTATCCTCGGCGACCGTCAGTGTCTCCGGTTTGGGCTTGAGCGTGCGCTTCTCCAGCCGTCCGGGGCGCGTGTAGGTCAGCGTGCCGGAAAGCTCCAGCGGCGCCGTCAAGACCTTGAGGTACTTGCGCTCGACGAACTTCGCCTGCGAATGCTCGACTGCGGACAGTTGCTGCATCAGCGGTTCGATTCCCCATGGCGCCGCGGCATCCGCCGCCCGTACTGCGGCGGGCGCGATTAGTGCGAGGGCAAAGACGAGCGCGACGGCCGCCACGCGGCACGTGCATTGTTCCCGCCGTGCGGGCATCAAGCGGCGTCCTCGCGCGCCGGCATGCCCGAGCACGTTTGCGCCAGATGCCGCAAAGTCTCGCGCGGCAGCTTGCCGGTGGCATTGCGCGGCAAGGCGTCGACGAAATACAACGGCCGTGGCAAAAATACGGCATCCACGCGGGTACGCAACGCCGCGAGCAACGCATCCCGCGTCAGGCCGGACGCGACCACGAAAGCCGTCAATCGGGTCACGCCCTCCCCTTCTTCATCGGGCATGAAGAAAACGCCGTCGCGCACGCCGTCGATGCTGTTGAGCTGGTGATTGAGATAGCCGAGCGAAGTGCGTTTGCCGGCGATGTTGACCAGATCGGCATCGCGCCCGTGCAACACAAATGCATCGGATCCTTCCGTCTGGATCACATCCGTGAATTGCACTTCGTTTTCGACGTGGCCACCCGCGACCCTCACGGTTTTTCCGTCCGCACGCAGGCGCACGTCACGCAGGCAATGCCACGTCGCGCCCTCCACGGTACGCCGCGTCGCCACCATGCCCGCCTCGGTGAAGCCGAATACCTCGTGCAGCGGCGCCCGGTAACGCGCTTCCGCCTGTGCGGCCATTTGCGCGGGTAGCGGCGCAGTCGCGCACACGATCAGCCGCAGCGGCGGCAGCGCAATCCCGTCGCTGAGCAACGCGCGCAAGTGCACCGGGGTCGTTACCAGCACGCGATCGCCGGGCACTTGCGCCAGCGCGGCGGCCACATCGGCCGGATAAAACGGCCGGCCGGCATGCAGCGCAAGCCCGGCGCGCAGCGCCATCAGCACGGTGGACTCGAGGCCGTACATGTGCTGTGCGGGCACCGTGCCGACCAGTGTCGCCCGGCCGTCATGATGCAGGGCAAAGCGCTCCGCTTCGGCGCTGGCCCCGCGCGCAAGAGAGCCCCAGGTCTTGCGGTGCGCGGTCGGCAGTCCCGTGGAACCGGAGGTAAAGGCAATTGCGGCAATCTGCTCTTCCGGGAACGCCGGCACCTGGAACCGCAGTGAACGGCCCGCCGTTACGCGAGCCAGTTCACAGGTCACCTGTTCAATGCCGCCGAGATCCTGTGGCGCATCATTCAAGGCATAGAGCTCGCCGAATTCGTGCTGCAGTTGGCGCAGCATTTCCGGCGTCTGGTTTGGCGGTAGCAGGCTGGTCTGGCCACGCATCAGCGCAGCCATGAAACCGACAGCGAAGCGATAGCGATCGACGCAGAAATTAACCAGAAAGGCGCGGGCAGGCAATTGTTCCGCCACACGTACTACGTCGGCAACGAAGCGCGCCGCGCCAACCGGCTGCCCCTGGCTGTATGCAACGATATCGGCCGCACCGGCGTGGCTGATGGCTGCGACTTGGGCCATGCGGTTAGCGCCCGGCAGTGGGGCGGTTGAAATCGAAATCGCGGAAAGCGCGGTAGACCGTGACTATGGAGGCGTGAGAGAAATTCGGATAACGCCGGCGCCGCCAGGTGGATTCGCACAGATACATCGCCACGACCAGTGGCAGGTTCAACAAGTTGTTGAAAACGGACCACGTGCGCAACGGCGCAAACGCGAACAGTAGAACCGAAGTAAGCGCCATGGCGGCAAAAAAGATACACCATGCCCAGGTGACCTGCCGCGTATAGCGGGCCATGTCCGCCGGCAGGCCGCCATGGACGAAGCTCGCAAGGCGCGTGATCAGCGGCTGACGGCCACGCATCAGTGTGCGACCGAACAGCCACAACAGGCCCAGGTAGACCGCAAGATAAGGCACTGGATAAAACAAGGCTGGATTCGCCCCGACGGCTCGCCACAGCAGCATTCCGATGGCGCCGGCCGCGCACAATAGAACCAGCATGATGCGCCCGCGCAGCGTGCGCCAGAGCGCGCCAGCCGCGACCACCAGCAAAGGTGCTGCCATGAGCCCTTCGCCGAGCCCCCCTTCGGGATGGCTGACAACCAGCCAGTAGACCAGGGCCTGATAGGCGAGTACGCCACAAAGGAGAAAAATCACCTTGGCCCGGCTGATCTGGAGCGCGGGGCTAGCGGGCCCGGTTTCGCTGGACATGCTCATTCAGGTTGCGCAGCGAACTGAACGTCTTGACGTTGTCGCTGTCATCGGAGCGCAACTGAAATCCGTACTTCTTGGACACCGCAAGCGCGATCTCGAGGATATCGATCGAGTCCAGCCCAAGGCCATCCCGATATAGCGGTGCGGTCGGCTCGATTTCCGCGGCCTGAATTTCCAGGTTCAGTGCCGTGACAATCAGTTCCGCCAGTTCCCGCTCCTGGGCAATCGTGGATTCGACTGTATTCATTGCATCCATTCGTTTTTTGATAATGACCGGGATTTCCAACCCGAAACATTATAACCTCTCCTTACCGGCACGCCGCGTACGCTACCGCACAATAGCGGGCAAAAATGTCCGTTGACGCGGACCGTATACGCCACGTAGGCTCGGCGTGGGTGAGGACAGACCGGCATATCAAATCCGCCGGTCTGGGATCGGACAGGAAACCAGATAGTGCAACCGCTTTACCTGAATCAATTCGCCATTGCCAGCAGCGCGGGCATCGGCCTTCCTGCCACGGTGCGGGCGCTGGTGGAAATGCGCTCCGGGCTTGCCAAATGCGCATTCGAGACGACGAATCTCGATACTTTTGCAGGACAAATTGCCGATTCCGCGTTTGAGCCGGTGCGCGCAGACCTTGATGCGTTCAACTGCCGCAACAACCGGATCGCGCAACTGTGCCTGCGCCAGGACGGCTTCGAACAGGCGGTGACTGCGGCCCGGGACAGATACGGCGCCGCACGCATCGGCGTGTTCATCGGCACCAGCACGTCGGGAATTCTCGAGACCGAACTTGCTTATCGCCGGCGCGATGCCGAGGGGGCGCTGCCGCCGGACTTTCGCTACGCGCAGACTCACAATACTTATTCGGTGGCCTGGTTCGTCCAGTCTTATTTCAGCCTGAGCGGCCCGTCGATGGCAGTCTCCACGGCTTGCTCGTCGAGCGCGAAAGCCTTCGCCAATGCCGCCCGCATGATGGCCGCCGGCCTGTGCGACGCGGCGGTGGTCGGCGGCGTCGACAGCCTGTGCCTTACGACGCTGTACGGATTTGGCTCACTCGGCTTGCTCGCAGCGACTGGCTGCCGCCCGTTCGATACCGAGCGCGATGGTATCTCCATCGGCGAAGGCGCCGGCATGGTATTGCTGGAGCGCCAGCCGCGAAACGGCACCCCTGATGCCATCGCGCTGCTCGGCACCGGCGAGAGTAGTGATGCCTATCACATGTCGACGCCACATCCCGAAGGACTCGGCGCGCGCATGGCGATGGAACAGGCGCTGGCGAGCGCGGATTTGCCACCCGAGGCGGTCGACTACATCAACTTGCATGGCACCGGCACGCGCAGCAACGATGCGACCGAAGACAAGGCGGTATGTACTGTTTTTGGCCGCGATACCCCGTGCAGTTCCACCAAGGGCTGGACCGGCCATACGCTCGGGGCATGCGGCGCCATCGACGCCATCATCTGCGCGCTGGCCATCGAGCAGGGTTTCATGCCCGGCAGCGTGAATACGCGCGCACTCGATCCGACCATGGGGCTGCACTATTTGCTTGAGAACCAGCGCGCGCCGCTCGATATTGCGCTGAGCAATTCCTTCGGATTCGGTGGCACCAATTGCAGCCTTTTGCTCGGACGGGTTCGCGCGTGAGACTGTTTGTCGAAAGCGTCGCAATCCTCGCGCCGGGACTCGATGGCTGGACTGCCGCCCGGCCGGTACTGGCCGGAGAAAAACCTTACGAATCCGCCCCGCTTGCGCCGCCCGCAACGGATCTGCTTCCCGCCGTCGAGCGCCGGCGCACCGGTTCGATGGTCAAAATGGCGCTGGCAGTCGGACAGGCTGCACTCAATGCCGTGGATCGGCCCGTCGATTCCGTAGCAACCGTGTTCACGTCCTCCGGAGGCGACGGCGATGTCATCAACGATATCTGCATCACGCTCGCCGGGCCCGATCGGCAGGTTTCGCCCACGCGCTTCCACAATTCCGTGCACAACGCGCCGGCCGGCTACTGGGGCATCGCCACGCACTCGCATCACCCGTCGACCAGCCTGTGCGGATATGACTGGAGTTTTGCCATCGGGCTGCTCGAGGCGGCCGTGCAGGTGCAGGTCGACCGGCGCGAAGTCCTGTTGGTTGCATTCGACACGCCTTATCCGTTTCCCCTTGCCGCGGTGCGGTCCCTTGCCCATCCATTCGGTAGCGCGCTGTTGCTGACACGCGACCGTGGAACCCGCACCCTGGCCGAACTCGAGATCACGCTGGATGCATCGGCAACGCCGGTCACGCCCATGAGCAATCCGGCGCTGGAACAATTACGCTGCGGCAATCCGTCCGCGCGCGCGCTGCCGCTGCTCGCGGCCCTGGCCGGCACGCAAGTGCAAAGATTTAGCGTGGAGCGCGATGCCGGGCAAACGCTTTCGATCGCCGTGCGTCCGTCCTGAACCCACCAGAGGAACGCACAAGGACCAAGACAAACGCCCGCTGACGCGGGCGTTGTTCGTTCTCGATGCCGGTTTCAGCGGCCGGCGCGCAGCGCTTCGATACGCTCGTCGAGCGGTGGGTGCGACATGAACAATCGCGCGAGTCCGCCTGCCTGTCCGCCGGAGATGCCGAACGCGCGCATTTGCGCCGGCAGCTGCGGCGCCTCGTGCGCCTGCTTGAGCCGTTGCAGGGCAGCAATCATTTTTTCACGCCCTGCAAGCGACGCGCCCCCCGCATCGGCGCGAAATTCGCGCTGGCGGCTGAACCACATGACGATGACGCTGGCAAGAACACCCAGCACCAGTTCGGCGATGATCGACGTGATCCAGAATGCCGGGCCGTTACCGCGCTCGGTCTTGAACACGACCTTGTCGACAAGGTTACCGATGATGCGCGACAGGAATATCACGAACGTATTGACCACGCCCTGGATCAGCGCCAGCGTGATCATGTCGCCGTTGGCGACGTGGGTGATCTCGTGGCCAAGAACGGCCTCGGCCTCGTTGCGCGTCATGTTGTTGAGCAGCCCGGAACTAACCGCGACCAGGGCGCTGTTGCGGTTCATGCCGGTTGCAAATGCATTGATGTCCGGCGCATCGTAAATCGCGACGTCGGGCATGCCGATGTTCGCCTGCTGCGCCTGCCTGCGTACCGTCTCGACCAGCCAGTGCTCGGCTTCCGTGCGGGGCTGTTCGATCACCTTGGCTCCGGTCATGAACTTCGCCGACCACTTCGACATCGCCAGCGATATCAGCGCGCCACCGAAGCCGATGACCCCCGCAAACACCAGCAGGGCCCCGAGGTTGAGGCCACCGCCGGATTGGGCGAGCATGCGGTCGACACCGAGCAGCCTCATCGTAATGTTGAGGACGAAGAGAACCGCAAGGTTGGTAATCAGGAACAGCACAATGCGTTTGAACACAAATTGCCCTTTCTAAAAAAGTGACCGAGCCTTAGAGGAGCGCCTGGCGCGCAAGTTCCGGTACGCCGGGAGGGGCGGTTAACCGCTGGTCGCCAGGGACTCCAGTTCGGCGGATAACGCCAGCCAGCGCTCCTCCGCACCCTGCAATTTTTTCATGACTTGCGCCTGCTCGAGCAGGTAGCGCCTCAGATCGTCTTTTCTGGCGTCGCCGTACATGTCGGGCGCGGCGATCATCTTTTCAAGACGCAGTTTTTCCGCGCCCAATGTCTCGATTTCCTTTTCCGCGGATCGGATGCGCGCCTCCAGCGGCTTGCGCTGCGCAAAGCGGCGATTGCGCTCTTCGGCTTCCAGGCGTTTTTGCTCCTTGCGGCTAACAACCGGTCCCGTGCCAACGGCAACCTCGCCCTGTTCCTTGATACGCAGGCGCTTTGCGTAATCTTCCAGGTCACCGTCGAATTCCATGACCCGCCCCTCGTCGACCAGCCACAATTCGTCCGCAGTTGCCCGCAGCAAACTGCGGTCGTGGGAAACGAGTACCAGAGCGCCCTCGTAATCCTGCAGTCCGAGGGTCAGCGCGTGGCGCATTTCCAGGTCAAGGTGGTTGGTCGGCTCGTCCAGCAATAGCAGATTGGGCCGCTGCCAGACGATCAGCGCCAGCGCCAGTCGCGACTTCTCGCCGCCCGACATCGGCCCAACCGGCTCGGTGGCCTGGTCGCCGTGGAAGTTGAACCCGCCGATGAAATCGCGCAAGTCCTGTTCGCGTGTTTTCGGCGACAGCCGCGTCAGGTGCCAAAGCGCACTCTCGTCGGGACGCAGCTGCTCGAGTTGATGCTGGGCGAAATAACCGATCTGCAGCCCTTTGCCCTCGACGCGCTGCCCGGCGAGCGTCGGCAACGCCCCGGCGAGCAATTTCATCATGGTGGACTTGCCCGCACCGTTACGGCCCAGCAGGCCGAGTCGGGTACCCGGCCTCAGGGTCATGCGGATATTGCGCAACACCGCCACTTCACCGTAGCCGACATCGACGCCATCGAGGTCGAGCATCGGATCGGACTGCACCGCGGGCTTGCGAAAGGCAAATTCGAACGGCGTATCGACATGCGCCGCAGCGATTTTTTCCATGCGCGCAAGTGCCTTGATGCGGCTTTGCGCCTGGCGCGCCTTGGTGGCCTGGGCCTTGAAGCGATCGACAAAGGACTGCAGGTGAGCGATTTCGCGCTGTTGCTTGACGAAGGTCGCCTGCTGTTGGGACAGTTGCATAGCGCGCTGTGTCTCGAATGCGGAATAGTTTCCGGCATACAGGCGCACGCGCTGGCCTTCGATATGACATATCACGTTGGCAACGGTGTCGAGGAACTCGCGGTCGTGCGAGATCATCAGCAGCGTGCCGGGATAACCGGACAGCCATTGCTCAAGCCACACGATGGCGTCCAGGTCCAGGTGATTGGTCGGTTCATCGAGCAGCAACAGGTCGGAACGGCACATCAGCGCGCGGGCAAGGTTCAGACGCACCCGCCAGCCGCCGGAGAACTGCGCGACAGGTCGGGCAATCTCGGCGTCGTCGAAGCCGAGGCCGTGCATGAGTTGTGCCGCCCGCGCCCTCGCCGCATAACCACCGACCCGGTGCAGGTCTTCATGCAATTCGGCGATACGGGTGCCGTTGTGCGCCTGCTCTGCGGCGACGAGTTCGCGCTCCAGGTGGCGTAATTCCGCGTCGCCGTCGAGCACATACTCGATGGCCAGTTGATCCGTGGACGGGGTTTCCTGGGCTACGTGGGCGACGACCAGCCCGGGCTGGATTTCAAGATCCCCGGCGTCCTGATGCAGTTCACCGAGAAGCAGTGCAAACAGGCTGGATTTGCCGCTGCCATTGGCACCGGTCACGCCTATTTTCTGGCCATGGTTGAAAGTCAGGCTGGCGTCTTCGAACAACACTTTCACGCCGCGACGCAACTGCAAGGCGCGCAGGACTATCATGAATTGCGGATCATCGGGTAACGGGGGAAGGACGCAGGAAGAAAATGGGGTGGCTGATGGGACTCGAACCCACGACAACCGGAATCACAATCCGGGACTCTACCAACTGAGCTACAGCCACCACT
>JBDTRK010000013.1:0-41750 GCA_039931685.1 Betaproteobacteria bacterium | reverse complement strand
CGACGGGCTCGATGGGACTCGGCCCGATCAGCGCGATCTACCAGGCGCGGTTCATGCGCTATCTCGAGCACCGCGGCCTCGCATCGATGGGCGAGCGTCACGTGTGGGGCGTATTCGGCGACGGCGAGATGGACGAGCCGGAGTCGGTGGCCGCGCTGACGCTCGCCGCGCGCGAGCGGCTCGACAACCTGACCTTCGTCATCAATTGCAACCTGCAGCGCCTCGACGGGCCCGTGCGCGGCAACGGACAGATCATCCAGGAGCTGGAATCGCTTTTCGTCGGCGCCGGCTGGAATGTCATCAAGGTGCTGTGGGGCTCCGACTGGGACGCGCTGTTCGCGCGCGACACGCAGCACGTGCTGCTGCGCCAGCTTGCCGCCACCGTCGACGGCCAGTACCAGACGCTCGGCGCGAACGACGGCGCGTACAACCAGAGCCATTTCTTCGATCTCGATCCCGAGCTGCACGCTCTGGTGGCCCACATGACGCCCGACGAGATCGACGCGCTGAAACGCGGCGGTCACGATCTGCGCAAGCTGCACGCGGCGTTCCGGGCGGCAACCCTGCACAAGGGAGCGCCGACGGTCGTACTCGCCAAGACGAAAAAAGGCTATGGCATGGGCGGCGTGAGCGAATCGCGGATGACGTCGCACCAGCAGAAGAAGCTCGACGTCGACGCGCTGCGGGTGTTTCGCGACCGCTTCTCGCTGCCGCTGTCGGACGACGACCTGGCCGCGATGCGCTTCATCGCACCGGCGGAAGACAGTCGCGAGGCGACGTACGTCCGTGGCCGCAGGACGGCGCTGGGCGGTGCGCTGCCCGTTCGCCGCACGTCGGCGCATCCGCTGGCCGTACCGGCGCTCGACACGTACGCGCGCTTCGCCCTCGCGGCCGACGGTCACGAGATGTCGACGACGACGGCGGTCGTGCGGCTGCTCGGCAATCTGCTCAAGGACGCCGGCCTCGGCGCGCGTATCGTGCCGATCGTCGCCGACGAGGCACGGACATTCGGCATGGCCAACCTGTTCCGCCAGATCGGCATCTACTCGCCCGTTGGTCAGCTCTACGAGCCCGAGGACGCCGCGTCCATGCTGCGCTACCGCGAGGCGAAGGACGGCCAGCTGCTCGAGGAAGGCATCACCGAGGCCGGCGCGCTGTCGTCATGGGTGGCCGCGGCAACGGCGTACAGCGTCCACGGCATTGCGATGCTGCCGTTCTACATCTATTACTCGATGTTCGGTTTCCAGCGCGTAGGCGACCTGATCTGGGCCGCCGCCGACCAGCGCTCGCAGCAGCCACGTCGTCGCCGCGACGGTTCCCAATTGCCGAGCCTACGATCCCGCGTTTGCCTACGAGCTCGCGACGATCGTCGATCACGGCGCGCGCCAGCTGCTCGAGCGCCAGGAAGACGTGTTCTATTACGTGACGGTGATGAACGAGAACTACGTTCACCCGGCAATGCCGGCCGGTGCCGAAGAAGGCATTCTCAAGGGCATGTACCGGTTGCGCGAAGGCAAGAGCAAGAAGGGTGCACAATCCGTGCAGTTGCTGGGCTCGGGCACCATCCTGCGCGAAGTCATCGCCGCGGCGGAACTGCTGGAGAAAGACTGGACTATCGCTGCGGATGTGTGGAGCGTAACCAGTTTCACCGAATTGCGTCGCGACGGCCTCGGCATAGAGCGCTGGAACCGGCTGCATCCGGATGCGAAACAGAAGCAGAGCTGGGTCGAGCACAGCCTGGCCAAAACATCCGGGCCGGTCATCGCGGCAAGCGACTACATGCGCGCCTTGCCCGATCTCATCCGCACCTGGGTGCCACGCCGTTACGTGGCGCTCGGTACCGACGGCTTCGGCCGTAGCGACAGCCGTGCCGCATTGCGCGATTTCTTTGAAGTGGATCGCAACCATATCGTCGTCGCCGCGCTCAAGGCGCTGGCTGACGAAGGCACGATAGACCGCAAGGTGGTCGCGCGCGCGATTGAGAAGTACGGCGTCGCCGTGGACCGGCCCAATCCCTGGGATGTTTGATACGAAGCACGCGTTGCCGGCCAAACGCTAAGCGCGGTCGTTGTGTAAAAAGATGCCGGACAGACTCCTGCCCGGCATCGTTCTTTGTAAAATTGCAAAACGTGAATCGACTGTTCGCCACGGCGACTTATTCATCATCGAAATTAACGCCGCCGTACTTCGGCAATCGAGCGACGCCTGCCATAAACAGTTAAAACGGGCCTTTGTGCGCATCCTCCTGGATCGCGTAGACCGGTTGTCGCGATTCAATGCGCAAATCAGCGAGGCGGCACGCGCGAAGACCTGAGCTGGCAAGTCGCAGTTCACTTCTGCCAACGCCGCAGTGTCGCAAGAAAAAGGCCGACCACTCTGGTCGGCCTCGCAATTCGCTTTCGGCAGACTTACTTGTTCGCCTTCTCCGCCGCGCGGCTGGCCTTGTCGGAAGTCCCCTGTGACTTCACCGTCCCACTTTCGATGGCACGCGCATGCGCCTTCTTTTGTGTGCTGGTCTTGACCGCACCTTCGTCGACTGCGCGGCCCGGTTTGCCGGCCCCACCTCCGGACTTCACCGCCCCGTCCTCGAGGGCCCGGCCCCGCTTGTCGTTTGCGCCGGCGGACTTGACGTTGCCGTCATCCAGCGCACGTGCGGGCTTACCGCTGGCGCCTTGCGACTTCACGCTGTCCTGGTCGAGTGCACGCGCGGGCTTGCCGTTCGTGCCTTGCGATTTAACGCCGTCCTGATCGAGCGAGCGTGCGGGCTTGCCACTTGTGCCCTGCGATTTGACGCCGTCCTGATCGAGCGAACGTCCGGGTTTATCGGAATTTCCGCTCGAGCGCACCGGATCGGCGGCACTGACGCCGAAGGCTGCAACTGCGAACAAGGCGGCGACCGTGGAAGCAACGATGGATTTCGATTGGTTTTTCATATCACTCCTCGCGAGAATGCGTGAGCACATGCCCACGACTCCACAATACCGGCCAGGCATCCGCCGATCCCGTGAGGATTACCGCTGTGCAGCGTGAATATTCACACTCGCACCCACATCGCGCCGGATTTACCAGTTGCGCGGAGGCGTCTTGGCCACGACGATGTTGTCGCCTTCTGTTTGTATATAGCCCCCTGCGCGCAGGTCTTTCATGATGCGGCTGATCATTTCGCGCGAGCAGCCTACTCGGCTCGCCATATCCTGCTGCGTCAGATGCGCGGTGATGACCTGCCGCCCCCCCACCTCGGTGGCCAGATCGAGCAGCAGTCGCGCAACCCGGCCATATACATCCAGCAGGGCGAGATTACCCACCGCCCTGGTCAGCTCCCGCACGCGGCTAATCAGGCTCTTGACCAGTTCGACGCCAGCTTCGGGACTGGCGGCGAGGAACTGTTTGAACTGGGCCGTGGTAATGACCGCGAATCGAGACGGCTCGAGCGTCATCACCGAGGCAGAGCGTGGTCCCTCATCGAGGATCATTTCGCCGAAATATTCACCGGGACCCTGCGTGCTCAACAGGACTTCCTTGCCCTCCTCGTCGGCCAGGAACACCTTGACCTTGCCCGACAGAATGACGAACAAGGAATCGCTGCGCTCGCCTTCGCTGACGATGATGGTGTTCTTCGCATAAGCCTTGACGCTCCCCTGTTCGCTCAATGCCTTGATGTGGTGCGGCGGCAGGCTCCACAGCTGGCCTCTTTCTTCCATCGAGTTTGTCAATTTGTTCTCCCCAGCCCAAGTTGCGCTGTTTGGTGAAATTTTGCTCCCATAAACGGCCAGCCACAAGGAACCGCGCGCGCGGTCGCCCCGGGGTGGGCGCGTCGGCGTTAATTTTTCACATCGATCCCGCGTCAGACGCACGGGATCATTCGACTCGCCCGCATTAATCTGGCCTTGCTTCGAACAGTTTCCCAACCCTGACTCATCGAGGAGCAAGCCATGAACAAGACGACGACAGCCTGCCTGGCCATAGCGTTGGTTGTCTGGCCCGGGGTATTTGTCCACGCCCGACCGGTGGTAACCGAAAGCGACCGGTCTAATCAATATCAGCGCGCTGCGGAGCCAGTTATTCTGTGCTCGCATCAAGATTCCGCGACGCGCACCCTGCAGCCCTGTGCGGGACCTGGCACGGACGCCGCCATCCGCGTGGCCTCGGACCTCACACGCCAGCAGGTCGAATGCGTGCTCTCCGACAAATGTGAGGCTGCCGAGCGTGGCCGTGTCAGCGGCTGACTCGTCCGGCGTGCGCCACGTGTTCGAATCCCGCGTCGACGCGAGGACGCTGCTCATGAGGGAAGACGTCCTGGTTCCCGTCCTGGTCGCGCTGCATGTGGCGGCGATTGCCCTCATTGTCGATGGCCTGGGCAGCCAGGATCATGAGGCCGGTCGCCCGGACCCGGCCCGACAAATCGCGGAATGGAGCCCGGATTGCGTGGCCGGACCCGCCAACGGCGAGATCGCCCGCCGGTGGACCAGCGAAGACTGGCAAAACGACGCAACGGGTGCCGAACAGCGCGGCTGCGTGAATCGACACTAGAAAGCGGGGCTGGCCAGGCGCAAGTCCGCCCGCCCTGTCCCAGAGCCCGAAGAGGCTTTAAATGGCCCCCCGGCCTGGGCATTCCCCCAGGCCCCACCCCGCAACTGATGCGTGTCTGAGCCCCATGTGTGAATAAATCACACGAAACGCCGGCAAGAGTTCACTGCGCCTGTACCTCCTGGAGACGTAAAGTTTCTCCAACACGAATCGCTCAACGGCCAACACGAATCACTTACCGGAGGAACCGACCATGAACAAGATTCTCGCCACCTTGCTGATCGCAGCCGCCTTGTCGAGCACCGGCGCCTTCGCCGCAGACCGCTCCCCCGGGTCGATCGAAGACGGAAAGCAGCGCGCGGACTCCGGCGTCATTGGCCACGACGCATGCATCATGCTCGACCAACGCATCGATTGCGCGGCAATGCCGAACTAGCCTCCGGGTCCGGCCTTTGCCCAAACCTCCTGAATTAAATTCCTCCCGGCCTCGGCCCGCCCTTGTGGCGGGCTTTTTTTATTGCAGAATCAGGCAGCGCCGGCATCGGACTGGATAACAATCCGGCGTGAATAAATCACACGAAACCACGGCAGGAGTTCACCGCGCCGCCACCCATGCGAAACGTAAAGTTTCTCCAACGCGAAACATTTTTCTGGAGGAACAGATCATGACCAATATTCTTGCCGCCCTGCTGATCGCAGCCGTCCTGTGCAGCACCACCGCCTTTGCCGAAGATACCCTGCGGGTGTCCGTTGAAAACGGCAAGCAGCGTGTGGACTTCAGCCTCAACGGTCGCGACAAGTGTGTCATGGTCGATGAAAAAATCGTCTGCGCGCCGATGCCCAAAGAGGCCATGCGCGTGGCCTCCGCCGGGTCCAACTGAATACGCGATCCTCCCGCAGCAAGCTTCGCCGGGCGATCTTGCCCGGCATTTTTTTACCCGCCTTCACGAGGTCGGGCCATAGAGGCGCTGCGGATTGAGCCCGGGTGCCGCTTATTGCGCCGGGACGACAGCAGCTTGCGTTGTGTACGCCCGATACCGGGTAGAATTCAGACCGACCTTTTCCCGCCCTCCGAATTTGCCGTGAATCAATCGCCTGTCGTCGTCGCCTCCCCACCTCCTTCCAGCATTGTTAGTCCGGCACAGCACCGGAGCCGGGGCGAGCCGTGAGATTGCCGGCCATACCTGAGCGCATTGGAAAATATCGGATAGAACGCGAGTTGGGTCACGGGGCGACCAGCCGGGTTTTCCTCGGACGGGACCCGTTCGCCAATCGCGACGTGGCGATCAAAGTCCTGCACCTGATTCCTGAAACGGATCCGCTGACCCGCGGCCGCTTTGACCGGGTGTTCCTGAACGAGGCATCGCTGGTCGGGAAGCTGACCCACCCGAACATCATCGGCATCTACGATGCGGACGTGACTATCGATTTCAGCTACATCGTGATGGAATTCGTCGACGGCTATACGCTGGAGCCGTTTTGCCAGGTCGCCGATCTGCTGCCGCTGGAACGCGTGGTGGAGATCTCGTTCAAATGCGGACTTGCGCTCGATTTTGCCAACCGCTACGGCATCATCCATCGCGACATCAAACCGGCGAATATCCTGCTCGGAAAAAATGGCGAAATAAAAATCACGGATTTCGGCGTCGCGCTACAGCACGACGCGGAAATGACCCAGCTCGAAGGCGTGGGTTCGCCCATGTACATGTCGCCCGAGCAGGCCCAGGATCAACCCCTCACCCATCAGGCCGATATCTACTCGCTTGGTGTCGTGATGTATCGCCTGCTGACCGGCAAGCCGCCATTCTCCGCGTCCAACAGCACCAGCCTGCTGTACCAGGTCATTAATACCGACCCGGCGCCACCAGGCGTGCATCGCGCCGGGCTGCCCACCGACCTCGATCGCATCGTCATGCGCGCGATGGCGAAGAATCCGAACGACCGCTACGCAACCTGGGAGGAGTTCTGTGTCGACCTCGCTCTCACCAACAGGACTCTTTTGCTGCGGGCGGAATCGATCTCCGACACGGAGAAATTCAGCGCCATCAAGGCCGTGCCTTTTTTCAGTGATTTTGCACACCTCGATGTCTGGGAAATGGTGCGCATTGCGGCGTTTCGTCGGCTCCCCGCGCGCGAGACGGTGATCCAGGAAGGCGCAACCTGCGAAAGCTTCTTCCTGATCGCCGAAGGTGGGGCGCGAGTAACGAGCGAAGGCAAGACACTTTCCGTACTCGGCAATGGCGACTGTTTCGGGGAGATTCCCAACTTCGCCGACCGGGGCAAACGCAGCAGTTCCGTGATTGCCATTACGCCCTTGACGCTCATAGAAATCAATGCGGCGGCCTTGCGCCAATCGAGCGATGCCTGCCAGAAGCAGTTCAACCGCTCGGTGGTGCGCATTCTTCTGGAGCGCGTGGATCGCCTGTCGAGACTCAATGCGCAGTTGGCCCAATCGGCCCGAGCCAAATCCTGAGCCGCGGCGGCACCAGCTCCCGGCTGGTGCCGCTTCGAAGTGACATTCCGCATTGAAATACTGAGGCCGGCAGGGTCAGCGCAAGCCTGGCTGCCCCTGCCTCTTGCCGACGCACCGCATTGGGCGCGCAATCACGGTGTTGACTGACCTGGCAACGCGGATAGCATGCACGTCTTTCGCGCGGAGCTTTTTGGCGACAGCATGCTGCATGCCCGATGGGGCGCAAACACCGCGCCGCCTGTCTTCGAAGCCATCAGCCGAATTTCCACGCGCGACCGTGCGACCGACTTCTCCAGCGCCTCCAGACCAGGCGAGCTCGAGCCGGACTTGCGCGCACTGTATACGGCGGGGTCAGCATTGATACCCGTTCGTCGCCTGACCGCAGGGCGTCGGGGCAGGATGACTACACGCGCCGCCCGAGGATGATCACGTCGCGCTCAATGCCGTCGAGCAAGGTCACGCCGGGCAATTCTCCCCATCGGACGAATCCGATTTTCGCGAACAAATCCAGGCTGGCCCGGTTGCGGCGGAAGACGAATCCGATCAACCGGTCGACGCCCATCGCCGCCGCATGCGCGACGGCCTGGTGCAGGAAACAGGAACCGAGGCCACGGTTGCGAAACGATTCGCCAACATAGACGCTCAGTTCGGCGGTCTTGTCGTAGGCGGGCCGTCCGTAGAAAGTCGAGAAACTCAGCCAGCCGGCGACACGCCCGGTGTCCTCCGCAGCCCACAGCGGGCGGAAGCCCGAATCGTGTTGCGCGAACCATTGCGCGCGGCTGTTCACCGAAACCGGTTCGAGGTCCGCGGTCGCCTGACGCGAAGGAATGGTCGCGTTGTAGATTTCGACGATGGCCGGCAGGTCCGCGCGCGTTGCCAGCCGATGGCTCCACGGCATACGGCCTGCCCTACTTCAGCAAATCGTACTTGCCGCCGCGCTCGATCGCCTTCTTGTAGGCGGGCCGCGCGTGAATGCGCTCGAGGAAGGCCATGAGCTTCGGCCGCTTCGCATCCAACCCGCCGCGCACCACGGCCGCTTCCAGCGGGAAACTCATCTGTATGTCGGCGGCAGTGAACTCCGACCCGGCGAACCAGGCGCTTTTTCCCAACTCGGCTTCAAGGTAGTCGAGGTGCCGGTCGATGTTCGGTTGGATGAAGGCGTTCCTGACGTTGCGGGAAATGGCTTTGGCGATCGGCCTGGCGAAAAACGGCATCGGCGCGCGCTCGACGCGGTCGAAAATGAGCTTCATCAGCAACTGCGGCTGCAGCGAGCCTTCCGCGTAGTGCAGCCAACCGGTGTAGCGCAGCTTGTCGAGCGTGCCCGGTGAGGGCAGCAACCGGCCATTGCCATAACGCTCGACCAAGTATTCGATGATCGCACCGGATTCGGCCAGTGTGAGATCGCCGTCGGTGATGACCGGCGATTTGCCGAGCGGGTGGATCTGGCGCAGCTCGGGCGGCGCAAGCATGCTCTTGGGATCGCGCTCGTATCGCTTTACCTCATAGTCGATGCCGAGTTCCTCCAGCAGCCAGAGAATGCGCTGGGAGCGCGAGTTGTTCAGATGGTGGACGACGATCATAGGAAACCTTATCGAAAGGCGGTCATTCTTCGACCGCGACGAATGCATTGAAGGCCAGCGACCTGCGCTCGCCCGATCCACGGAACGGTTCCGCGACGTGCAGCAGCCAGCCGGGGAAGATGTAGAAATCCCCGGCCTGCGGCTTGAAGCTGACCAGCGATTTCGAAAACCGCTGTTTGCCGCCGATCAGGAAATTGATATAGCCGGCCTGCCTTCCCGAGATGTAGGTCCGGGCTTCCTCGCCATCGTCGATCTGCGGCACCCTCAGGTACAGGACGCCGGACAGATCGCCGGTATGGAAATGCACTGGGCTCGGCGTGCCCGCGTACTGGCTCACGATCCAGAAGTTCTCGAAATCGACACGGCTGACCCGTGCGTTCTCCATGCCAGCGAGATAACGCCTGATCATGCCGGCGACGTGGCTGGCCAGGGAAGATTCGCCGCCTTCCGCGCAGATCTCGCGCGGCAAAACCAGTTCGCATCCCTTGTCGCCCGAGATCCTGGCGTCGGCATAGGCGTTGATGCGCGCAAGCAAGTCCGGCGGCGACTGCACTTTCGCGATCATCGGGCCGAACGGCGAGTAGAAATCCATGACCGGATTCTCGCCCTGCGACAGACAGACATCCTGCCCCGCCTCGTATTTCTTCAGCAGCCTGCTCTTGATGCCGTGGTCCATGCTCCGCCTCGGGTGTGATCCGCTTAGGGCTCACGTTACTTGATTAGCATCGCCTCCGGAACCTGCCCTCAAATTCGTCCTTCCCAGACGAAGATTCGCCGGAATTTCCCCCAGAATTCGCCGCCCATCACAAACATGCTGGCGATGAAGACAATATCCGCGCCAGCCAGGATCGCGATCCTGCCTTGACCGGAGGGCAGCGCCTCCGGCATATAGCCGTAAAGATACAAAGGCAGCCAGCTTGCCAGATTGATCGCCAGGCCCGCGTAATATTGCGTCTTCGATGCGGGCGTGTCGAGCACGGTCCGACGCAGCAGTTTCTTCGCACTGTACGTGAAGTGCTGGAACGTTTCCCGGCCCAGCAGCGCCACCGCCAGCAGGCAAATCACTTCCGGTCCACCCGCGATCAACAGGCCGACGACAACCGCAGACTGCGCGACGGACAATCCCAGCGACGGCACCAGCAGCGCGAAAACCGGCATGACCAGGGCGAGAATCATCAGGCCGGCGCCAATGAAAAACCGCCAGTCCTTTCGAAGCACCGGCGGTTTTCGGCCCGGATCCGGGTCCGTATTCATGGATCCGGGGGACCGAACCTGGTCGTACTGTGCGGTGGCGCGTTCAAGTCTTGCCCAGAAAATCCTGCTTGCCGATTTCGATGCCGCAGTGGCGCAGGATGGCGTAGGCGGTCGTGACGTGGAAATAGAGATTCGGCGTGACATGATTGAGGAGGTACGGCAGGCCCTGCATACTGCGCGTTGCGGTCTGCGTTTTCCACGTCACGGTCTTGTCTTCGGAACCATCGATCTGCTCAGGCTTGATGGTCTCCATGTATGCAACCGTCTTGCGCAGGCGGGCGATGAGATCCGCCATGCTCGCTTCGTTGTCCTCGTATTTGGGCGGCTCGAGCCCGGCCAATCGTGCCACGCCACCCTTGGCGCCGTCGGTCGCGATCTGCACCTGACGCGCGAGCTGGAACATGTCGGGATAGAGCCGGTAATTGATCAGCACGGCGGGATCCACTTTCTTCGTTTCGGCCTGCACGGCGGCTTTCTCCAGAATGGCCGCAAGGTTATTGAGCGAGCGGGCAAACACGGGTACGGAAGCCTGATACATCGAGATATTCAATGATTTCTCCTGGGTAACATTTCTTCAAAGATAGCACTCACCGCAGAGGACGCGGAGGACGCGGAGGACGCAGAGGAAAGACGTGAAGGATGAAAAATTTGAACAGACTTAATAGTATGCACCCACTGATGTGAGGCTTTGCCATTGTACATGTGCAGCAAAGATACCCACCTTTACGAGCCGGATGTGATTTTTCCTCTGCGTCCTCCGCGTACCCCTCAAGGGGGTATTGAAAGGAATCCTCTGCGGTGAGCGCTTATTTGGCCTGACGCTTTGACTGCGACAGTACATGGATCATATACGCCACGATACAGACGTTGACGGTCAACAGCAGCATTTTCATCCAGTTCAGTCCCTGCGCAAGTTCGTATAGCTCGGCAGGCACGTAGATCGCGCCGCTGGCCGCTGCAAACCATTCCGCCCAGCGCCTGCCCAGCCAGAGCCCATAAGCCTCTATCCAGCGCACCGCGGCATAAACCAGCGCGAATCCCGCCAGCATCCACAGCCGTGCATTGGTGACGCTGGCCGCCGCGTCGAGAAAAATCCGCGGATACCCTTTGGCCGGATTAAGGTGCAGATGGGCAACCAGTTGCCCGGCAAAGTATTGCACGTCCTGGTGAACAAGGGACAGCAGCCCGAATCCGGCCACCAGCACCAGCGTCCCCTTGGCCGCCTCGTATACGGCGACCGCGCGCAGTCCGATGGACCAATTCGCGGACTTGTTCATGGTCAGATATCGGTGAAGGACGGGATGGCGCGCAGACCCGCCCCGATGGCGCTCAGACAAAACACGCCGTCGGTCGAGTACGGATACACGCACAGCGCGACGCCGCCAATCATCGGCGCGAATTTCGCCTGGCGCTTGCCGTAAACGAAATAAGCCATGCCGAACGCGCCAGCAATTAGTCCGATAAAAAGTTCATTCATGCGCGGCTATCACGCCGGTTTGCGCCATACGCTCGCGAGCCAGGGCTGGCGCTCGCGCGGCAGGCCTTCGGGTCGATAGTAGTGCGCGAGTTCGACGAAACCCGCCTGCGTCACATGCGCGCGCCAGGTGTCGGGGTCGTGGTAGGCGCCGTAACGCCCGTTGCTCCAGCCTTCTTCGTCGCGGCCGTGCGGATTGGAGCTGAACAACACGCCGCCGGGCTTCAGCGTATCGCGCAATTGCCGCAAGATGCGCGGCAGTTCGCGCGAGGGAACGTGAAACAGCGAAGCATTGGCGAATACGCCATCGAAGCGCGCCTGCGGCAAATCGAGATCGAGAAAATCCTGCTGCCACACCTCGCACCCGCTATCGCCGCGCGCCATTTCTGCGAATTTCTCTGCCCCCTCCAGACCGATGGCGAGATGGCCACGGTCGGTGAATGCCCTGAGATCGCGACCCGGCCCGCAGCCGAAATCGAGAATCGTGAAAGGCGGCTCGGCCTCGATATGGTCGAGCAGCGCGGCGATATTCTGGGTAACGTCATGGTCGCGCGTGCCGGCGCGAAATTCCTGCGCGCGCTGGTTGTAATGCTGCAGCGTCAGGAGGGAAATCCGGTCAGGATCTTTCGATGTGGAATTCATGCAACGGGTACCGGGAACTGGCTTGCGGCCGATGGCTAACTGGGCATTTTGCGGATCTTGCGGGAAACACGCCAGCTTGTCGCCTGGCGCCTCGCAGACGAGGTCGCGCCCATCGCCTGCACGATGTACGACGCCAAGCTCGAAAGTATCCTTCTCGCGCGCGCGGGTACGCCGGATAAAGTCGCCAGAGCGGTAGCCCTCCTGGCCTCGGACGACAGCAGCTACGTCACCGGCATCGAATTGTTCGTCGACGGCGGCATTGCCCAGATATGATCGAGGCGATGAATAATGGCAAAATCCTTGCGCACCCAAGCCGGTCCGACCCAAGTTTTTTCACCATTCCGGGACAAACATGACCAAGCCCCACAGTTTTGAACTGGCCGTACCGGTCGATGCCGTCGATCACACGCTCGGTCCCGCGGATGCCCGCGTCACGGTCGTCGAATACGGCGATTTCGAATGTCCGATCTGCAAGCAGGCGGCACCGGTGGTCAAGCTGGCGATGAACCGATTCGCGGGCCGGATACGGTTCGTCTACCGCCATTTTCCGCTCGAGGATGTGCATCCGCATGCCCTGCTCGCGGCAGAAGCCGCGGAAGCCGCCGGTGGCCAGGGGAAATTCTGGCAGATGCACGACCTGCTGTTCGACAACCAGAACCATTTGAAGCCGAATAACCTGCACGGCTACGTGGAAAAACTGGAATTGGACCTGATACGTTACGACGCCGACATGCACGATGAACTGTACCGGCAGCGCGTGCGTGAGCACATCGAAAGCGGACGCCGCAGCGGAGTGCGCGCGACGCCGACGTTTTTCATCAACGGACGGATCCACGATATTTCCTTCGGCATGCAGCACCTGATGGAAGGTATCGAGGCCGCCCTGCGCAAATAGTACGAGCCGGGCGAGAAGTGAAGTTACCGCTGTGTCGGCCAGACACCCATGCGGATGCAAGGACTCAGGACGTAGGACTGAGGAACGAGGACTGAGGACTGAGGACTGAGTAAGGTCCGAAGACTTTAAGGCCTCATCGTTGGGTCATCGGCCTTTACTCAGGCCTCAGTCCTCAGCACTCAGTCCTGTTTTTCCCTCAGTCCTCATTTCTCAGTCCTGCATTTATAGAATCGCGGAGCGATTCAACGCGGCAAGACTGGTATTCCCGGTCAGCGCGAGCGCAAGATCAATCTCGTTGCGCAACAGCTCCAGTGCCTGCGCCACGCCGGCGCGACCGTTCGAGGCCAGGCCATACATGTAAGGTCGGCCGATCATGCAGGCTTTCGCGCCGAGCGCGACGGCCTTGAGCACATCGGTGCCGCGGCGCACACCGCCATCGAGCAGGACCTCGGCGCGGCCCTGCACCGCATCCACGACATGAGGCAACGCCGAAATCGCGGAACGCACGCCGTCCAGTTGCCGCCCGCCATGGTTGGAGACGATGACGCCATCGGCGCCATGATCGACCGCCGCGCGTGCATCGTCCGGATCGAGGATGCCCTTGATCGCGACCGGGCCGCCCCAGATGGATTTCGCCCACTCGATGTCCTTCCAGGTGACCGTCTGGTCGAACTGCGAGTTGACGTAACCGGCGATGGTGGTCAGCGTGTCCTGCCCAGGCTTCACCAGGCTCGCCGGCACGACCTTCGGGCCGGTCAGGTAACGCCACACCCAGCCGGGACGCATCACGAAATTCGGCACGTCGGTCAGACGCAACGTTGGCGGGACGGTCAGGCCATTGTGCACGTCGCGATCGCGCTGTCCCTGCAGCGCCAGGTCCACCGTCAGCACCAGCGCCGAACATCCGGCGGCCTTCGCCCGTTCGATGAGTTCGCGCGACGTGCCGCGGTCGCGCATGACGTAGAGCTGGAACCAGGTCGGCTGCTTCGCCACTTTCCGGATGTCCTCGACCGTCGAGGTGGACATCGAACTCAAACAGAATCCCGCGCCCGCATCGGATGCCGCGCGCGCCGCTTCCAGCGCCCCGTGCGGCCAGAAGATGCCGGTCATGCCGGTCGGCGACAGGATTAGCGGCAGGTCGTACTTCTGGCCGAGCACCGTGACCGACTGGTCGCGCGTGGACACATCGCGCAAGACGCGCTGCACCAACGTGACGCGATTGAAGTCCTCCTGGTTCGCCCGCAGCGTGACTTCGTCCTGCGCCCCGCCGTCGATATAATCGAACAGTACGCGCGGCAGGCGCTTGTACGCCAGACGGCGCAGGTCCGCGATGTTTGCTACGTTCATGAGAGATGGGTCTTGTTATTGGTGACGATTTTGTGAAGGCGTCGAAAGCGCGATCGGGGCGGGCATGTCAACGGGCTCCTGTAGACGCAAGTTCCAGATTCGAATTCACGGACGCCGCAAGAACCGCATTCTGCCGCCCCTGCCGGCGGAACGCAAAAACGATGGCCCGGAAGTAAGGGCGCCCGCGTCCGGGCTTGCAGGCGCCGGTTGCGACCGGGCAACGCAGAAAGCTCAATGCGGTACGCAGAAGGCCTCATAGATACGGCTGTGCCAGGCGGAAGGCACCGTCGCGCAATTTGACGGGCAGGCTGCGCCCGTCGAGCTCCGCAACCGTGAGCGGCCGCGCGCCGGCAATCTTGATCCGCACCACCTCGGCGAGACGGGCAACGAGTTCCCTCGAATAGCATTCGACCGCGTATTCGAAATTCAGATGCAGGCTGCGCGGATCCCAGTTCGCCGAGCCGATCATGCACCATTCGTCGTCGACGATGAACAACTTCGAGTGATCGAACGGCGGCGCAGACCGGTGCACGCGGCACCCCCAGCGCACGACTTGCGACAATTGTGCGGCGGCGGCCCATTCGACAAAACGCAGGTTGCCCTGCGCAGGCAGCACAATGTCGACCTGCACGCCGCGCAGGGCGGCCACCCGCAGCGCATCGATCAGCGTGCCATCCGGCAGAAAGTAAGGCGTGACGATCCGGATCGACCGGGTCGCCTGCGAGAGCGCGCCCAGGATGGTCATGAGCAATGCCTCATAGGCTTCGTCCGGACCATCCGCGATGCCGCGGGCCAGCACTGCCCCGGCGGGCACAATCCCGGGAAACCATGCGGGGCCGGCTAGTTCCTCTTTGGTCGTGAACGCCCAGTCGAACGCCAGCGCCTTCATCAACTGACCGACCACCGGTCCGCGAAAACGGAAGTGCAGATCCTGAATGTGTTGTTCGGCCTCGATCGAGAGCAGGCAGCCGTCCTGGATATTGAGGCCACCGCAAAATCCGACTTCGCCATCCACCACCATCAGCTTGCGATGGTTGCGCAGGTTGAAGTAGGGATGCCGCCACGGCATGGTCGGCGGCAGGAAGCGCGCAACGGTGATGCCGCGCCGTCGCAGCGAGGATTCAACAGGCGGATGGCTGTAGCGCGCACCCACCCCATCGATGAGTACGCGCACGGCAACGCCTCGTCGCGACGCGCGTTCCATTGCATCGATAAACCGGTCGGCGGCGCGTCCCCGATTGAAGATATAGGTGGCCAATGCCACGCTGCGCTCGGCGCTCTCGATCGCATCCAGCATGGCCGGATAAGCTTCATCGCCATTGACGAGCAGATCCACTGCATTGCCCGCTGTCAGCGACACCTTGGTAATGGCCCCCACCAGCCGGGCGAGCGGTCGATTGGCCGCTGGCACGCCGTCGGGCAATGCGACCGGTGAAGGCGACAGGACAAAATGACGCGGTGGCTGCGTCCATGGCATCTTCCGGCCACGGCGCATGCGCCCGGCCTGACGGCGAATGCGGTTGATGCCGAACATCGCATACAAGGCCGAACCGATCACCGGAGTGAGCCACACCAGCCCCACCCAACCGATCGAAGCACGCACGTCCGCCTTGGTCAGCACGATGTGCGCAGACACGGTCGACGCCAGGACCAGATGGATCGCGCTGACGAACAGGCTGACGGACCAGGTTTCCAGGTGGATCACGCGCGCGCTGCCTGGTGTCCGGATCGCGCAATGCGCATCGCTGGCGAGGGACGGGGACTCATCATCAGGATTTCCCTATGGCTGTCTTGCCTGCGATTCATGCCCGACACCTGCACCGCTTGCCGGCGTCCGGCGCTGCGCCGCCGAGGTCGAAGTCGGCTTCCTCCGCGCGAAACCCGTGACCATGATAATTCAAGCGCCTGCCACCGGGCCTGCGGCGCAGGGCGGGCTCAGATTTTCCGTGCCCGGTAGAAACTGACCATCTCGCTGTTGTCGTGGTCGCCGAGACCGTCGGCCACCATCTTGCGAAACGATTCGGTGACGCCGGCCGTCACCGGCATCGGCGCGCCAACGTGGCGGGCGAGGTCGTGAATCAACTCGAGATCCTTGAGCATCAGGGCAGCGCGCCCGGTGATGGAAAAATCCGAAGCCACCATCTTGGGAAACATCTCCTGCAACTGCCTGGAGTCCGCGCGCCCGCCGGCCAATGCCTGCGGAATCTTTGCCGCATCGATGCCGGCCCGCTCGGCGAATGCACAGGCCTCGGCGAGCACCGCAAGCCCCGTGGATACCAGCACCTGGTTGATCATCTTGGTGGCCTGCCCCGCACCACTCGATCCCATCAAGGTCGCGCGGGCGGCGAGTGCGTCCCACAACGGGCGGGCGCGTTCGAACACCTCCGGCTGTCCGCCGACCATGATCGCCATTTTGCCTTCGCGTGCCGCGGGCGCCCCGCCGGAAATCGGCGCATCGAGCCACTTCATGCCGCATTGCTTTTCGAGCCTTGCGGCCATTTCGCGAGTGTGCGCGGCGGCGCAGGTGGACATATCGACGAGCACCTTGTCGGCAGAGCCCTTTCCGGCCACACCCTTTTCGCCGAACACGACTTTCTCCAAAGCAGCACCATCACTGACGCAGGTGATGACGAATGTGCTGCCGCTGGTGAGTTCCGCGGGATTCGCGGCTTCGCTCGCGCCGGCCTTCAACAAATCGGCGAGTTTTGCCTTGTCCCGATTCCACACCACCGGTGCAAAACCGCAATCGATCAGGCGTTGCATGATGGCGGCGCCAAGGACGCCGGCGCCAATGCAGCCGACGCGGGGTTTTGCGTTTTCCATTTCTGTTCTCCTGGAATCGGAAGCCGGACGGTGCACTGCCTGCGGGCAGTGCCAGGCGCTTCGGCCATGGGACAAGTATAAACGGCTGGTAACGCCGCCTGGCGGCGCGCGAACTAGCCCCGGCCCCCGGCGCCCGGACGACTTTGCGTTGCCAGCCAGCGATAGGAAACGAAGGCCAGCAATCCGCACACCGCGATTACCGCTGCCATGGGTACGGCGCTGCCGTCGTCGAAAAACCCTACCGCTGCGCTGGCCACCGCCGCAATCGCGAACTGCATGCTGCCCAGCAAGGCCGACGCGCTACCAGCTTTTTCCGGGAATGGCGCCATCGCGCCGGCGGCGGCATTCGGAAAAGTCAGCCCGCGCAGCGAAACGATGAAGAACAGCGGGACCAGGATCCCGATCAATCCGGCAGCGCTGCTCATCGCCGCCGCCAGCAACACCAGACAGGCCAGAAATCCCGCCAGGTTGCCGAAATCGAGCAGCCGGTCCGAGTCATGCTTCAGCAGCAGGCGTCGATTCGCCTGCGTAAGCGCGATGATGCCGACAGCATTCAGGCCGAACAACCAGCCGAAGTACTGCGCCGGCACACCGTACAGTTCGATGAACACGAACGGCGACCCCGAAATATAAGCGAACATGCCGGCCTGGCCGAAACCACCGGACAATGCGTAACCCAGATAACGGCGGTTGGCCAGCAGCGCGGCATAATTACCAAGGGCCTTCGACAGCGGCATGCGGGGCCGGTCGTGCGCAAGGGTCTCTGGCAATTTCCATTTCACCGCGACCAGGCAGGCCACGCCAAACAACGCCAGGACCCAGAAAATCGAGCGCCAGCCGAACCAGGTCAATAGATAACCGCCGGCAAGCGGCGCCACGATCGGCGCAATGCCCATGACCATCAGCAGAATCGAGTATACGTGTGCCGATTCCTGGCGATCGTAGAGATCGCGCACCATTGCGCGCGCGACCACCATGCCGGCGCAGCCGCTGACCGCCTGCAGAAAGCGCAGGACGATAAGGCTGCCTATGTCCGGCGCCAATGCGCAGGCCGCCGAAGCGATGACATACAAGGTAAGGCCGAAGTACAGCGGCGGCTTGCGGCCATACCGGTCGGCGACCGGCCCATAGAGGAGTTGCCCGATGGCAAGGCCGGCGAAGAACGATGCCAAAGTATGCTGCACCGAGGCCGTGTCGGTCGAGAAGTAGCGCTCAAGCGCCGGCAGCGTCGGCAGGTACATGTCGATCGACATCGGCGCGAACGCGACGAGCGCGCTCAGGATCAGCGTGGTGCGGAAATTACGGTGGGGCAAAATGGCTTACCTTGAAGTGAATCCTTGACGGCAACCAGAAAATTTTTCACTCTCACCGCAGAGGACACGGAGGACGCGGAGGAAAAACAAAACGACGGAAAAAAGATCAAGGAAATGGCCGCCTAACTGTACATGGGCCCGCATCGACAATTTTCACTGTATTGGATCAATTTCCACTGAACGCACTTATCACCGAAGATTTTCCTCCCGCCCTTCCTCCGCGTCCTCCGCGTCCTCTGCGGTGAGAGCTGTCCTGGATTTAGTATTTACTTGCCGGCATCCATCGCGGCGAATACGTCCTGCGCCATGTGGAAAGCGGCATTCGCGGCCGGCACGCCGCAGTAGATCGCGCACTGCATCAGCAATTCCTTGACCTCGTCGCGCGTCACGCCGTTGTTGGCGCATGCGCGCAGGTGCAGTTTCAATTCGTCGGGCCGGTTCAGCGCGACCAGCATGGCCAGCGTGGCGATGCTGCGCGTGTGCTTCGGCAGACCCGGTCGCGTCCAGATCTCGCCCCAGGCATAGCGTGTGATGAGGTCCTGGAATTCATCGTTGAATGCTGTCTTCGACTGCAGCGTCCGGTCGACATGCGCATCACCGAGCACCGCGCGGCGCACTTCCAGCCCCTTCCCGTATCGCTCCCGCTCATCCATTTAATACTCCCTTCCATCAATGCTATCTCAAGAAGCGCTCACCGCAGAGGACGCGGAGGACGCGGAGGAAAAGAAAGAACGAGGAAAGGCGAGGCGGGGAAAAGAAACCTAACTGTTCATGGATGTGCATCGGCGACTTTCACTGCCATGGTTCATATCCCAATGTGCGCACTTAACTTTGAATCTTTTCCTCCTGCCTTTCCTCCGCGTCCTCTGCGGTGAGCGCTACTTTTTTTTCTTTGTGCCGGAACGCGAAGCAAGTACGCGATCGATCAGTTGTCCGGCGGCGCCGAGATAGTTGGCAGGATCGCACAAGCGTTTCAAATCGGCGATAGTCAGGATTTTACGAACCTTTGCATCGTCACCCAGCACTTCGCGCAAAGGCTTGCCCCTGGCAATCGCGCGCCGGCACGCGGCCTCGACCAATTCGTGCGCCGATTGCCGACCCAGCTTCGTTGCCAGCGCCGCGGACACCGCTTCGGCCATGATGAGGCCGTGGGTGACGCCGAGGTTGTCGCGCATGCGAACGGCGTCGACCTGCAAACCTTCCATCATGCGGACGGATTGTTCCAGCGCGCCGGCCGTCAACAGGCAGATTTCCGGCAGCGTCTCCCACTCCGCGTGCCAGCCGCCGAGACCGCGCTCGTGTTCCTGCACCATCGCCGCCAGCATGACGGACACCAGGGCGGGCACCTTCGTCGCCGCGGCCAGCACGACGGAACAGCCGACCGGGTTGCGTTTGTGCGGCATGGTCGACGAGCCGCCGCGCCCCGGCGCTGCCTGTTCGAAGGCTTCGCCGACCTCGGTCTGCGCCATCAACGCAATGTCGCGGGCGATTTTCCCCAGCGTGCCGACCAGCAGGCCGAGTGTCGTTGCGACCTGCGCAACGCGATCGCGATGAGAATGCCACGGCATGCCGGGATCACGCAGCTTCAATTCCGCGGCGAGCACCCTGGCGACGTCGGGGCCGTGCTCGCCCAGGGAGGCGAGCGTGCCGGCGGCGCCGCCGAACTGGATGACCAGCACACGCGCGCGCAACTCACGCAATTGCGCGCGATGCCGCTGCACCGCACTCAGCGCGCCTGCCGCTTTCAGGCCGAAGGTCACCGGCACGGCCTGCTGCATCCAGGTGCGCCCCGCCATCGGCGCGCGCCGGTACTTTCTTGCAAGCCGCGCCAGCGCGCCCGCAAGCCGCGCCAGATCGGCATCGATCAACGCCAGCGCGCGGCGCAACTGCAACATCAGGCCGGTGTCCATCGCATCCTGGCTGGTGGCGCCCCAGTGGACGTAGCCCGCCGCACGCTTGTCGTTTTTCGCAACCAGCGCGGTCAACGCCTTCACCAGCGGTATGGCGGTGTTACCGGCCGGCGCCGCCGAACGCGCCAACGCCCGGACATCGAAACGCGTCGCCTGGCATTGCGCAGCGATCGCAGCGGCGGCCGACTTCGGAATCACGCCGAGGCGCGCTTCGGCATGCGCCAATGCGGCTTCGAAGTCGAGCATGCCTTGCAAATGGCCGAGATCGGAAAAGATCTCGCGCATGGCATCGCTGCGCAGCAACGGGTCGAAAAGACGGGTCATGACGGGAAGGCGGCGATGTGCTTCAGTATTCGAAAAAAACCGTTTCTTTATCTCCCTGCAGGATCACGTTCCATTGCAACGCATCGGCCATCTTGCTCGCGATCAGCGTGGCGCGACGCGCCGCGGGAACGAGTTGCAGCACGGGATCGTCGGCGTTGGCGGGTTCGTCGGGAAAATAGATGCGCGTGACCAGGTGAATCAGCAGGCCGCGCATGAATACGGCGACGAGCAGATGCGGCGCCTGTGGCATGCCGTGCGGGCCGGGCAGGCCGCCGGGCTTGACAGTGGTGAAGCGAAACTCGCCCCTGTCGTCGGTCGCCACGCGGCCGAAGCCCTTGAAGCCAGGCGTGACCGGCTTGTCCTGCGTATCGTCCGGGTGCGCGTATTTGCCGTGCCGATCGGCATGCCAGATTTCGAGAACGGCGTCGTTGACAGGCTTGCCATCACCATCGAGGACGCGGCCGTGAAACACGACTTTTTCCTGCGCCGGCACGCCGGGCGCAAGGTCGCCGCCAAAAAGGTGCTCCAGCCCGATGTGGAAGAACGGACCGACGGTCTGCGATGCGGTTGCGGTCAGGTGCATGTCATTTGTCCATAGGCGTGGCGTTGCGGCCGCGCAATACGATGTCGAAGCGGTAACCCAGTGCCTGCTCGGGCACGGTGGTGTCCCAGTCGAAGTCCGCGATCAGCCTGTTGTGCGCTTTTTCGTTGGCGGTGCTGTTGAAAATCGGGTCGAAAGGCAACAACGGATCGCCGGGAAAATACATCTGCGTGACCAGGCGCGTGACGAAGGCGCGGCCGAACAGCGAGAGATGGATGTGGGCCGGGCGCCATGCATTGTGGTGGTTGCGCCACGGATAAGCACCCGGCTTGATGGTGACGAAGCGGTAACGGCCGTCCTTGTCGGTGAGCACCCGGCCGGTGCCGGTGAAGTTCGGGTCCAGCGGCGCATCGTGGTTGTCGTTCTGGTGGCGGTAGCGGCCCGCCGCATTGCACTGCCAGATCTCAATCAGCGTATTCGGCACCGGGTGTTCATTCTCGTCGGTGACATGGCCGCTGACGATGATGCGCTCACCGAACGGGACGGCGTCGTGCTGCGCGGTCAGATCACCGTCTTCCGGCCGCACGTCGTCATGGCCGAACAGGGGCCCGGTGATTTCCGACAGCGTGTGCGGCAGCAGCACCAGCGGCTTCGTCGGCGCGCGCTTCGCCGTCGACGCGTAAGGCGGGTACAGATATTCGGGCTGGGTACCCTTGGGCGGGCGTCGGTAGCCGGCAAGATCGGTCATGCATCAATCTCCTCGTCCTGATTACCGCACTATAAACGCTGGCGGCGGTCACCACCAACAGCAGCGCATCGTGGCGGCGCGCATGCGGTTTATCCGCAGTGGGGCCATGCCTCGGCCGGGATGCGCACCTGCCTCGATTACCTGCGCGAGTATCTCGCAAAGCGCCAAGGCGCCCGATCGGTTACGCTTCGCCACTTTTTGCATCCGCGCCCCGCCCAGCGAACATGAGCCGCAAACCCCTCGACGCCGTCGCCTTCACGACCATGGTGCTGTGCTGCTTCGTGTGGGGCTTCACCAACGTGGCGATCAAGCTCGCCGTCGAGGACATCTCGCCGGTCATGCAAAGTGGATTGCGCTCGATCCTCGCCGCCGTGCTGCTGGTTGCCTGGTCGCGCCTGCGCGGCATCCCGTTGTTCGGAAACGACGGCACCCTCAAGCTCGGACTGGTCGCCGGCGCCTTGTTCGCGGGAGAGTTCCTGTTCATCTATGCCGGGCTCGCGCACACCGGCGCGTCGCGCATGGTGGTATTCCTCTATACGGCACCCTGCCTGACCGCACTCGGGCTGCACTGGTTCGTGCCGGGCGAGCGCCTGCATGCGGGTCAATGGCTGGGCGTCCTGCTCGCCTTCGGCGGCATCGTTGCCGCGTTCGGCGACGGCTTCGCGTCGTCGCCGGCCTCGCTGCTGGGCGATGCATTCGGCGTCATCGGCGGCATCCTCTGGGCCGCGACCACCGTGTGGATACGGGCCACCGGACTGACGCGCATCAGCGCGGCCAAGGTATTGTTCTACCAGCTGGCGATTTCGTCGCTGGCCATGCCGCTTGCCTCCTGGCTAATGGGCGAACCCGGCGTGATCGCGCTCACGCCGATCGCAGTCGCCAGCCTGGTCTATCAGGGCGCGGTAGTCGCATTCGCCACTTACCTGGCGTGGTTCTGGCTGCTCACCCGCTACCTTGCAGGACGCCTGGCCGTGTTCGGATTCCTGACGCCGTTGTTCGGCGTGATGATGGGCGCCATCGTGCTGGGCGAGCCGTTGCGGCCGGCCTTCATTGGCGCGCTGGCGATGGTCGGGACCGGCATCTGGCTGGTGAATGCGAGGCGATAGAGGGGAAAACAAGGACTCAGGACGTAGGACTAAGTGAGAGGCAGTAAAGCGCTTACTGAGTCCTACGTCCTGAGTCCCAAGTCCTCGTTTCACACTTAGTCCTGAGTCCTGCGTCCTGAGTCCTGCTCTTCTCCCCAGCCTGCCTGCTCCAGCACGATGCGATAGCCGTCAGGATCCTGGAAAGTGCGTCCACGCTCCTGCCAGTACGGGTTGAAGGACGCGACTTCGACGAAGCCGGCGTTGCGCATGCGCGCGCAGGCTTCGCGCCATGCGGCCGCATCGGGCAGATAGAACACGATCAGGTCTTCGGGCGTGGGTGCCGGCGCGACCGGGTGAGCGCGGCAATAGGTCAATTCGAAGTGATAGTCCAGGCCGGGGTGGCCGAGCATGACACCATCGAAGCCATCGTGATTTTCGAAACGCCCGATCTCCTGCAGGCCGAGGCCTGCACGGTACATGGCAACCGAGCGCAGCAGAACGCTGACCGGACGGGCGATGCGCAGGCGGGCGTGCATGGCGGCGGGATCGAACAGCGTTACGCCGTGCGGGTGCCTTGCCCGCCATGTGACTTTCTTTCGGACCGCGCGCCGGAGAACACGTACGCACTCAACGCCGCCAGGTCCCGGCCCATGCCGTCCGGCACTACGCCGAGTTCCTCACCCGGACTGCCCAGGCGGTTCACCCAGAATGTCGGGTAGCCGAACCACTTGGCGCCGGCCACATCCCAGCCGGCGAACGGTACGAACAGGATATCCTCGGGGCGCAGACCGAACGCGTCCGGCGCCATTTGATAAGCCGCCGGCGCGGGCTTGTATGTCCTGATCTGGTCGGTGCTGAGGACGTGCTCGAACAACCCCGCGAGATTCGCGTGCGCGAGACCGGTGTCGAGCATTTTCCTGGTCATGTTCGACAGAAAGCCGAGCCGCATGCCGGCGTCGTGCAGCGCGTGCAAGGATGCCGCCGCATCCGGCCACACGGTCAGATTGGCGTACGCACCCATGAGTTCGTCGCGCGCCCGGTTCGTGAGTCCGAGACCGGCCTGTTTCGCCGCAAACGCAAGGCTGTCTTCGGTGGCCTGCCGGAAATCGACATACTGGTCCGACATCGCGCGCCACCATTGATACTCGAACTGCCGCGTGCGCCATACGTTCATCAGATTGGCACCTGCGCCCGGAAACAGGCCTTCCGCCAATTTCGCGACCGGGCGTGGATCGAAGATCGGGAACGCGTCGAACACCACTGCCTTGTACGGCGCAGCGACCTGCGCGCGCGCTGCCGCGACTGGACGCGCTGTGCTGGCGATGGCCGTTGCGGCGATCATCGAGAGAAACTGCCTGCGACTCAGAAACATGCCCGTGCTCCTTGTGAAGTTGATTGCAGATTCACGCGCGCGCCGATTCCCGGGGGGGCAGGCCGCGCATCGACATGCGATACGGACTTGGTCACCTGGCTGGATGCATCATGTCGGGGTCAGCGCTTGCCTGCCGGCTCCGCGGCACGGAGCAAGCCGACGAACCGCGCCAGTTGCTCTTCCTCGAGATCGGAAACGACGTAGTGGCGAAACCCGCCCGCGGACCAGCGCGCGACGTGATAACCCTTGACCGATTCGCGTTCGAGGCCCGCTTCGTCGGCGCCCGCCTCCGGCCAGACGAACACGCTGATTACGTGGTTGCGGCACTGGTAAACCAGAACGGCGATGGGCCGACCATCCAGGTAATCGAGGCGGCCTCCGGACAGCGTGAAACCCTGCTGCGCGAAGTCGGCAACCGGCGGCGAGAAATCGAGCCTGGCGCTCAACCACGGCTTGACGGTATGGCGGTCGCTGGAGACCACGTCGATCAGGCGACCACTGAGCACGCCACGCACGTGCGTGGACAGGACCTGATCCGCCAGCAGATCCGCCGCGGACGGTTTGACGAAATGGTAAGTGACGCTCCAGGCCAGAACGACCGCGAAGGCGAACGACGCACCCAGCCTCAGCCACTCCCCGGGCCGCAACCATTTTTGCTCACGCGCGGCAGCCGTCTTGCCGCCGGTCGCGGCAACGATCCTCGCGCGCAGTTGCGCCGGCGCGCGGTAGCGTGGCGCGTGATCGCGCACAGCGGCGCGCAATCGCACGGCGGCGGCATGCGCAGCACGGCAGGCATTGCACGAATTAAAATGGTGCGCCACCTGCATGGCGTGGGCGGCGTCGAGTTCATAGTCGAGATACCCATCCAGCAATTCGCGCGCGTCGGTGCAGTCCATATCAGCGCCCCTCATCCGCGCACTGCAAGTTCGTGCGCAGCAGCTTCCTTGCCCGCGCCAGCCGCGACATGACGGTCCCGATCGGCAATTTCGCCACTGCGGCAATCTCCTTGTAGGACATATCCTCGATTTCGCGCAGGACCAGGACCTCGCGGTACTCGTCCGGCAATGCCTCCATGGCCGTACGGATGGCCTGCGCGTCGGTAAACCTGGCCAGCAGCGTCTGCGGATCATCGCCTTCGGCACCGGCCTCGACCGGCGCGTCGTGCAGCTCGTCATCGAAAGGTTCGTGCAGGCGCTGCACCTGATTCTGCTTGTGCAGGGTATAGAAGGTGTTGCGCACGATGGCGAGCAGCCACGCCTTGGCGTCTTCGCCGCGGAAATTGCCGAAGAACCGGAACGCACGCAAATACGCTTCCTGCACGACGTCTTCTGCGAGATGCTCGTCGCGCGTCAGCCAGCGGGCGAGGCTGTACGCCGCATCGAGGTGCGGCAATGCAATCCGCGCAAATCCGTTCTCGTCCTGTTCCCGCGCCATCTGTGCTCCTTCATATAGGCCATTACCGCAAGATGCCCGACTTTATTCCCGGCCTGGCCCTTATTTTTAATACGGGAATATTTCATGTCGGCGCGCGGTTTGTCGGAGCAGGACCGAATTACTTACCCGACAGGAGAAATGCAATGAAAGGCAAGATTGACCGTAGGGACTTTCTGAAACTCGCCGGCCTGGGAGGGGCGGTATTCGCCTCCGGACTCGGCTATTCTTCCGGCAGCGCCGCCCGCCCGAGCACCACGCCGCAGGATTTCTACTTCGTCCAGTTATCCGATACCCATTGGGGCTTCAGCGGCCCGCAAGTCAATCCGGACGCCGGCGGCACGCTGCAAAAAGCCGTGGCGGCCGTCAACGCGCTGCGGCAACGGCCCGATTTCGTTGTCTTCACCGGCGATCTCACGCATACCACTGACGATCCGGTCGAGCGGCGCCGGCGCCTGGGTGATTTCCGCGACATCGTCGCCGGCCTCAAGGTCAGGGACGTAAAGTTCATGCCTGGCGAGCATGACGCGTCCCTCGATCGCGGCAAGGCCTACCGCGAATTCTTCGGCGATCCGTACTATGCATTCGACCATAAAGGCATCCGCTTCATCGTGCTCGACAACGTCTCCGACCCCGCCGCCATGATCGGCGAGGAGCAGCTGGCGTGGCTCAAGAACGAACTGGATCATCTCGACCGGCAGGCACCGATCGTGGTGCTGACCCACCGGCCCCTGTTTGACCTCTACCCGCAATGGGACTGGACCACGCGCGATGGCGCCCGGGCCATCGAGCTGCTGATGCCCCACCGCAACGTGACCGTGTTCTACGGACACATCCACCAGGAGCACCATCAGATGACCGGCCACATCGCCCACCACGCCGCACGCTCGCTGATCTTCCCGCTTCCCGCACCCGGCTCGATGCCCAAACGCATGCCGCTTGCCTGGGACGCCAACGAGCCTTACAAGGGGCTGGGCTTCCGCGAGGTGGACGTCGAAGTCAGGAAAAACGATTTCCGGCTCACCGAATTCCCGGTGAAGAAAGCCTGACATGAAAACCGGCACTCTTGCGACGGTTTCGGTCCTGGCCGCAGCGCTGATCGCCGGTGCTGCCAGCTACGTCGCCGTCCAAATGAAACAACATGTGATCAGGCTTTCGGTCAAGCGCTTCGAGTACAGTCCGAACGAAATCGTGCTGCGCAAAGGCGTCCCGGTCGTGATCGAGGTGGAATCCGTGGACGTGGTTCACGGTTTCAACGCGCCGGATCTCGGCGTGCGCACCGATGTCATTCCGGGCAAGGTGGCACGGATCAGCGTGACCCCGCAAAAGACCGGCCGGTTCACCTTCCACTGCGACGTCTTCTGCGGCACCGGCCACGAGGACCTGTCCGGCACCATCGTGGTGAAGGAGTAGCGAAACTGCAGGACTCAGGACGCAGGACTCAGGACTAAGTGAGAGGCAATAAAGCGCTTACTGAGTCCTACGTCCTGAGTCCCAAGTCCTCGTTTCACACTTAGTCCTGCGTCCTGAGTCCCAAGTCCTCGTTTCACACTTAGTCCTGAGTCCTGCGTCCTGCGTCCTGAGTCCTATTCCTTCTCCGCCTCCGGCGCGAACCGCCCGATCAGCTTCAGCGTCGCTTCCGCGGCGCGGATACTGGTGGCGATGACGATGGCGGTGATGGTCACGTAGACCGGGTTGAGTTCGCCGGTGTCGAGGAACAGCGCCAGGGTCACGAACAGCCACATGATCGATTCGAGCAACAGCGTAATCGCGGCGATTGGACTCTTGAAGCGCCACAGCAGTATGCCGAGAAAGCCGAACAATCCCACGTGCAAGAGGATACGCTCACCCTCGACTACATAGAGCGCCGTCATGCCGGCGGCGACCAGAAGGAAAACGATGGACGCATCGGTGACGACATTCAGCGCATCCTCGCGGCTGCGGATCGACGCGAAAATTCCCCGGCGCCTGCTTGCGGACATTTTTTTTGCTCCTTTGTATCATGGTCCGGCAAATCCGGCCGGAACGAATCATAATGGTGGCAATGGGAACACTCAATCTGATGGTTTATCGGCACTCGGCGTTTTACAGCCCGCTGCTCGCCGGCATCGGTGGCGGTTTTTTCGCCGCGGAAGGCTTCGAACCGACTTACACCGTCATGCCGCCCGGCAAGACCGTCGCCGAAATGCTGGTATCCGGCGCCATTCATGTATCGCAGACCGCCGTATCCGGCGCCTGGCCTTGCCTGGAAAAGGGCGAACGGCCGCCCTTCGTGAATTTCGCGCAAATCAACCAGCGCGACGGCTTCCAGATCGCCTCGCGCAGTCCGGCGCCCGAATTCAGCTGGAGCAAGCTCACGCGCGGGAAATTCATGTTCGCCCACGGCGGGCAACCCCAGGCCATGCTCGCCTACGCATTGCACAAGAAAGGCGTGTCGCTCGACAAGACCAGCGGCGTCGATGCCGGCGACCCGCAGAAATCGGTCGTGGCGTTCCGCAAGGGACAATGCGACTGGTATCACGAGCAGGCCCCGTATCCACAGCAGTTGCAGATCGAAGGCGTGGCGCAGGTGGTGGCATCGGTCGGCGAAGCCATCGGCCCGGTCGCCTTCAGCAGTCTGGCGGCGATGCCGCGCTGGCTGGCCTCTCCGGACGCCATCCGCTTCGCCCGCGCCTACCGCAAGGCGCGCGCCTGGGTGCAAACGGCGCCCCCCGCCGCCATCGCCGCGGTGGAACAGAACTTCTTTCCAGACATCGCCGCGGACGCCATGACCGCGGCCATTGGCTACTATCAGAAGCTTGGTTGCTGGGCCGGCGATATCGCAATCGATCCCGCCCACTACGAAGCGGCGCTGGACGTCTTTGCCTATTCGAAACTGATCACGCGGCGCCATCCCTACGAGAAAGTGGTGGTAGCGCCGCCACAGTAACGCCGGCGCGCGGGCTGTCCGGCGATGTGAGAATATCCGGTCGGCGGCATGGGGCCAGTCGAAAAAGAGGCGGGCCGCACGGGGCCACGGCCAGGGCAAAAAAATAACGGGCCCAGCGTCCGACAACCTGCACAATCATGAGCATGAGCGCAAACCCGCCGGTCGGGCGGTCGTCCCTCATCGAAAAATTCGCCGCCGCCTGCGCTTTCGCCGGCGGGGCGATCCTGACCGCCATCACGCTGATGGTAGTGGCCTCCATCGTCTTGCGCGCGCTGGGCTTCCAGCCGATCCAGGGTGATTTCGAACTGGTCCAGGTCGCGCTCGCCGGCTGCATCGCGCTGATGCTGCCGTGGTGCCAGCTGCAAGGCGGCAACCTCACTGTCGATTTTTTTACGTTGCGGTTGCGCAAGAGCAGGCAGCGTCGCCTCGACGCCCTGGGTGCGCTCCTGTTCGCGCTGGTCATGGCACTGGTGACCTGGCGGACCTGTGCCGGCGCGCTCGCGGCCAGGGCCAGTCACGAAAGCACCATGATCCTCGGCTTCCCGCTGTGGATCGGCTACACCGCCATGATCCCCGGCCTGCTGCTGACGGCAATCGCCGCCCTGCATACGGCGCGCATCGCCTGGCGCGACAGCAGCCGATGAGCCACTTCGGCCTCGGCCTGTCGTTGTTCGGCGCGATGTTCGCTTTGATGGTCATGCGCGTGCCAATCTCGGTCGCCATGTTCCTGCCCGGCGCGATCGGCTACTGGCTGCTGGCCGGCGATGCGGCCTTGCTCAACCACGTCAAAGGCGCGGCCTACGCCCGCTTTTCCAACTACGACCTGTCGGTCATCCCGCTGTTCATCCTGATGGGACAGTTCGCCACCCAGGGCGGGCTGAGCCGCTCGCTGTTCAAATTCGCGAGCTCGCTGCTGGGACATTTGCGCGGCGGCGTCGCCATGGCGGCGATCGTCGCCTGCGCATTGTTCGGCGCCGTCAGCGGCTCGTCGGTCGCCACGGCGGCAACGCTGGCGCAAGTCGCGCTGCCTGAAATGCGCCGCCTGAAATATTCTGGCCGCCTGTCCACCGCCACGCTCGCGGTCGGCGGCACGCTCGGCATCCTGATTCCGCCCTCGGTGCCGCTGGTGGTGTATGCCATCCTGACCGAAACGAATATCGCCAAGCTGTTCATGGCGGCCCTCCTCCCAGGCCTCATCGCGGCCGTCGGTTATTGCATCGTCATCGCCATCACCGTGACCTTGCGCCCCGACCTCGGACCGGCACAGCCGCGCGTTTCGAATGCCCAACGCCTGCGTGCCCTGGTCGAGATCTGGCCGATCACGGCCATATTCGCGCTCGTGTTCGGCGGCATCTACGGTGGATTTTTCACACCCACGGAGGGCGCCGCGGTGGGCGCCGCCGGCACCTTCGTCGCCGCGCTGCTGCGGCGCGAACTCAGCCTCGCCGGCATCGGCCGCAGTTTTCTCGGCACCGCGGTCACCTCCGGCATGATCTTCCTGGTCTTCCTCGGCGCCGACATGCTCAACGGCGCGCTGGCCCTGTCGCAGATGCCAAAAGAGCTGGCCGACTGGGTGACGCATATCGGCTGGTCGCCGCTGGCGATCGTCGCCATCGTCATTGCGATGTACATCGTCATGGGCTTCTTCATGGACGAGCTTGCCACCCTCATCCTGACCATCCCGGTGATCTTCCCAGCCATCATGGGGCTGGACCTGTGGGGACTCGAATACACCGAAAAAGCGATCTGGTTCGGCATCCTGATGCTGATGGTGGTCGAGATCGGACTGGTGCACCCGCCAGTCGGGCTGAACATTTTCGTGATCAACAGCCTGGCCAAAGACGTGCCGATGATGGAAACCTTCAAGGGCGTGGTGCCCTTTTTGGTATCCGATTTCCTGCGCGTGATCCTGCTGTTTCTGTTCCCGGTCGTCAGCCTGTATTTGGTGCGGCTGATTTTTTAAAATAGAACGCCCTATCTCAAGGAAAGGCAGCTCTCACCGCAGAGGATTCCTTTCAATACCCCCTTGAGGGGTACGCAAAGGACGCGGAGGAAAGACGGGAGGAAAAGCTTTACGTTGTTGACTCGTCCATTGTTCGATGAGCTATCGAATAGCCGAGTGAGAAAATTGGCAAATACCTAAACGGCCACCAATCACAGAATTGTCTTTCATCCTTTTTGTTTTTCCTCCGCGTCCTAAAAGGGTACTCCGACGTGCTGCGCACGTAGGGTATCCGTGTCCTCTGCGGTGAAAGTTATTCTTTGGTACGCGTTCGCCGGCGATCAGGCAGGCAGCGGGATGAACTCAGGGTCGCCGGGAACCTGCGCAAACTTTCCCTCTACCCAATCGCGCTTCGCGCGCTCGATGCGTTCCGGCGAACTGGCCACGAAGTTCCACCAGATATGGCGCGCGCCTTCGAGCGGCTCGCCGCCCAGCAATGCCACGCGCGCCGCATCCCCGGCTCGCAGCGATGCGGCCTCGCCTTCGCTGAAAATTACCAGC
The DNA here is from genome assembly GCA_039931685.1 of Betaproteobacteria bacterium. Lineage (GTDB taxonomy): Bacteria > Pseudomonadota > Gammaproteobacteria > Burkholderiales > JACQAP01 > JACQAP01. The sequence goes on along the minus strand of JBDTRK010000013.1, from coordinate 10,579 downwards.
GCGCCCTCGCCGAACCGCTGCCCTTCTATTTCAATGCTGCCTTCGACGACGTACGCCGCCCGCTCCGCATAACCGGCGGGAATATCGACCGGCGCGCCGGCGTCCAGTTTCGCGTCGACGTAGAACATCCTCGAGAACACGCGCACAGGCGACTTCATGCCGAACGCCTGGCCCGCAATGACGCGAAGCGCCACGCCGTTCGCACTGCGCGCCGGCAAGTCCGCGACACCGTGATGATGAAAAGACGGTTCGGTTTCCTCGTCCGCCATCGGCAACGCCACCCACGATTGCAGACCGTGCAGCTTGTGGCCCGCAGCGCGCAAAGCGGGCCCCGTGCGTTCCGAATGCACGATGCCGCTGCCTGCGGTCATCCAGTTGACGTCGCCCGGGCGGATGGTCTGTACCACGCCAAGACTGTCGCGATGCTCGATTTCGCCATCGAACAGATAAGTCACGGTGGCGAGGCAGACGTGCGGATGCGGGCGCACATCGATGCTGCGACCCGGCGCGAAATTCACCGGCCCCATGTGGTCCAAAAAGATGAACGGCCCGATCATGCGGCCGCCGCCGAATGGCAGGATGCGCCTGACCTCGAAACCGCCAAGGTCGCGGCGGCGGCTCTCGACGACGTGCGCGATTGCAGTCACGCCGGCACCTTTGCGAGTTCCCGTCCGGGGATCAGGGTTTCCACACCGCGGGACTGCAGCGCACGTAGTTCGGCGCGTACGCGGTTTCGGCGCCGAGTTCGCGCGCCGCGTGCCATGCCCAGCGCGGATCGTCCATTACCGCGCGCGCGAGCGCGACCAGGTCGGCCTTGCCACCGGCGATGATGGCCTCGGCCTGGGCGGGCTTCGTTATCATGCCTACCGCCATGGTGGCAATGCCCGCGCCCTTCCTGATTTTCTCCGCGAACGGCACGTTGTATCCCGGCCCGAACGCAATCTGCTGGCGCGGATCCAGCGCGCCGGAGCTGGCGTCGATGAAATCGCAGCCGCGTGCCTTCAGCTGCTGCGCGAACATCACGGTTTCCTCCGGCGTCCAGCCGCCATCGACCCAGTCGCTGGCGGACACGCGCACGCCCAGTGCGCGCTCCTGCGGCCATACCGCCCGCACTGCGTCGAATACGGCGAGCGGAAAGCGCATGCGGTTTTCCAGTGACCCGCCATAAGCGTCACTGCGCTGGTTCGAGATCGGCGACAGAAACTGGTGCAGCAAGTAACCGTGCGCGGCATGCAGCTCGATGAGATCGAAGCCGATGCGCAAAGCGCGCCGGGCCGATTCGACGAACTGCTGCGTGATGTCAGCCAAACCGCTCGTACTCAGCGCTTCGGGCACAGGCCAGTCCGGGCCGTACGGCAACGCCGACGGTGCCAGCGTTTTCCAGCCGCCTTCGCCCGGCGCCAGCGGCTTGCCGCCTTCGAACGGCGAACGCGTAGATCCCTTGCGACCGGCGTGCGCAAGCTGGATGCCGATTTTCGCGACGCCATGCTTGCGGCAAAAATCGACCACATGCCGGAGCGTCGCTTCGTTTTCGTCGCTGTACAGGCCGAGACAGCGTGGTGTGATGCGTCCGACCGGCGACACGTGCGTGGCCTCGGTGATGATCAGGCCGGCCGCGCCCATGGCGAACTGACCCAGATGCATCAGGTGCCAGTCATTCGCCGAGCCGTTGCTGGACATGTACTGGCACATCGGGGAGACGACGACGCGGTTCGGCAAGGTCAGGCCGCGCATGGCGAAAGGCGTAAAAAGCTGGGCGCTCATCGGATATTTTGTCTGGAATGCGAAGTTTGCGGGGTGGCCTGATTCTAACAGCAGGCAGGGATTGCACGGCATCTCGCAACCGATTATTCAAAGCGCTGTCATACTGCCCACATAATCATAGATCGACCGGTACGCACAGACCGGGAAGCAATGAAGAAAATTTCGCTTGCGGCACTGCTGCTGGCGCTCGCCGTCCATGCGACGGCCGCCACCCTTGCGGGCCGGGTGGTCGGCGTCAGCGATGGCGATACCGTCACCGTCCTCACGGCGCAGAACCGGCAGTACAAGGTGAGACTCTCCGGCATCGATGCCCCGGAGAAAAAACAGGCGTTCGGCACTTTTTCCAGGCAAAGCCTGGCACGCCAGGTGTTCGGCCAGGCGGTGACGGTGCAATGGTCCAAGACCGACCGCTATGGCCGCATCGTCGGCAGGCTCGACGTCGATGGCGTCGATGCCAACCTGGAACAGGTGCGCGAAGGGTCGGCCTGGGTGTACACGCAATACCTGCGTGAACTGCCGGCCGAAGACCGCAGGCTCTATCGCGAAGCCGAGCGGGAGGCGCAATTCGAACGCCGCGGGTTATGGCGCGATGACGATCCCGAGCCGCCGTGGCAATGGCGCAAGGACAAACGCTCGCGATCGCGCGCGGGCGGCTGATCCAGAGCCGTGCCTCAGGTGCGGGGCAATTCGATCGCGGACGGGCAAATACAGGTCGCCAAGCAACGGGAATGCGCCTATCTTTTGACGATACGCCGGGAAATCACCTCCTTGCGCGAGCCCGAACGGTCCGCGCCCCGTGGCGAGCGGCCGGGCGGGGCCCGGTGTGCACCAGGCTGATTTCCGTGGATCAAATGCGAAAGCAACATTCCATGCGACTGATTGGCGCTACGCCCGTCCTGCTGGCGGTGCTGGCATTGAGTCTCGGCGCCGCCGCGCCCGCCTTTGCCAAAGAGACCCTGCGGGTGCTCACCTGGCCGGGCTATGCCGACAGCGACCTGGTCAGCATCTTCGAAAAGCAATTCGACGTCTCGGTGGAAGTCAGCTTCGTGAGCTCGGACGACGTGCTCTGGCAGAAGATGAACGCCAACGGGGGAAAGGACTTCGATGTGTTCGCGGCGAATACCGCGGAGATGACCCGATACATCGACCACGGCCTCGCCCAGCCGCTGGATGTCTCGAAGATCCCCAACACCAGCCGGCAATTGCCGCGTTTCCGCGACCTGAAATCGATACCTGGCATTGCACGGGACGGCAAGCTCTACGCCATTCCCTACACCTACTCGGAAATGGGATTGATCTACGACCGCAAACAATTCAAGGTTCCACCGACTTCCATGGCCGCGATGTGGGATCCGCGCTACAAGGGCAAGGTCCTGGCCTACAACGGCAGCAACCACAACTTCTCCATCGCCGCGCTGTTGCTGGGCAGCAAGAATCCGTTTCAGATCGACAAGCGGGACTTCAAGCCGATCGTCGATCGCCTGATCGCCCTGCGGCGCAACGTGCTGACCTTTTACAGCCTTCCCGAGGAATCGATCGAATTGTTCCGCGAGAATTCGGCGGCGCTGATGTTCGCCAATTACGGAACCCAGCAGGTGGAGCAATTGCGCAAGACCGGCGCCGACATCGGCTATGTCATTCCCGAGGAAGGCGCGCTGGCATGGCTGGACTGCTGGGCGCTTTCCCGCGGCGCCAGGAACAAACCGCTCGCGGAGCAATGGATCAACTTTACCCTCGAAAAAGACGTCAGCAACGCGCTGACCAAGCGCCAGGGACTCGCCAACACGGTCGAAGCGGCGAAGTCCTCCGACGATTCCGGCCGGCTGATCTGGCTGCAGCCGGTGGAGGATTTCAATCTGAGGACGGCGCTCTGGGACAGGATCATTTCCGGTGACAGGGCAGAAAAATTCTAGCGGCATCCGCTTTGGAATCGCCTTCAAGCTTGGCGTCATTCTGGCGACCTTCGGCGTGCTGGCATCGGGGCTGACCGGCTATTACTCCTACACGGCCGGCCGCGATTTGCTGGTCAAAACCGCAGAAAGGGACTTGCTGACCTCCACGCATGTCGTGGGGCGAAGATTGTCGATCGCGCTGGGCGCGGTAGCCAAGGACGCCTTGCTGCTCGCAGCCATTCCGGTCACCGCCCGCATTGCCGTCGCCCCCGATGATCCGTCCGCGGCGCCGCGCAAGACCACGCTGGCCGATGACTTTTCCGCCCTGCTGTCGGTCCATCCGGAATATTTCCAGGTACGCCTGATCAGCGCCGGCAACAACGGCATGGAGCTGGTCCGCGTCGAACGCGACCAGAGCAAGCTCAAGCGCATCGTTGGTGCCGACCTTCAGGAAAAAGGCCATTTTCCCTACGTATTCCAGGCCCTGCGGCTGGCGAGCGGCCACACCTATCTTTCCAAGATCACCATCAACCACGAATGGGGTGCGCACTCGGGCCTGGACAAGCCGACGCTGCAGGTGGCCACGCCGGTGCAAACAGCGGTGGGACGCATGCGCGGCCTGGTGGTCATCAACATCGACCTCAACGGATTGTTCGAATTGCTGAAGGCCGACGTTCCAGGCGATTTTCGGGTTTTCCTGACAAATGAATGGGGCGACTTCCTGGTCCATCCCGATGCGTCCCAGACATTCGGCTTCGACAGCGGGCGGCGCATCCTGGTCCAGGATACGTTCGCAAGCGTTTCGGAGATTATCGAAGGCAAGACCGACAGCGTGGTGATCAACGCCGGCGCATCGGACCGCCAGCCCGGTGAAAGCGTGACCGCCTTCGTGAAGCTCGCTTTCGGCGACGCGAACGCGCGCCGCTTCGTGATCCTCGGCCTGTCCCAGCCCCTGCAGAGCGTATTGCACGAGACGCGTAACCTCGGAATCAATACGCTGCAGATGGTGCTCGGCTTCAGCATCCTGGCGATCCTGCTTTCGGCGATCGTGTCGCGCGCCATGACCGGTCCACTGAACATGATGGTGCAGGCCGCCAATCGCTTCTCCGACGATCACGTCACGATCGCGCTGCCGCTCGAACGCAAGGACGAGCTTGGCCAGCTTGCCCGCAGCCTCAACGACATGCAGGCGCAGATCAAGACCCACCTGTCCGAGCTCTATGAAAGCAAGCGCGACGTCGATCACCTGGCCCGGCACGACGCGCTCACGGGCCTGGCCAACCGCCTGATGTTCCACGACCGGCTGGAACACGCGATTGCCAATTCGCAGCGCAGCGGCAAGAAGGTTGCCCTGATCTACATCGATCTGGACGGCTTCAAGGAGATCAACGACAGCGGCGGGCATGCACTCGGCGACAAGGTGCTGACAGCCGTGTCGGCCCAACTCAAGAAGTCCGTGCGGGAAATCGACACGGTCGCCCGCCTCGGCGGCGATGAATTCATCATCCTCATCGGCGCGATCGACAATCCCGACCAGGTCGGCCTGATCGCGCAAAAGCTCCTCGAGGGGTTCCGCGTGCCCATGAATATCGACGGCCGCTCGCTTCCTGTCGGCATCAGCATCGGCATCAGCGTTTTCCCGCGCGACGGCGCCAACGCGACGGAACTGCTCGACAAGGCCGATCTGGCGATGTACCGGTCGAAAAAGCAGGGCGGCAACACCTACCATTTCTATTCCGCTGACATGACGGCCGACGCTTCTGTGCGCTGATCTGCCGGATTGTTGCGCGCGCCCGGACTAGATGCCGAACTGCAACTCGGCCAGCCGCGCGTAGAGCGGGCTCGACTGCAGCGATTCGTCATGCGTCCCCGCGTCGATCAGCCGGCCGAGGTCGATCGCGGCGACGCGGTCCATGCTTTTGACCGTCGAGAGCCTGCGCGCGACGACAATCCGCAGCCGCCCTGCCAATGGCGCCGCGAAGCATCCGCGCCGGGCCGCGTCCAGTTTGAACTGGCACCAGCAACAGCAATTCGGATTGCATTGTCGAGTCCGCCTCCGCGCAAACCCGATGTCAGTTTGTAATATGACCCTGTCGGAAGCCGCGCATGCAATCTTGTTGATCCAGATCAATTACTGCTTCAACGCCACGCCTAGGCTGCTCCTCAGCGTATAGATCGAAAAAAACGCGATCGGCAATTCGACTGGACCGTCCCCCCCGGATCGCATTGCGCATCGCATTGACTGAGGAGATCCATCATGAAGGCACTGCGCGACAAATCTGGAGCAATACTCGCTTCGCTTGCGGCACTGTTGTTCTTCTCCGGTTTCTCCGCGCAATCTTTCGCAGTTCCTTCATTCGCGCGCCAGACCGGCGTGGCTTGTGAAGGCTGCCACACCGTGTTTCCCGAACTGACGCCCTTCGGACGGTCGTTCAAGCTGAACGGCTACGTGATGGACAATCTGCCGCAGGTCAAGGGCATGACGACCGATAACAAGGAGGCATTGCTGCTCAACTGGCTGCCACCTGTTTCGATCATGTTCCAGACTTCCTACACGAGCACGAGCAAGCCGCTGCCCGATGTGAGCGGAATCGGCAACAGCCAGAACGGACAGGTGCTTTTCCCGCAGCAGGCAAGCCTGTTCTACGCCGGGCGCATCGCACCGAATCTCGGCGCTTTCATCCAGATGACCTATGCCAGCGATAGCGGCACCTTCGGCTGGGACAACACCGACATTCGCTACGCCGATCACGCCACCCTGTCCGGCAAGGACGTAACCTGGGGCGTCTCGCTCAACAACAACCCGACCGTGCAGGACGTCTGGAACAGCACCCCGGCCTGGCAAACGCCGTTCGACCAGCGCAGCAGCGCCGCGCCCACGCCCACTGCGGCCACACAATTAGACGGGCCCCTGACAGACAGTGGCGTCGCGGGCTTGACCGTGTACGGCTATTTCGCCAACTCGATTTACGCTGAATTCGGCGCTTACCGGTCATCCCCGCAGGGATTCGCCGGACAGTCGGGAGCCGGACCGTTGGACAGCAGCGCAAGCAACGTAGTGCGCGGCGCGGCGCCTTACTGGCGACTCGCCTACGAGCGCCAATGGGACCGCAGTTCCTGGTCGATCGGCGCCTTCGGGATGGACGTGGATTTGTTTCCGGGCGGCGGCACGGCGCTCGCGGGTGTCACCAACAAATACCGCGATGTGGCGCTCGACACGCAATATCAGTTCATCGGGGACAGTTCGATCTATTCGATGCAGGCCGTTTACATCCACGAGAAGCAGACCCTGAATGCGTTCGCCGGCCAATCCGACACGCTGAATACCCTGAGGGTAGGCGGCAGCTATTACTACCAGCGCAAATACGGCGGCGCCGTGGGTTATTTCTCTACGACAGGAACCACTGACCCGCTGCTCTATCCGTCAGGCACGGCGGTATTCGGCAGTGCCAACGGAAGTCCGGACAGCAAGGGCTGGATCGCCGAGCTGAATTACATTCCGTGGCAGAACGTGAAGGTCGCTTTGCAATACACCGCGTACAACCGTTTCAACGGCGGCAAGACTGATTACGACGGCGCGGGGCGAAACGCTTCGGACAACAACACGACGTATCTGCTCGGCTGGATCAACTTCTGATGTGCACCTCACTGCCCTGGAGAGAAATCATGACCAGTCGCCCTATACAACTGCTACTGGCCGGCGCAGCGTTACATCTCATGGCGCCCGCCTTTGGCGCCGAAGATGTCGAGATCGCGCGACTGGCGTCACAAGTCTGCGCAAGCTGCCACGGCCCCCACGGGGACAGCATTTCGCCGGCCTTCCCTCGTCTTGCCGGGCAGAACGCGGCCTACATCGAAGCGCAGTTGAAATCATTCAAGGACCAGACGCGGGGCGATGCGTATGCGCAGGCGTATATGTGGGGCATGGTCGCCCAGCTCGACGAAGATACGATGAAGCGGCTTGCGGTTTACTATGCGGCCGAGAAACCCAATCCCGGCCGACCGGGAGATCCGGCGAATATGGCGCAGGGCCAGCACATATTCGACAGCGGCATTGCGGCTTCCGGCATTCCCCCGTGCGCCTCGTGCCACGGAGCCAATGCGCAGGGCAAGGATGCGATACCGCGCCTGGCCGGACAGCACCCGGAGTATCTCGTCAAGCAACTGGTCGCTTTCAAATCCTTGCAGCGGGGCAACGCGCCGGTGATGCATGTGGTAACCGACAAAATGACGCTGGAGCAGATGCGCGCAATCGCAGATTACGCGGCTTCGAAGTAAACCTGTGCCGCCGCTAGCCACCACCAGGATGCGACTGCCCGCGCGCCGAATTGCCGCCGCCGCGCTGGCGATTGCCTGCGTGACTTGCAGCGCCGGCGCGCGCGCCGATGACGCCGAATTGCGCACGCTGAAGCAGCAGGTCGATGAACTGAAAAATACCGTTCGTCAGCTGCAGGAAAGAATCAACGCGCTCGAGCAGAGCGACGCAACCACGTGGGTGCCGGCGACGACGGCACCTGAATCCTCGACCTCGCCCCCGCCCGCGCCTGAAATCTCAACATCGGTCGCGCCCGCCACGGTTGCCCCGGCACCCGTGAATGCCGTACCGGTCCCCGAGTCGCCCAGGCCGACCGCGAAAGCGTCGGTCAACGACAAAGTGGTGATGCTGCGCACCAGCTGGCAGCGCATCTCGCAAGGCATGACGCAGTCCGACGTGACGCAGACATTGGGTCCGCCGACAAGGCAGATGCTCATCAACAGCAAGGTCGTCTGGTATTACTACTACGCGGGAATCGGCGCGGGTTCAGTTTTCTTCAATGGGGACGGGCGCATTTCCAGCAGCCAGTCGCCCAATCTTGGATGGGCATTCTGATCGGGCGCGCGATTGCGGCGCCCGGCGCTCACGTGCCCTGGATGCCGAACTGCAATTCCGCCAACCGCGCGTAGAGCGGGCTCGACAGCAGCAATTCGTCGTGCGTCCCCACGTCGATCAGCCTGCCGCGGTCGATCACCGCGATGCGATCGACGCTTTTCACGGTGGACAGCCGGTGCGCGATGATCAGCGTCGTGCGCGACTGCATCAGTCGCTCGAGCGCGATCTGCACCATGCGCTCCGACTCGGAATCCAGCGCCGAGGTGGCTTCATCGAGCAGCAGGATGGGCCGATCCGACAGCACCGCACGCGCGATGGCGAGCCGCTGGCGCTGGCCGCCGGACAGGCGCACGCCGCGCTCGCCAAGGTAGGTGTCGAAGCCTTGCGGCAGGCGTTCGACGAATTCCGTGGCGAAGGCCGCATCGCAGGCCGCCCGGACCTGGGCGTCCGACGCATCGGGCCGGCCATAGCGCACATTCTCGGTCACGTTGGCGGCGAAAATCGCCGGCTCCTGCGGTACCAGCGCGATGCGGTTGCGCAACTGGCGCGGATCGGCGCGCCGAATGTCGATGCCGTCGATGCGGATCGTGCCGTGCTGCGGATCGTAGAAGCGCAGCAGCAACTGGAACACCGTCGTCTTGCCGGCACCGGACGGGCCGACCAGCGCCAGTTTCTCTCCAGGCGCGACCTCCAATGCGAAATGCTCCAGTGCGGCGATCGCCGGTCGCGACGGATAGTAGAAACTCACGTCGCTGAAACCGACGGAGCCAATCGCGGGAACGGGGAACGCAAGCGCATTCGCCGGCATCACGACCACGGGCAGGGTATCGAGGATCTCAATCAGCCTTTCGGCCGCACCCGCACCGCGCTGCAGGTCGCCCATGACTTCGCTCATTGCGGCGGCGGCACTGGCCACCATGGCCGCGTAGAACACGAAGGCGGACAGCTCGCCGGCGGTCAGCTTCCCGGCCAGCACGTCGTGGCCGCCGATCCACAGGATGATGCCTATGCCGGCGAAGACCAGCACGATCACCGCGGATATCAGCGTTGCGCGCACACGGATGCGCTGACGCGCGGTGTCGAAGGCCGCCTCGATGCGGTCACCGAACAGCCGGCGGTCGGTTTCCTCATGGCCGTAGGCCTGCACGGTGCGAATCTCGTGCAATGCCTCGTCCACGTACACACCGAGATCGGCGATGCGATCCTGGCTGGCGCGTGCCAGCTTGCGCACGCGCCTCCCGAACAACACGATCGGCACGATCACGACCGGCACGGTGAGCAACACCAGCAGCGTGAGCTTCCAGCTGGTGAGCATCAGCATGACCAGTGCGCCGGCGCCGAGCACGCCATTGCGCATTGCCATCGATACACTGGTGCCGACGATCTGTTCGAGCAGCGCAGTATCCGTGGTCAGCCGCGAAATCATCTCGCCGGTGCGCGTCTGCTCGAACCAGGCCGGCGACAGGTTCAGCAGGTGCGAAAACACCTTGCGCCGGATGTCCGCGATGACGCGCTCACCCAGCCACGAAATCAGGTAGAAGCGTACCCAGGTCGCCGTCGCCATCACCACGATCACGGCCAGCAGGAAGAACAGGCCACGATTGAGCGCCGCCGGATCGCCGCCGGAAAAGCCGCGGTCCACCACTTGCTTGAGCCCCTGGCCGATAACCAGGAAACAGCCGGCGGAGACCAGCATTGCCAGGCCGAAAAACACCATGCGCCGCCGGTAGGGCATCGCAAAACGCAGCAGGATTGCCAGGGCGCGCAAGCTGGCTGCAGCGCGGATCGGGGAAATTTCCGTTGGAGAGGCGTGCAATTCGGGGTCCATGATTACGCAGGTCGGGGTTTGCGGAGCAAGATTGTGGCTTAGCGAAGGATGGCGGCCGACAGGATAACGCGAAGCGTTGTGTCCGCCGGCGCCGGAAGCTGGTTTGGCCTCCCCTTGCCACTGCTGAATATCCCGCATTGCGAAACGCACAACCGGATAATGACATTTAAAACGCCCCGAGTATCATCGCCGTTATAACAAAGCAACCAAAACGAGGAGCGCACC
>JBDTRK010000012.1:0-44719 GCA_039931685.1 Betaproteobacteria bacterium | reverse complement strand
AACCGAAGGCAGCCCGGCGAGCGCCATCGCGAGTTCCTCTTCGGCGTAACTGCGATCGGTGAGTTTGCCCGCGAAGTAGTCGGAGTAAGCCTGCATGTCGAAATGGCCGTGGCCGCAAAGGTTGAACAGGATCGTGCGCGACTTGCCTTCCTGTTTGCACTTCAACGCTTCGTCAATGGCGCCCTTGACCGCGTGGTTGGCCTCGGGGGCGGGAACGATACCCTCGCAGCGCGCGAACTGAACGCCCGCCTCGAATACCTCGATCTGTTTGTAGGCGCGCGCCTCGATGAGCCCGAGATCCTTGATGTGCGATACCAGTGGGGACATGCCGTGATAGCGCAGTCCCCCGGCATGCAAGGCCGGCGGGATGAAGGACGAGCCCAAGGTGTGCATCTTCACCAGCGGCGTCAGATGGCCGGTGTCGCCGAAGTCGTACGCGTACTTGCCCTTGGTCAGGCTGGGGCAGGCGGCGGGCTCGATGGCAATGATGCGGCGCTTCTTGCCGCCGCGCAATTGCGCACCCAGGAACGGGAACACGATGCCGGCGAAATTCGAACCGCCGCCAGTGCAACCGATAATGATGTCCGGGTCATCGCCCGCCATCTCCATTTGCTTCATGGCTTCCTGTCCCACAACGGTCTGGTGCAAAAGCACATGGTTCAGCACCGAGCCGAGCGCGTACTTGGTGTCGTCGCGCGTGGCCGCCACTTCGACCGCCTCGGATATGGCGATGCCAAGCGAGCCCGTGCTGTCCGGTGACTTGGCCAGGATGGCGCGACCGACATTGGTTTCCATCGACGGGCTGGCAATGCAGCGCGCGCCGTAGGTTTCCATCAGCGCACGGCGGTAGGGTTTCTGCTGGTAAGAGACCTTGACCATGAACACCTGAACGTCGATGCCGAATAGCGCGCCTGCAAAAGCCAGCGACGAGCCCCACTGGCCCGCGCCGGTTTCCGTTGAAATCTTGCGAATGCCGGCTTCATGGTTGTAAAACGCCTGCGCTACCGCCGTATTCGGCTTGTGCGAGCCGGCGGGGCTGACGCCTTCGTACTTGTAGTAAATCTTGGCCGGGGTGCCGAGGGCTTTTTCCAGCCGGCGTGCGCGGAACAGGGGGGACGGACGCCATTGTTTGTAGATCTCCCGCACCGGGTCCGGGATTTCGATTTCGCGCTCGGCGGATACTTCCTGCATGATCAGCGCCATTGGAAACAGCGGCGCAAGGTCGTCCGGGCCGAGCGGTTGCAGCGTGCCCGGGTGCAAAGGCGGCGGGGGCGGCACCGGCAGGTCCGCTATGACGTTGTACCAGGATTTTGGAATCTGCTCCTCAGGAAGCAGGTACTTGATCGTCTCCGCCATGATTACTCCCTTTTTCTGACCGACGTCGTCGGTTGCCGGGAAAGATTAGCAGAACGTCAGGGCCGCGCCAAAAACATGCGGCCGCGCGCCGCGGGCTATGCAATGCGACGTACGCAGGATTCACCGCGCCCGGACAGTCGCGGGGCAGGACAGGCCCAGCGCCCCGGAGGTCTCAATTTTCCGCCGACTTGCCGGCATCGGGTAAGCCGTCCCAGCCTCCCCCCAGGGCCTTGAACAAGTCCGCAGCCGCAGCCAACTGGGCGCGTTGTGCTTCAACCCGGTTCAGCTGCGCCTCGAGCAAGGCGCGCTCGGCAACAAGCACATCGAGCAGGCTCGAGATGCCGTTGTCGTAGCGTAGCTGTGCCAGCTTCATGGAGCTTTGCAGCGCGTCTATGCGCAATTGTTCCGCATCCATGACCTCACGAGCCTTGCGCTGCGCGATCAGTGCGTCAAGGGCATCCTTGAATGCATTCTGGATTGCCAACTGGTACTGCGTCAGGGCCTGTTGCTGGCGTGCCTGTGCGACACCCACTTGAGATCGGGTGCGGTCGGCATCGAACACGGTCTGGGCAGCCGATCCGGCAAATTGCCAGATGCGCGACGGTGCGTCGAACAGGCTGGAAAGCGACGCGCTCTCGGCGCCGAAAAATCCGGTCAGCGATATCGACGGGTAGAACGCCGCCTTGGCAACGCCAATGCGCGCGTTGGCGGCAATCAGGGCTTGCTCGGCCTGGCGCAAATCCGGGCGACGCTCCAGCATGGCGGACGGCACACCCGATGGCACGGACGGCGGTGCGGTCAGGGCGTCCATGGCGGCGCCGCGCTCGACCGGCTGACCGACAATCGCACGCGGGCTGCGCCCGAGCAAGACGCCCAGCGCAGTTTCCTGGGCGGCCAGTTGCCGCTCGATACCCGGCAGCAGCGCCTGGGCTTGCGCAGCATCCGCTTCCACCTGCCGCAGGTCGAATTCGGACGCCACGCCGGCTTCGAAACGCATGCGCTGCAGGGCGGTCGAGGCCAGGCGGGTCGAAATGGTGCGACGCGTGATCTCGACCTGCGCATCGAGGGCGCGCAGGCCGAAGTAACCCTTGGCGACGTCGGCGATCAGTCCCAGGCGCACGGCCTCGCGATTGAACTGCGAGCCGAGCAACTGCGCTCGCGCGGCCTCGCTGGCGCGACGATACTTGCCCCAGAAATCGATTTCGTAGGACGCGTCCAGTGTCACCCGGTAGTCCGAGTATTTTGGATCGGTGCCGGGTGGCAGGGACAGCGCACTGCTCTGGCTGGTGCGGTTGCGCGATGCGCTGGCGTTAGCTGCAACGCCGGGATACTGGTCGGCGCGCGTGATGCCGAACGCGGCGCGGGCTTCGTCGACGCGGGCAATGGCCAGGCGCAAATCGAGGTTGTGTACCAGCGCCTCGGCGACCATCTGGTCGAGCACGGGATCGCCATAGGCCGTCCACCATGTTGCGGATACCGGTTCTGTGGCCGTTGCGCCAGGCCATTGCGCGGGCGTATCAATGGGCGGGCGCTGGTAGTCCGGGCCGACGCTCATGCATCCCGCAAGTGCGGCGTAACCCAGCAGCGCCGCAATCTGACGGATGCGCTTCATGAGCGATCTCCTCTTGGCGGTGCATGATGGGGATTTTCCGCTGTCTGCTCGGCGAGCGTCTTGTGGTGCTCGATCTCGGCGCGGATCTGGGCCGTTGAGCGCCGTTCGGTCAGGTGCCGGTCGGTCAACAGTTTGAAGAACATCGGCACGAAGAAAATCGCCAGAAAGGTGGCGGCCAGCATGCCGCCCATGACGCCTGTTCCGACCGCAGTACGTGCGCCGGCACCTGCACCGGTGGAAAAGGCCAGCGGCGTCACGCCGAGGATAAAGGCGAGAGACGTCATCAGGATGGGACGGAAGCGCAGTCTCGCCGCCTCTACAGCCGCCGCAGAGGGCGACAGCCCTTGATGATGCTTGAGCGTGGCGTACTCGACGATCAGGATCGCGTTCTTTGCGGCGAGGCCGAGCAGCGTGACCAGGCCGATCTGGAAGTACACGTCATTGGTGTGCCCGGTGAGCCACACCGCGGCCAATGCGCCGAAGGTGCCGAAAGGCAGGGCCATCATTACGGAAAACGGCAGTGACCATCGTTCGTACTGCGCAGCCAGGATCAGGAAGACCATGATCGCGGCCAGCCCGAGTGCGAGCGCCGAGGTACCACTCGATCTTTTTTCCTGGAACGAAGCACCACCCCAGTCGTAGCTGAAATCCTGCGGCAGGACTTCGCCCGCTATGCGCTCGACGATGGCGATGGCCTGACCCGAGGAAATTCCCGGTGCGCCCTGTCCGAGTAATTTGACGGCGGGCAGGTTGTTGAAGCGGTCGAGCGAGTCCGGGCCGGACGTATTGATGACGTTGGCGAGGGCCCTGATCGGCACCATGCCCCTGGTTTCAGAGCGCACGTAGAGTTCGCCGATCGAATCGGGGCGCATGCGGAAGGACGGCTCGGCGGACATCAGCACTTGCCAGGTGCGGCCGAACTTGTTGAAGTCGTTGGCGTAGTAGGAGCCCAACGTCGCAGAAAGCGTATCGAACAGGTCGTTCAACGGCACACCCAACGCCTTGGCTTTTTCGCGGTCCACGTCCACGCGTAATTGCGGCACGCCGGCGCGCCAAAGCGTTTGCACGCCAGCCAGTTGCGGATCCTTGTTGGCGGCGGCAAGGAACTTGCCCATTTCCTGCGCAAGCCGCTGCGGCCCGCCTTCGCCGCGGTTCTGGATATAGAACTCGAATCCGCCGGCATTGCCTAGTCCAAAAATCGGTGGCGGCGCAAACGCCAGCACAAGACCTTCCTTGATGTGGGCGGTCTTCATGAAGTAGTCGCCGATCAATTGCTGCGTGCCCACGCCTGGACGGTCGTCCCAGTGTTTCTGGGTGACGAAAATGGTGGCGGCGCTGTTGCGAAAACCACCACCGATGAAGTCCAGCCCGGTAAAGGCCACCGCATACTCATTGGCAGGATTGGACTGCACGGCCTTGAGCACTTCAGTAACGACCTTGTCGGTGCGTTGCAGGGTCGCGCCGTCGGGCAGGAATACCGCGCCGATGTAGTAACCCTGGTCTTCGTCAGGGACCAGGCTGCCGGGAATGATCTTCCACAGGCCCGCCGTAACCACGACCATGACCGCAAACAGAAGCAGGCCGATTGTGCCACGGCGGATGATCCAGGCCGCTCCCCCGGTATAACGCCCGGTGACGCGACGGAACCAGTCGTTGAACCAGGTGAAGAACCGGCCGGGTGCCTTGTGCTCGTGTTTGAGAATGAGGACGCACAAACTGGGCGTTAGCGTGAGCGCCACGATTCCGGACAGGACCACGGCGATTGCGATGGTAACCGCGAACTGGCGGTACAACTCGCCGGTCAGGCCGCCGAGAAACGCAATTGGCACGAACACGGCGCACAGAGTCAGCACGATGGCGATGACCGGGCCGGTGACTTCGGTCATGGCCTTGATCGCCGCTTCGCGCGCGTTCATATGTTCCTCATGCATGATGCGCTCGACGTTTTCCAGCACCACGATGGCATCGTCCACGACGATCCCGATCGCCAGCACCATACCGAACAAGGTCAGCGTGTTGATCGAGTAGCCGAGCAGAAACAGGCCCGCAAAAGTGCCTATCAGCGATACGGGAACCGCTGCAAAGGGGATCAGGGTGGCGCGCCAGTTTTGCAGGAAAAGGTAGACCACTAGGAATACCAGCGCCATAGCCTCGGCGAGCGTCTTGACGACTTCACGAATCGATACTTCGACGAAACGCGTGGTGTCGTACACGATCTGGTATTCCATGCCCGCCGGGAAGCGTTTGGCGAGGCCTTTCATGGTGCGCTCGACCTCCTTGGCGACGTCGAGGGCGTTGGCGCCGGGCTGCAGGAAAATGCCCAGCAGGGCAGATTCCTTGCCGTTGACGCGGCCAATGAAGTCGTAGTCCTTGGAGCCGAGTTCCACGCGCGCCACATCTTTCAGGCGCAACGCCGAGCCGTCCGGGTTCGAGCGCACGATGATGTTCTCGAACTCCCGCACATCGGCCAGCCTGCCCTTGGTGGTGATGGTGTAGACCATCTCCTGCTCCCCGGCGGTCGGTGCCTGACCGATCTTGCCGGCGGCAAACTGCGCGTTCTGCTCGTTCAGGACCCGCAACAGGTCGCTGGTGGTGACCTTGAGTTGCGTCATGCGATCCGGTCTGAGCCAGATCCGCATTGCATAGTCCTTGGCGCCGAAGATCTGGACATTGGTGGTGCCCGGAATGCGCTTGATCGTGTCGAGCACATTCAGAGTGACGAAGTTGCTCACGTAGAGGTCGTCAAAAGAACCGTCTGGCGAGTTGAAGGCCAGCACCTGCAGGAAAGACGAAGAGTTTTTCTCCACTGTTACGCCCTGGCGGCGCACTTCCTGCGGCAAGCGCGCCTCGGCTTGTTTGACGCGATTATTGACGTTAAGCGCGGCCTGATCGACGTTGGTACCGATCTCGAACGTGACGTTGATTTCCACGACGCCGTTGGACGACGAGTTCGATGCCATGTAGAGCATGTTCTCGACGCCGTTGATCTGGTTTTCCAGCGGTGCAGCCACGGTCTGCTCGAGCACTTCCGCAGAAGCGCCGGGATAAACCGCCCTGACGGTAACCACCGGCGGGGCGATTTCCGGATACTGGGCGATCGGCAGCGTACGCATCGAGGCGAGGCCGGCAAGGACCAGGAAAATGGAGAGCACCGCCGCGAAAATCGGTCGGTCGATAAAGAAGCGAGAGAACATTTGGCGAGGCTCCGCGGCTTATTTGACAGGTTGCGGGGCTGCGGATGTTGCGGCCGACTTCGCGCCTTGCTGCTCACCTTTGGGGGACTGTCCTTGTGGGGATTGCCCGGGCTGGCTGGCGGCCGGTAGCTGGACAATCTTCACGGGCGATCCAGGGCGGGCCTTGATCACTCCATCGACGATCACCTGGTCGCCGGCCTTGAGACCACCGGTGATGATCCAGTCGTTGTCCGACCAGTCGCCGACTTGCACGGGACGCGGTTCGACGATGCCTTGCGCATTGACGCTCAGCACGATCTTACTGCCCGGACCCTCGAGAACCGCGCGCTGCGGAATGGCGATCGCGTTCGGGTGTGTGCCGCCGGAAAGTTGCACGCGGGCGAACTGACCGGGACGCAGCAGACCCTGTGGATTGCCGACGACGGCGCGCGCCTCGATGGTGCCGGTGGCAGGATCCACGCGAACATCCGTGAAATCGACTTTCCCCTGGCGCGTGTATTCGCTGCCGTCGGCCAGCTTGAGTCTGACGTCGAACTTGCCGTCCTTGGGCAGGCGTAGCGTGCCCTCGGCCACGGCGCGAGTGAACTTCAGATTCTCGGATTCCGTAAAGCTGAAGATCACGTGCACCGGGTCGATCTGGGCGATCTTGGTCAGCAGCGTCTGCTGCGCCTGGACCAGACTGCCCTCGGACTGCAGCGCACGGCTGGTAATGCCCGAGATCGGTGCCTCGACCCGGGTATAGGAAAGATTGAGCCGCGCTTCGGTTAATGCGGCCTGCGCCACTTTTACGTTGGCGGCAGTGACTTGTTCACCGGAGCTGGCATCGTCATATTCCTTCTGGCTCACGGCCTTTGCCTCGTAAAGCGGTTTCAGTCGGGCGGCGTTACGCTTCGCCTGATCATAACTGGCCTGTGCACTGACGAGATCGGCCTCGGCTCTGGCGAGCGCGGCGCGAAATGGTGCGGGATCGATGGTAAACAGGCTCTGGCCCGCGGCAACCCTGTTGCCTTCGGTGAAATTCCATTTCTCCAGGATGCCGGAGACCCGCGGGCGCACTTCAACTTCGCGTACGCCTGAGATCTGCGCGACATATTCGAATTTCGCCGGCAGGTCGCGCGGCTGTACCACCACGACCGTCACTTCCGGTGGCGGCATGGCGCCCGGGGCCTGATCGGGAGCTGACTTGTGGCACGCGCCGAGCGCAGCAAACACGAATGCGGCGAACGTGCCGCGCATTGCAAGTGTAAAAAAAGCGTGCACTGGAGGCTCCTGTATATCTTCCTGGTGTTCCGGGTCCCTGGGCGCGAATGCATGACGCCGGAATGGACATCCGGCACATCCCAGCAAGCGGCGAAGTCTACTTACATGCAGGAATGTATGTAAAGTACAGGCTTGCTGAATATTTTGTAACGATGTGTTGTTCCACGCCGACGGCCGGCCCGGCGGGGACGCGGTGGGGAGGTGGCATGGTCAGAAGAACGAAACTGGAGGCGCTGGGAACCCGCAACAGGATCCTGGACGCCGCCGAGCGGGTGTTCGCAATAATGGGCGTTTCCAATACATCCTTGGCCCAGCTCGCGGAAGCGGCAGGGGTCACGCGGGGGGCCATCTATTGGCATTTTCGCAACAAGGCGGATTTGTTCGATGCGATGATGAGCCGCGTGGTGCTGCCGATGGAAGAAATGGCGGCGCGGGCTGGCGACGACGATTTGGCAGATCCGTTCGAGCATGTGCGTAGCTGCGCGCTGAACGTTCTCGATCACCTGACGAAAGACGCGCAATGCCAGCGTGTATTCGAAATCTGCTGCCATAAGGTCGAATACGTCGACGAAATGGTCCAGGTCCGCAAGCGACATATCGAGGCACGCAACAATTGCTTGATGCGTATGGAGCGCGGACTGCGCAATGCCGCGAAGAAAGGCCTGCTCGCACCCGCTGTGAATCCGCGCCTGGCAGCGGTGGGACTGCATGCCCTGGTTGACGGCCTGATTGTGAACTGGGTGCTCGATCCTGCCTATCTTCCTCTGGCCAGGCATGCAAGAACCCTGGTAGACCAGTACCTCAATCAGTTCCGGGCTGTCCCGGCGCGTGCCCCTGTGCGACGAGGCGCGCGGGCGTCGCGTGTGGTTCGGGCAGGGATCCGCGACTAGTCCGCGGCGATTGTCCCCGTCAATCGCACGGCTCGGCCAAGCGCGTCGCGTTCGGTCACCTGTGCATCGCAATGGACCTGTTTCCACTGGCCCGACCGGATGGCAATGCGCACCTGCGCGCGCGACAACGATTTCCCGCCCTTGAGCGCTTCAATTACGGCGTCTCGTAGCGTTTCCCGGTCATCGGGATGAATCTGGTCGTTAAGCCGGCGGGCGGTCGTGGTCAGAGGCTGCGGATCGCGACCGGTCATACCGTTCCACTCTGCGCTGAAAAATATCTCGCCCGATGGAATATGCCAGTCGAACAGCGCATGCCGGGAATTTTCAAGGGCCAGATGCAGGCGCTCTTCACATTTGCGCAGTGCCTCCTCGATTTTGTGGCGCTCGCTTATGTCTTCTATGCTGCACGCGAAACCGAGCAGGTGCGCGCCGTCGGCCATACGTGCTGATTTCATGGATACCCTGACTACCTTGCCGTTGCGGTGCACGAATCGGTGTTCCGAGGCGAATGCGGTGCCAGCGGCGGCAGCCGATTCCCAGGCCGCGACAACTCTTTCCCTGTCGTCGGGATGAAGCGTCGCCTGCCAACCGTCGCCCCGGATCGCCGCCTCGGCGAGGCCGGTGATTCGTTCGAAGGCAAGATTCGATTGCGCACAGGCGCCCGATTCGTCCGCCAAAAAGATGCCGAGCGGAGACGCATCGCTCATCGCGCGCAGCGTGGCTAACGATGTCTTCGTCGCATTCTCTGCGACTTCGCGCGAGCGTGTCTGGTTGGTTAGTTTTGCAAGCGTGCGCCCGAGCATCAGTGTCAGGGCTGCCAGGGCGAGCAGCAGGGTGAATGCGCGGCCGCGCATCCAGACAGCGCTGCGATCAAGTTTGTGTTTCACGTCGAATTGCGCATCAGCAACAAGTTCGCGTGCAATCCGATTCGATTCGGCAAACTGCACGACGATGTGCTCGGCCTGGTTTTCCCCAGGTCCCTTGCGCGTGGCTTCCAGCAAGGTAGCCAGGCTTCTCTGGCTATTGTCCCCCGCGCTGCGCTTGACGACCAACGGGGACGCATAGGCGACCAGCCAGGCCTGCGCGGACGCCGCGCCGCTCTGTGCGAGCAGGGATTGTCTGGGATCATCCTTAAGTAGTGCGAGCGCTTCCTGTGCGGCATCCGGAAACCGGTCAGCCGCAGCGCGATAGCGATTGAGCGAACTGGTGGAACCCGACATCAAATAGCCGCGCATACCCGATTGCATTTCCAGCATCAATTTCGACAGATGTTGCAACCCTTCCGCGGCCTGAATGCGGTGGTTCAGTTTCTCCACCGCCTGCTCTAGTTCGCGTTGATTGGCCAGTGCGAACAGATCGATCGCGAACAGCAGCCCAAGGGCGACCAGGACCAGAACAACAGGGCGCGGGAGCACAAATCTGGAATTAAGCATCGGAAGTGCCGCCCAGGCAATCCGGCCGGGCGGTGCGCAAATGAATTGCCCGCGCTACCGTTTCGCCAGGCGCAACAGTATTCACGCTATCGGGCGCGATCACCGGCGCAATAAATCTACCAGGCGGCGCGACTGGCGGCGTGCGCCAAGCGCATAGCTCTCTGGCCATGTCGTGAACCCTGGGTGCGCCGAGTTGTTCCGATCCGGAAGGCGCGCTGATGTGAGTTTCATATTCGTGCGCGGAATTAAACGTTCGCAAAGCATGCACCAAGCCGATGCGCGGCGCGATGCCGACTGCACCAATGAAGCACGGGCGAAGTGGACTCGTCGACCTAATTGGCTGTTTTAAAGAGATAATAATGAGTGGCACAGCGGTTGCATTGCAAACTCCAGATACCATTCGATTAAGTTGCAGAACGTATTTTAACCAACCGATGAGCATTGCCAGATTTATCAAGGAAATTGTCGGCGACGCGGACGCTGCCGGCGACCTGGGCGAGGGGGACGCTCACGATTTGTTCGCCGCGATGCTTGACGGCGGAGTTCCGGATCTGGAACTGGGAGCCTGCCTGGGCGCGCTGTGCATGAAGCGCGAGTCGGCCGCTGAACTTCTGGGTTTCTATCGCGCCACGTCGGAGCGGGTCTATGCGCTCAAACCGCCGGCAACCGCGCTTCAGCCTCTGGTATTTGCGACCTACAAGGGAGCGCATCAGGAGCCGAATCTGCTGCCGCTCCTGGCTTTGCTTCTACAGCGCATGGGCGTACCGGTGCTTCTGCATGGAACGCTAGAAGGCGGAGGGCGAATTGCCAGCGCGTATATCCTGCGCGAACTCGGTGTATTGCCGGACGGCTCGCTGGTGCAGGCGCAAAAATCGCTGGATGAGGAATTGCTGGCTTTCGTACCTACCGCCGTACTTTGCCCGGGACTGGCAAATCTGCTGTCTCTGCGCAGTCAACTTGGCGTTAGCAATTCCGCGCACGGACTGGTGACCCTGCTCGACCCGTTCGAAGGTGGCGGCCTGCGTGTGGTCTGCGCGGAGCAAGGCTCACGACTCGAAAAACTGGAAGCTTTTCTCCTGACGACCGGCTTCGATGCGCTGCTGTTGAAGAGCACGGAGGGCGAGCCGTTTGCCAATCCCAAGCAGCGGCCGCGAATCAAGTTTTTTCATGAGGGCGAAGGTACGGTGCTATTCGAAAAAGAGATGCTGTCGGCTCGCGGTTCCTTGAGCCAACCAACCGCCATTGACGCGGCGGCGACGGCGGCGTGGATCAGACAGGCGATGGCAGGCCAGGTGCCAATCCCGCATCCGCTGGTCAATCAGTTGGCGTGCTGCCTTTACGCGTCCGGGTATACGGACGACATGAATCAGGCAAAAGCAATCGCCGCAGTGGAGGCGGGGGGGCTTACGCCGCAGGTTCACAGCCGGTCCGCTGACGCATCGCAGTCCCGAGCGATTACCTGATCGTCCGGCGTCCGATTTGATTGCCGACGCGTCGGCTGGCATTGAAGCCACACCATGATGCTCAAAGATCCAGCAGTCTTTCCCGAAAAGGTCGTGCGAACGGGCCCCGCGCCCGGCAAGCCCCTGTTGCAGTTGCAACTGGGGTATGCCAGCGCCGCTGTTCCAGGCAAGAACAACGAGGATTTCTACGGAATCGTGACGCCGCGCGAAGAAAGCGAAGCGCAGTCCAGGGGGATTGCCGTCGCTATTGCGGATGGGGTGAGCGGTAACGGCGGCGGGCGCCTTGCCTCGGAATCGGCGGTGAAGAGCTTGTTGCGAGATTTTTACGGCGCGCCACTCGCTTGGAGCATCACCCAGACGCTGGACAAGCTCTTGCGTTCGATCAATGACTGGCTGCTGTCGGAAAATATCCGTCACCCGGAATATGAAGGCATGGTGACTACGCTTACGATGATGATTTTCAAGGATCGCTACTATCACATGGCGCACGTCGGCGATACGCGGGTCTATCGCCGGCGTGGCACCGTGTTCAAGCAGCTGACCACGGACCACACGTGGCAGAGGGGCGACATGCGCCACGTACTGAAGCGGGCCGTCGGACTCGACAGCCACCTGGTGGCCGACTACACCGATGGCGAATTGATTTCCGGGGATGTATTTCTGATGGTAAGCGACGGCATCTGGGAGGTCTTGGGAGAGCGTGTCGTCCAGGACGTGATGCAGGGCGGCGGCTCAATGCAGTCGATTGCCGATCAATTGGTGGAACGATCCGTCAAAAATCAAGTCCAGTACATGGGACGCAACGATGCTACGGCAGTCGTTATCGCGGTCGAGGAATGTTCGCTCGACCGTTGATCTGTTTTTGTGGATTCGCGGCGTTCCACTACACTATGGTGCCTTTCACGCACACCTAAATTCAACTTTGATTAGGAGATTGACTAGTGCCGCATCAGCTCCCACCCCTACCTTACGCCCTGGATGCCCTGCAACCGCACATTTCGAAGGAAACGCTGGAATTTCATTACGGCAAACATCATCAAGCCTATGTCACCAACCTTAACAATCTGGTGAAGGGCGGTGAATTTGAAAACGCGAGTCTTGAGGACATCATCCGCAAGTCTTCGGGCGGCATTTTCAACAATGCCGCGCAGGTCTGGAACCATACCTTCTACTGGAACTGCCTGGCCCCGCGTGCTGGCGGCGACCCGAAGGGAGCACTCGCGGATGCGATCAGCCGCAAGTTCGGGTCATTCACCGCTTTCAAAGAGGTATTTTCGAAGAGCGCGGTCGGGAATTTTGGATCCGGATGGACCTGGCTGGTCAAGAAGGCCGACGGCACGGTGGACATCGTGAATACGTCGAATGCCGTCACACCTTTGACCGGCACAGACAAGCCGCTTCTGACTTGCGATGTCTGGGAACACGCCTACTATGTCGATTACCGGAACCGCAGACCGGATTACGTTGCTGCATTCTGGAATCTCGTGCACTGGGATTTTGCCGGGAAAAATTTCGAGGGCTGAACCAGGTCGCAAGCGCGAAAAAGGGGCGTTGATCGACGCCCCTTTTGATTTTAACGGTGTCGAATGTTGTCATCGCGAGGGCACGAAGACCCAGTAAGTCGCTCAACTATTGCCGGAGCCGCCGGCCTTCTCTAGACTGCTCCGTGGTTTGTCAACGTGCGACAACGCTAAGGAGGAAAAGATGAAGAACCCGCTGGACTCTCTCTGGGGCACGGTGATCACCGGCCTTGTTCTGACGGTTATCCTTTACTACATAACCAAGATTCTCATAGGAGCATAGGCCATGGACATGTTTCCCGGAATCATGCGCTGGATCCATATCTTGGCCGGCCTCATGTGGGTCGGACTGTTGTATTACTTCAATTTCGTGCAAGTGCCGGCAATGAAGGCGGCGCAGGCCGACGGTTCAGCCGGCGGCATTTCCAAGCATGTTGCGCCGCGCGCGCTGTTCTATTTCCGATGGGCGGCGCTTGCCACCTGGCTGGCTGGCGCGGCATTGCTGGGCGCAAATTTCGTCGCCGCATTCACATTGCAGGCCGGCTTCCAGAAAATCGGCATAGGCGCATGGCTGGGCACGATAATGCTGCTCAACGTTTGGGGCCTCATCTGGCCGAACCAGAAGAAAATTCTGGGGCTGGTGTCGGCGACCGATGAGCAGAAGAACAAGGCGCGCAGGGTTGCTTTCCTTGCTTCGCGCACCAACACCGCGTTGTCGATTCCGATGCTGTTCTTTATGGTGGCACAGTCGCATATCGCAATGTAGGTGCGGTTGCTCGCCGACACGACGCCCGGGCATGCCCGGGCGTTTTTATTGCGCAGGCGGAAGTTCCTTCAATCCCTCGACCAGGTCGCCGGCCTTGATGCCCTGCTTCCTGAACCAGCCACGATTCATCTCCAGTGCAAAAGCGGCGACACCGGAAGATCCGTGCGCCTGCTCGGAATACGGCTCCATTTCGGCAATATTGAGAATGCGACCATTCACATCTATGAAGGCGACCGAAAGCGCAATGCGGGTATTCTTCATCCACATCGCGGCGGCTTGCGGGTTTTCGTAAAGAAAGATCATGCCCCGGTTATCCGCGAGTTTTTCGCGGAACATCAGGCCGCGCAGGCGATCCTGTTCGGTCCCTGCTACTTCAGCGCGGATTTCATGGTTCTTGATGCGCAAGGGATAGGTAATCAGCGGATCGGCTCGCACTGGCAGTGCCGCCGGCAAGACGAGCGTCACGCATGTGGCGAAAAGGAAAAACAGATGTTTCAGAATGCGCATCTCATTTCGATAGATGAAACTGCTAACCGCAGCGCGGCCTGCGCAATTTTGATGATCGCGCGTTGATTTAGTCCAGTCATTTTTTAATGCGGCCAGCACTTATGCGGCACTTGCACACAGACAAGTGTCGGCGCGTGTAGAAGAACTGGCAGGCAAGGCATCGGTTGTGTGCCTGAGTCTCAGACTGCAAGCGGGCGGCGTGGACAATGGCGCGCGAAGGCCGACCCGCCGACAGTGCTCCATCATATTATGGTGCAATGCAGTAAATCCAACTATGGATGTGCATATGTTTCACAGGGAAGAAATGTGTTGACAACATAGTGCGTAAATCTTACTTTCGCCCTGCAGTAAAGCTTGTCTAGATCTGAAGTTTCTCAGGTTGTCCGGTCTTGCTTTACGCATCGAGGCAGTAATCAAAACCTAATGCGCGGCGCAAAAGTTTGAAGCGTTGCGCACTATACTTCGGGAGGTTTCAAAAAAAATGGTGAAGCAATCGTTGCACCTCAAACGTGCTGCGGTATCCCTCGCTGCTATCGCAGCGATCGGTGCTTCTGGGGTTGTCTCCGCACAAGGTCTGGATAGCGCTGAATCGAAGCTCTTCCAGAACTATGTGACGGACGACATGCTTCTGAATGCCGATAAGGATGCGCAGAACTGGCTCCTGTATGGCCGTGACTATCAAACCACGCGCTACAGCCCGCTGACCCAGGTCAACCGGGAAAACGTCAAGAAACTGACCCCCGTCTGGAACCTGTCGTTTGGTGTTCTGGAAGGTCAAGACAGCCAGGCCGTGGCGGTCAATGGAATGGTCTATGTCACGACGTCTTTCAACAAAGTGATCGCAGTCGACGGCGCTACCGGCACGGTGGCCTGGAGATACGACCGCGAACTGCCGGGCGACGTGTTCCCGAAGCTGTGCTGTGACGTTGTCAATCGCGGCGTTGCCGTCTACAAGAACAAGGTTTACCTGGCGACTCTCGACGCGCACATTGTTGCTCTGGACAGCGCTACCGGAAAAGTGGTCTGGGACAAGAAGATCGGCGATTACACTTATGCCGAAACCTTCACCATCATGCCGATGGCCCTGCACAACAAGATCATTTTCGGCACTGCGGGTGCTGAATACGGCGTGCGTGGCTGGATTGCGGCAATTGATGCCGACACGGGTGCTCCGATCTGGAAGACCTACACGATTCCCGGTCCCGGCGAGCCTGGCAATGACACCTGGCCCGGCGAATCCTGGAAGTACGGTGGAGGTTCGGCCTGGATTACCGGTTCCTACGATAAAGAGACCAATTCGCTGTATTGGCCGGTGGGCAACCCCGGTCCGGACTTTGATCGCCATGTCCGTATCGGCGACAACCTGTTCACCAACAGCAACCTGCTTCTCGATCCGGAAACCGGCAAGATCAAGAGCTATTTCAACTACACGCCCAATGATCCGTACGATTACGACGGCGTGAACGAAATGATCCTGGTCGACGTCGGGGGCAAGAAACTCTGGCTGCACGGTTCGCGCAATGGACACCTGTACGGTATCGACCGCGTGAATACGGTGAGGGGCAAGGCCGGCAACGAGCACAAGTGCGTATGGGTTACGGCACTGCAGCGCGTGAACTGGACCAAGCCGATCACCCCGGCCAACAACTGCAAGCCGATCTACAACTATCCTGAAAAGGATGTGGTGTACGACAAGGTGACCACTGACATAGCACCGTCCCTGGACGGTGGCAAGGAATGGCACCCGATGGCTTACAGCCACCGCACCAAGATGGTTTATGTGCCGGTGTATGACTTTGCCATGGACCTGCAAGCCAAGAAGATGGAGTGGAAGCGCGGCGAATGGTACCTGGGCGCGAAGATCATCAACTTCAACGCAGGTGCGGGCCATACCAAGGGCTATGACGCTGCGACCGGTAAACTCGTCTGGCAGAAATCCATGAGCTACCCGGCCACCGGCGGCATGCTGGCTACCGGCGGCGGACTGGTGTTCTACGGCGATCCGGAAGGCTACTTCAATGCTGTGAACGACGAAACCGGCGAGCACCTCTGGTCCTTCCAGACCGGCTCCGGCGTGCACGGCAACCCGACCTCCTTTACCGCAGCGAATGGCAAGCAGTACGTGGCCATCGTGTACGGCGCGGGCGGCGGCGGCATCTGGCCTATATTCTATTCAGAGTTCCTGAAGAAGCATCAAAAGGGTGGCGGTCTGATGGTTTTTGCTGTTGAGTAACATTCAGCAGCGGATCAGAAGCTAAGTAACACGCAGCAACAGCAAGGCAATAAGGGGGGCGAAATGTCTGCCCCCCTTATTTTTTGTGAGGAAGCGGCGGAGACCGTCCTTGCTTCCGGGTAAACCGGCAAAGCCGCAGTAACGTTGACGAGGAAAAGGGGAATGGCCGACAGGATTCTTAAAGGAGTTGGATGTGCATAAGCTGCTCAGTTTGTTTGGATTGACCCTATTGTTCGGCATGGTGTCGGCGACCGTTTGGGCGCAGACCGACCCGGATGAAATCGCCGATACGCTGGAACGCTCAAAGGCAAAGGGCAGGCTGATAGCCTGCGCCGATCCCTATTCCTTCCCATCGGCAGCGAAGGATACCGATCCCCCTGGCTACGATATTGAGATCATGCGCGAGATTGCCAAGCGCGGCGGCATGCGGCTTGAGATGTTTTGGGCGGATACCGGCACACGCGGCGGTACGTCCCGTGCCTTCCGAAATTCCATCCTCAAAAAACGCTGTGACGTTTTCGTAGGCATGTCCGATGGTGGTGACGATGACATGTTGATGGGGCAACTGGCATTTACCAAGCCCTACCTCGGCATGGGTTATGTGTTGGTGGTGCAGGGCAAGGCAGCCGACAAGAAGGCCCTGAGCGAACTCAAGCAGGCCAATATCAAGGTCGGCGTGCCAATGTCCACACCCATAGACGACTATCTGTTCAGCCACGATATTCCGAGGGGGCTCTATCTGGACAATCGCAGGATCATGCAGGCTATGGCGAATGGTGAGATCGACGCCGCCATGGTTTGGGCCACTGCTATTTCGGTCGCGCGTCGTGAATTCCCCGATGCCAAATTTCACATGGTCGAAGGCTACGTGCCGGAATCCGATCAACGCTGGAATTTGAACTTCATCGTCCGCAAGCAGGATCAGTCTCTGATGAAATTCATCGACGACTCCGCGGCGGAAATGCTTACAAACGGAAGAATGAAGCAAATAATCGAAAGTTACAGCGTTCCGTTCTATCCGCCTTTTCCATAAGTTTCTTAGGGAGGTTTGTTAGTCATGTCAGGTTTTAAACTTAATATGCTTCTCGCGAAGGTGGCGGCGATTGCCGTCTTTGCCGCCGCTTTCGGCATGGCGTTGCCGGCATTTGCGCAGCACAAAGCGAATGCTGACGACATGGAGGTGCCGACTAACGACATGAAGATTGTCGAGGAAGGCAAGTACATGTTCGGTCGTCGCTGCGCCTTCTGTCATGGAAGTGGCGGCCATGGCGCCAAAGGGCCCTGCCTTTCCTGTGGGTCTTTCCACTATGCCGGCAATACCAATCTCAGCATTTACACGATTATTGCGACCGGTGTGCCCAAGAATCTGGGGGGGACCATGGGCGCGTTCGGTACGACAATGAGCCAGGAAGAGATCCTGAGCGTGCTCACGTACCTGCGCTGGGAGGAGAAGCGTCGTATCGATGCCGGCGAAATTCCCGATCCATACAAGAACAAGGACGAGGGGCCGATGGTTTTCCCGAAATAAAAGCAACGGTCAGGCAGAAAAATAAAGGTCGGCAAATGCCGGCCTTTTTTCGTCTGTGGCTCAGGTTAATGCTTGCCTGTGCTGCCGAAACCGCCAACGCCTCGCGCGCTTTCCGCGAAGTCATCAATAAGGTTAAACCCCACTTGCACTACCGGCACCACGACCAGTTGCGCGATCCTTTCCATTGGGTTCAGCGTAAAGGCGACGCCGCCGCGATTCCAGAGTGAGACGAAAATCTGTCCCTGGTAGTCCGAATCGATCAAGCCCACAAGGTTGCCAAGAACGATGCCATGTTTGTGCCCCATGCCCGATCGGGGCAACACTATGGCAGCCAGTCCCGGGTCCGCCAGGTGAATTGCAATGCCGGAAGGTACCAGTTCAGTCTGACCGGGTCTGAGGACCATCGGATCACCAATGCAGGCCCGGAGGTCAAGACCGGCGGAACCGGAAGTCGCGTAGGCAGGCAACTGGTCGCGCAGTCGCGCGTCCAGGATCTTCACATCGATATTTCGCATCTTGGATTCTTGTTTTGTGTCAGGCCGGAATGGCAGACTTGCGCGGCCGGTACAGCTTGGCGACGTGCCGGATCAGCAAGCGAGCCTGTTCGAGTTTTGAAGATCGCTTCAAACGATGGCTGCCCTCGTTGTCGAACAGTACGAGCTCATTGTCGTCGGCTTCGATTGCCGACTGCACAAGATTGGCTGCGAGCAGGGGCAGATTCTTGCGACGGCGCTTTGCCTCCGCATGTTCGTCGAGCTTTTCGCTTTCGGCAGCAAATCCGACGCAGAAAGGCGGATTCACCCGCTTGGCCACCGTGTCGATAATGTCCGGGTTCAGTGCGAGTTCAAGCGACGGCACGGGACCATCTTTCTTTATCTTGTTCGCATTGCTATTGGTGACGTAGTAATCGGCAACCGCGGCTACTGCAATGAAAATGTCCATGCCCGCGACTTGCGCATTTACGGCATCAAGCATTTCACGCGCGGTTTCAACGCGTACCACTCGCGCGCCCTGCGGTGATTCGAGCGCGACGGGGCCGGAGATCAGTGTTACCTGTGCTCCCGCTTCGAGTGCGGCGCGGGCCACGGCGTAACCCATCTTGCCCGAACTGCGGTTGGTCAGGCCGCGCACCGGGTCGATGGGTTCAAAGGTCGGGCCGGCGGTGACCATAACATGCATGCCCGAAAGTAACCTCGGCTCAAACCAAGCTAGAATCTCGCGCGCCAAGTTCGACGGCTCGAGCATTCGCCCTACGCCGACCTCGCCGCATGCCTGATCACCTTCGTCCGGCCCCAGCATTGCGACACCATCCTGTTGCAGTCTCGTGACGTTGCGTTGGGTAGCCGGGTTCTCCCACATCTGGCGATTCATCGCCGGTGCTACTATCAGCGGACATTCACGCGCAAGACAGAGCGTCGACAGCAAATCGTCGGCACGGCCATGGACCAGCTTTGCAATGAAGTCGGCCGTGGCGGGTGCAACTACGATCAGGTCGCGACCACGTGACAGCTCGATATGCGGCATGCCATTCGCTACCCGGTTATCCCACATGCCGGTATAGACCGGCTTGCCGGACAACGCCTGCATCGTCACGGGCGTGATGAACTGACAGGCCGACTCAGTCATGACGACCTGGATATCGGCGCCGCCGCGCTGCAGCTCACGAAGAAGCTCCGCCGATTTATAGGCGGCAATGCCTCCCGTCAGGCCCAGAAGTATGCGTTTACTGCTTGGCTCAGCCATGTGAACAGTCTAACAAAATTGCCGGGAAGGCAGTGTAAACTGTTGTTGTCTAATATAAAAGTGCGAGGCATCGCATGTCGATCCAGGATTGGCCGGAAGATGACAGGCCGCGCGAAAAATTGCTGTCCAAAGGACCCGGCAGCCTTTCCGATGCCGAATTACTGGCAATTTTCCTGCGTGTTGGTATCCGGGGCAAAAGCGCCGTGGACCTTGCCCGGGAGCTTCTCCGAAAATTCGGCTCGCTGGCAGGGCTGGTCGGCGCAACCCGCGAAAATTTCTGCGATGTTCCTGGTCTGGGCAGCGCCAAATACGCGCAGTTGCACGCCGCGACCGAGTTGACCCGGCGTGCCCTGCTCACGGAAATGAAATCGGGGGTCAATTTAAGTTCGCCGACCACGGTGCGCGATTTTTTGCGCCTGTCCATCCAGAATCGCCAGGTGGAGGTCTTCGTGGGTTTGTTTCTGGATGCGCAGAACCGCGTCATTGCCGTCGAGGAGTTGTTCAGCGGCACCCTGACCCAGACCAGTGTATTTCCACGAGAAGTCGTCAAGAAGGCCTTGCAGCACAATGCGGCGGGTATCATTTTCGCGCACAACCATCCCTCTGGCGTGGCCGAGCCCAGCCATGCCGACGAATCGCTTACGCAGGCGTTGAAGGAGGCGCTTGCCTTGGTCGACGTGCGCGTACTGGATCATTTCGTGGTTGGCCGGGGCGTTACGCTCTCATTTGCCGAACGGGGACTGTTGTAGGTGCCTGGTTTTTGTAGCCAAACGGTTGAGTAAGCCGCTGGAATTATGATATAAAGCGCATCCTTTACGAATTTGCCGGGTCGCTCGGATCGGCGGCCCGATCAGAAACACAGTCTGGAGAAGTGATCATGGCAAGAGTATGTGAAGTAACCGGCAAGAAGCCGGTAGTCGGGAATCGCGTTTCCCACGCTAACAACAAGACCAAGCGCCGCTTTCTGCCAAACTTGCAGTATCGCCGCTTCTGGGTTGAGAGCGAGAACCGCTGGGTCAATATGCGCGTGAGCAATGCCGGCTTGCGCACGATCGACAAGAAGGGCATCGACGTGGTTCTGGCCGAGTTGCGCGCCCGCGGCGACAAGTTCTAACCATTCAATCCGGGAGAGCGACATGAGAGAGAAAATCAAGCTGGAATCGTCCGCCGGAACCGGGCACTTCTATACCACCACCAAGAACAAGCGCACCACGCCGGACAAGCTCGAGATGAAGAAATTCGATCCGGTCGCACGCAAGCATGTCATCTACAAGGAAACCAAGCTCAAGTAGTCCGCTGGTTTCCGAATGAAAAAAGCCCGCCGGTCGGCGGGCTTTTTGTTTGCAGCTGCGGGGCTTGTGGTCAGGCGTAGCAGCGCAGCTTCCGGGAGAAATCGCGCAGCGGCGCGATGTCGCTTTTCTCGGCGCGACGGCACCAGTCTTCCAACTGGGACAGCAGTTGCTCCTTATTTGCCGTCGAGCGCTGCCACAGCGTGGCCAGTTCCTGGCGCATTGAATAAACCGTGGTCAACACCTTGCTGGTGCTAAGCACCTCGTCGAGCCTGGCTTTCTCCTTTTCGGGCACTTGTTGCGCGTCCAGGTGCAACCACCGCTTCATGGTCTGCAGATCGACGGCATGGCCGGACTTGTGTTCGCGCATGCGCCGCAATTCGTCGGCGCATGTGGCCCGCAGCGAACGCGTAAAACGCGCGAGCACGTCATAACGATGGGTGATGACCGCCTGCAGCGTCTGTAAATCGCACGTCGATTTGCCCGCTTCCATCTTGATCTGCGGGGCGAGCTTTTTGACCTGGGCCAGGCCGAAAATCTCCATTACGCGAATGTAGAACCAACCGATGTCGAACTCATACCACTTGTTCGACAGCCGGGCCGAAGAGGCGTAGGCATGGTGGTTATTGTGCAACTCCTCGCCTCCGATCAGGATGCCCCAGGGGACGATATTCGTACTCGCATCTTCCACCTGGAACGTGCGATATCCGAAGTAGTGTCCCACGCCGTTGATTACGCCCGCGGCTGTGATCGGGATCCAAAGCATTTGTATTGCCCAGATGGTCAGGCCCAGCGGTCCGAACAGCAGAATGTCGGTGACCAGCATGATTGCGACGCCGCCTTTGTCGGTCCGGGTGTAGACGTTGCGCTCCATCCAGTCGTCAGGCGTTCCGTGGCCGTATTTATCCAGCGTTTCCTGATTTGCGGCTTCCTTGCGATACAACTCGCTACCTTCAAGCAGCACCTTCTTCAGGGTCAGAACCTGCGGACTGTGTGGATCTTCCTCGGTTTCGCATTTGGCGTGATGCTTGCGATGGATGGCCGTCCACGCTTTCGTGGACATGCCGGTGGTCAGCCATAGCCACATCCGGAAAAAATGCGATACCACTGGATGGAGGTCAAGGGCACGGTGTGCCGAATGACGATGCAAGTAAATGGTCACGGCCGCGATGGTTATATGGGTCATCAGTAAAGCGACCAATGCATATCCCCACCAAGGCAGTACGACAAGCCCGTTCGCCCAACTCGGCAAGTCCATTAACCCGTTCACGTTCATGCAGGTAACCTCATATAATCAGAAAGATATCGGATTTCATTGTACAGGACGGCAGCATTCCCGCAAGGTAATTTTTGGTTACAGCTCTCGGCCGAATCTGCAACGACGCGTTAGCCGAATATAGTGCCATTACAGGGCCGTTTCCACACCAAATGTACGGAATTAACGTGCCAACGACTCAAGCGTCGCGCTCCAAGAAGAGCATCTCGATACTAGTGACGGCAATGTTCGTCCGTCATGCCGGATTCCACTCCGAAAAGAGATTCCGGTTGCCTCGCCCGGGGTTTACTACCCAACCCTGCCCCGACCCACCGACTCCATGCTGATGCGGCTGAACCCTAATCCCGTCAAAACAGCCGTAACCAACGGATCCTTCAATGCTTTAAGAAGCAGATATGCGGCCTGAACCATAAAATTCAAGGCAGCGGTCCATGCCGCCAACTGTGATCTTCATCGTTCTTGCCGGTTCGGCGGCCACGCCCCCTCCCGTCAGGCGCCGCAGGACGTAACGTGTCACATGTCGGGCGATGGCCAAGGCAAGCGCGATGACGATGCTCGGCCACAGCTCAAAGCCGTTCTGCAGCTTGTCGAGCGATTCGGTTTGCAATCGTCCCACCTTCGGCGGGCTCTTCAAATGCACTCCCCGGAGCGCATCGGAAACTACGTTACCTGGAATGCTTCCGGCCTGAGACGACTGAATGTTCGCGATGCCGGATCCAGTTTTCGAAAAATGCTTGCGCCAGCTCCGGATTGCCACGCAACACCAGTACGTTCTCGGCATTGCGATATTGCGCGGCAAATGTGAAATTGAAGCTGCCGGTGATCAATACGGGTTGCCTGGTGCCGCTGTCGATAATGACCACCTTGTTGTGAGCGGCCGAATGCTCGGCGTCCAGCAACAACGGTACTCCGGCATCGATCAGAGACTGCATTGCCGTCGATTCCAACGAATCAGATTGCTCCCGATCGGCGATCACCTGTACGTCGAGCCCGCGACGATGGGCGCGAATGAGCGCGTCGGCGATATCGCGGTGGGTAAAGCTGAACGCCTGCACAAGGACCTGTGTACTCGCTGCATCGATCGTTCGCACGATCAGGCCGGCGGCATCGTTACCGGGCGTGAAGGCATACTCGATGGTGCCGGTTGTCGCGGCGACTCCCGCCGGTTCGAGGCCGAATGCGTGCGAAGCGAATGCAAGGCTGGCGACAAACAACGCAAGGCGCAGCCCTTTCATGCGCGCTTTCGCAAGACCGCCGCAAAAAAAGCATCGGTATCGTGCAGGTGCGGACGCAGTTCCAGATATTCTCCGCTGTCGAGGGCAATGTGGCTCTCGTCGAGCACCTTGCGGCAGTCGACTTGTTCAAAATCCGCATGATGCGCGAGAAAATCCTCGACGATCCCGCGGTTCTCCTGCGCCAGAACGCTGCAAGTCGCGTACACCAGGCGCCCGCCCGGCTTTAGCAAAGTGGCGGCCGCCGACAGAATTGAGCGCTGCTGGACCGCGAGTTCGTCGATTGAGTGCGGCGACTGTCGCCATTTCAGATCGGGATTGCGCCGCAAGGTGCCGAGCCCGCTGCATGGCGCATCCACGAGCACGCGGTCGATTTTGCCAGCTAGCCGCTTGACCTTGATATCGTTCTCGCTTGCGATGATCTGCGGATGCACGTTGGCCAGGCTGGATCGTTTGAGTCGCAGAGCGAGGTTCTTCAGGCGTTTTTCCGAAACATCAAATGCATACAATCTGCCCTGGGACTGCATCATCGCGCCCATCATCAGCGTTTTTCCGCCTGCGCCAGCACAGAAGTCAACCACCATTTCACGGCGTTTGGGGCCAACGAGGTAACTCAGCAGCTGACTGCCTTCGTCCTGTATCTCAACTGCCCCACTTGAGAACAAATCGAGTCGATTGATGCCCGGTTTTCCCGCCATGCGGATGCCGACAGGCGAAAAACGCGTTGGCGCGGCTGCAAACCCGCTCGCTTCAAGATCGCGCAGTACCCGCTCGCGATCAGTCTTTAGTGTATTGACTCGCAGGTCGAGCGGCGCGGGATTGAGCATCGCACGACCGAACTTTGCCGCTTCATCCGGAGAAGTTTCCGCGGCCAAACGATCGTATAGCCAGTCGGGCACGCTGAGACGGATGGCGGCCGGAAGGCGTTCGATGTCGGCGGTACGCAGCCGGGTCACCCAGTCGTAGTCGTTGTCTTCCAGAAATGCATCGAGTTGCTCAAGGTCGAACCCCTGTAACTTGAGCAGCGCTGCGCAGACCAGCTTTCGCGGTGTGGGCTGGGTAATGAGCTGTTCAAGCAGGCGTTTGTGGCGCAGCACGCAAAATACCGTATCCGCGATGAAGGCGCGATCACGCTGGCCGAGCGCCCGGTTCGCCCCGAAGAATCCACGCAATACCGCATCCGCCGGATGATTCATGGGCAACACGAGATCGACCGCCGCCGTGGCGGCCTGCATCATTGCCGGGGTCGGCTGCATCTATTGATAGGAAAGCGCGGTAACTGTCGAGTCGAGGACAGTGCCGTCCTTTTCAATGAATCGTATTTGCACGGGGAGATAATGCTGATCCACGGCAAGCCAGACTTCGAAGCCGCGCTTGTCGTCGCCTTCGAGCACCTTGCGAAAATGGACAGTGTTCAGTTCGCCTATGGGCGTCTTGATTTTTTCCGTGCCGACCTTCTGATACTTGTAGTCGGACAGCTTGCGCCCGTCTGTGAGATGCACCGGAGGAAGCTCGTCTTCCGGCGACCGGAACGCGAATGCGTAGGCAAAACTGGTCTGATCGTAAGTGTTGTCAGGCAGCGCGACGGTGCTGACGTTGTCGCCATCCGTCAGGGTGATCTGTTTCGCATCCCAGTTGAAATCGGCCGCCCGTTTCGGTTTTCGGGTGCGTTCCTCCTCGAAATGCAGCGGTCGCAGGCCAGCCTTCGTGACCAGGCCCTGGCTTTCGCGGCGAATATTCATTTTGTAGAAAAAAGCGGCGATGCCGACGGTCTTCGACTCGCTGATGACCGAATAGCGCTTGCCATCATGCTCAAGGATGTCGCGTCCCTTGCCCAAGCTCATGGATCCAGATGTCACCGCGAAATCCATTTGGACCTTGTGCGGAGGTTCCAGAGCCCAGACCGGCGAGGTCAGAAGCATCAGCAAGTACAGTGCGCGGCGCATCATGTGGGCATCGGCGAAACCAGCGCCCCAGCAAAGCCGCAATCTGCAGTCACGCGCGCGCGATTGCCCTCGACTGCGATCCGACCATCGAGAAACCAGCGGATGGCTTGCGGATAGACCGCGTGCTCCTGAGCGAGCACGCGGGCGGCAAGGCGCTCCTCGTCATCGTCGGGCAGCACCGGCACGGCGGCCTGAACGATGATCGGGCCGTGGTCCAGCGCCGGCGTGACGATGTGAACCGTGCAGCCGTGCAATTTGACACCTTCGGCCAGCGCGCGACGATGCGTGTCAAGGCCGGGAAAGGCAGGAAGCAGGGAAGGGTGGATGTTCATGATTTTTCCACTGAATCGTTCGATGAATTCCGGTGTGAGAATTCGCATGAAGCCGGCCAATACGATCAGATCCGGCGCACATTTCGCGATGGCATCGCCGAGCGCCCGATCGAAACTGGCCCGATCCGGAAAATCCCGGTGGCTGACCACGGCCGTGTCCACGCCCGCATTGCGCGCAAGCTGCAGGCCGACTGCGGATGGATTGTTGCTGACTACGGCCGCTATCTTCGCCTCGAGGTTCGCGTGCAGCACCGCCTGCATGTTGCTGCCACGGCCTGATATCAGGATGACGATGCGCTTCATCGAACCATTCAAATGACGATGGCTTGTGCTTCGTCGCCGCGCCGGGCGCGAATCTCGCCGATGCGGAAGACGGATTCCCCCTCGCGTTGCAGCACCTGCATGGCGTGTTGCGCATGTCCGGCATCGATCACCATCACCATGCCGATCCCGCAGTTGAATACACGGTGCATTTCTGCCTCCTCTACATTGCCGTTCTTCTGCAGCCAGTCGAACAGCGGGGGGCGCGGCCATGCGTTCTTCTTCAGTTCCGCGCATACGCTTTCGGGCAGCACGCGCGGCACGTTTTCCACCAGGCCGCCGCCGGTTATGTGCGCGAGCCCCTTGATGGGAACTTCACGCAGCGCGGCCAGCACCGGCTTTACATAAATTCGCGTGGGTGCCAGCAATACATCTGCCAACGTCCGGCCGTCGAATGCGGATGACAAGTCCGTGCCGGAAACGTCGACAATCTTGCGAATCAGCGAATAGCCGTTCGAGTGCGCACCACTGCTGGCGAGGCCGAGGACAACGTCGCCCGGGACAATATTCGTGCCGTCGATGATCCTGTTCTTTTCCACCGCACCGACGGCGAAGCCGGCCAGATCGTATTCCCCCGGCGGGTACATGCCCGGCATTTCGGCGGTTTCGCCGCCGATCAGCGCGCAGCCAGCTTGCTCGCAACCCGCGGCAATGCCCTTGACGACCTGCGTCGCGGTCGCCACGTCTAGCTTGCCGCACGCAAAATAATCCAGAAAGAACAGCGGCTCGGCACCCTGCACCAGGATGTCGTTTACGCTCATTGCCACCAGGTCGATACCTACCGTGTCGTGGCGATTCAGGTGGAACGCCAGCTTAAGCTTCGTCCCCACACCGTCGGTACCCGATACCAGCACCGGTTCCTTGTATTTCTTAGGCACTTCGAACAAGGCGCCGAACCCACCGATTCCCGCTAGAACCCCATCGCGCATGGTGCGTTTGGCGAACGGTTTGATGTTGTCGACAAGTTGGTCGCCGGCGTCAATGTCGACGCCGGCGTCGCGATAGGACAGAGACGTGGAAGCGGGATCGTTGGTCTTCAAGTTGAGTTGCCTGGTTCTTCGCGATAAAGTGACAGTCGGACCACGGCTTGGTCGTGTGGATTTTCGCGCAGCGAGCAAGTGCGCTTGGCGCGGCGAATTTTACTCCAAATGTCTACGGGATTTTCTGTGCGTTTTGCCTGGTATGTGCTTGCGGCCATTGCTGCCGGGTCGCTGCTTTATCTGGTTGCGCCGGTCCTTACACCCTTCCTGTTGTCGGCGGTGCTCGCCTACATCTGCCTGCCGCCGGTCGACCGCCTTGCCCGCCGCTTGCCGCGCTGGCTCGCCGCGGCGCTCGTCATGACGCTGCTGGTCGTGGGACTGGCGGCTCTGGCGCTGATCGTGGCGCCCATGGTCGAACGCCAGTTCGTCGCTTTTCTGGGGCATACACCGGAATATCTGGATTGGGCGCGCGCACAAGTGGTGCCGTGGCTTTCCGGCACATTCGGCGTGGAATTGAATCTCGACATGGACCATCTGCGCCGGGCGATTACCGAAAATCTGCGAGGTGACCGCGACTTTTTCAAGGCATTGCTGCCAAGAATCACCAGTGGCGGCATGGCCATCGTAGGCTTCTTTACTGCCGTGCTGCTGATGCCTGTCGTGCTGTTTTATTTCCTGCGAGACTGGCATGAAATAGCGCATCGGATCGATGACCTGATCCCACGCCGACTGCATGCCGGTGCCCGCAACATA
Organism: Betaproteobacteria bacterium; assembly: GCA_039931685.1. GTDB lineage: Bacteria > Pseudomonadota > Gammaproteobacteria > Burkholderiales > JACQAP01 > JACQAP01. Next base: position 17,085 of record JBDTRK010000012.1, on the reverse strand, counting down.
GCTTCCGAAATCGACCGTGTGCTCGGTGAATTCCTGCGCGGTCAGCTTCTGGTCATGGTACTCATGGCGGCCTACTACGTCGCTGCCCTGTGGGTCGCCGGGCTCGAATACGCGCTGCCGATCGGCATTCTGTCCGGTCTGCTGGTGTTCGTTCCTTATCTTGGAATGCTGGTGGGGCTGCTGCTGGGCACATTGGCGGGGTTCAACCAGTTCAATGATGTGATGGGCCTGGTCGGCGTGTGGGTGGCGTTTGGTGTCGGCCAATTGCTCGAGGGGACGCTGATAACCCCGATGCTGGTTGGGAACCGCATAGGCCTTCATCCCGTGGCGGTGATATTCGCCTTGCTTATTTTCGGCAAGCTTTTCGGTTTTTTCGGCGTGTTGCTGGCGCTGCCGGCGAGTGCGGCGTTGCTGGTGGCCTTGCGCCACTTGCGGGCGCATTATGTCGCCAGCGATTTGTACAAATCCTGATGAAGCAACTGGCACTTTCCCTTGCGCCGCCGCCTGCGCCTGCGCTGGACAATTTCTTTCCCGGACGCAATGCCGAACTGCTGGCCGTGCTGTGCAACCTCGTCGCCGGACGCGAAGCGGAGCGATGCATATACCTTTGGGGCGAAGCCGGCAGCGGACGTTCGCACCTGTTGAGCGCGACTCTTGCCGGGCTGCGCGCGGCGGGATTGAACTGCCTGCATCTTGGCAGTGGAGAACCGGTCCCGGCGCCCGCGGCGCAATTGCGGGCCGTGGCCGTAGATGATGTCGAAATGCTCGACGCGCGCAACCAGCGGGCGTTTTTCAACCTCTACAACCAGCTGCGCGAGCGTACCGGGATTGTGCTTGCGGCCGGTGACGCGCCGCCGGCACGACTGAAGTTGCGTCCCGAATTGCTGACCCGGCTCGGGTGGGGGCTGGTCTATCAGGTCCAAGGTCTCACCGACGACGAAAAGGCACTGGCGCTCAAACAACACGCCGCGGCGCGTTCGTTCGATCTTCCCGACGGGGTTATCGACTACCTGCTGCGCCATCTGAGCCGCGACCTGCCTTCGTTGATGAGCGTGCTGGACGCACTTGATCGTCACTCGCTCGAAGCGAAACGGTCGATCACGCTGCCGCTATTGAAGGAATTGCTGCGTCCCGAAGACGGCGCTCCGCGCTGATGGCGCAACGCCTTGTCGACGCCGCAAGCGGGCATTCGACGGCTTTTTTTTGCGCTATACTAACAACGCCTTTTCCCTCGCCCCTTCCCGCCTTCTCCGCACTTTCCCCATGCGCCTTGCCCTGTTTGATCTGGACAACACTCTCCTGGCCGGCGACAGCGATTTCGAGTGGGCGCAATTCCTGATCGAAAAGGAAGTGCTTGACCGTGAAGTTTACGAAGCGCGCAATCGCCATTTTTACGAAGCGTACAAAGCCGGTACGCTGGACATCCACGAGTTTCTCGATTTTCAGTTGAAGCCGCTGGCGCGCCATCCGCGCAAACAGCTTGACCAGTGGCATGCCGAATTCATGCAGAAGAAAATTTTGCCGATCATCACACAGAAGTCGCGTGACCTGGTCGAAAGCCATCGCGCCGATGCGCGCGTGATCATCACCGCAACAAACCGCTTCGTGACCGCGCCGATCGCGCGCGAGCTCGGCATCGAAAACCTGATCGCCACCGAGCCGGAGGAAGTCGGTGGCGAGTTTACCGGCCGGGTGATGGGCGTGCCCTCGTTCCGCGATGGCAAGGTCGAACGGCTCAGGAGCTGGATGGCGGAGCACAGCATCGAATGGCGGAGCCTCGGCGAAACCTGGTTTTATAGCGATTCGCTGAACGATTTGCCGCTGCTTTCCCTCGTCAGCCATCCGGTCGCGGTGGATCCCGACGAGACGCTCAAGGAACACGCGCTCAGGAACGACTGGCGCGTCATCAGCCTGCGCTAGTCGCCAGATCGCGGCGGCCGAACGAATTCATGTCGCGTGCCGCCGCAATCGTCCTGCTGTCACTGTTCGCGGCATTCAGCATCGTGGCCGGAATTGGCGCGGGCAGCATTTCTATTCCCTTCGTAAAAATCTTCGCGGCGCTGGCGCAACCTGGCAGCGACGCCGTTTCCGACATCGTCTGGAAACTGCGCCTGCCGCGCGTGCTGGCGGCTTTTTCCTGCGGCGCGCTGCTGGCGCTCGCGGGGACGTTGATGCAGGTGTTGCTGCGCAACCCGCTCGCGGACCCCTATGTGTTCGGCATTTCCGGCGGTGCCGCGCTGGGCGTGATGCTTGGCATGCTGCTCGGACTGGGGACGATCGTGCAGACCGGATTCGGACTGGGCGGGGCGGTGCTGGCGTCGGCACTGGTATTCGGCCTGAGCCTGCGCGCAGGCAACTGGAATCCATACCGCTTGCTGCTCACCGGCGTGGTGGTCGCCGCGGGCCTCAATGCGTTACTCAGTCTGATCCTGGTGCTCGCGCCGCAGGCTTCCGTGAAGGGCATGTTGTACTGGCTGATGGGCGACCTGGGCTACGCCGGCAATCCCGTGCCGGCGTTGCTTGTGCTGGCGATTCTGTTCCTGATTGCGATGCCCTTTGCTCCTGCGATGAACGTGCTTGCGCTTGGCAGGATGAAAGCGCAATCGCTGGGCGTGGCGGTCAGCGGCATTGAATTCCTGTTGTTCGGCGTGGCCGCCGTGGCAGCGGTGACTGCGGTCCTGGTCGGCGGCACCGTTGGTTTCGTCGGCCTCATCGTGCCGCACCTGGTACGACTCATCGGCTTCGCGGACCATCGCTGGCTGCTGCCCGGTTCGATTCTGGTGGGCGGCGGTTTCCTGACCCTGGCCGATACCGTCGCCCGCAGCGCCTGGGCGCCTTTGCAGTTTCCGGTTGGCGTGCTCACGGCATTGCTGGGCGTGCCGATCCTGTTGCTGCTTCTTGCCGGCAAGAACAAAGATGCTGCGCACTGAAGGATTGCGGCTCGCCTATCCCGGGCGCACGCTGGTCGACGGGCTGACCATGGAATTGCGCCCGGGCGAAGTGTGGGCGGTGCTGGGACGCAACGGCAGCGGCAAGTCCACGTTGCTGCATGCACTCGCCGCGCTGCGCCAGCCCGAATCGGGGGCAGTGTTGCTCGAGGGCGCTATGGTCGCTGCCTTGCCCAGGCGGGCGCTGGCGCGCCGCATCGGCGTACTTCTGCAAGAAGAGAGCCGCGAGTTCTGGGGCAGTGTGCGTGATTACGTCCTGCTGGGCCGCTATCCGCATGCGCACAGCCCGTTCGGATGGAGTGTCGAAGATGAAGGCATAGTCGCACACGAGATCGCAGCGATGCATCTGGGCGGCTTCGACAATCATGCCTTTGCAACGCTCTCCGGAGGCGAGCGCCAGCGCACCCGTGCTGCGGCCTTGTTTGCGCAACGGCCGGACATTTATCTGCTCGACGAACCGCTGCAACATCTCGATCTGCCGCATCAGGTGGCGGTGCTCGAGCGACTGGCTGCCGAAGCGCGCGAACGGGGCGCAATTGTCGTCATGGTGCTGCATGATCTGCTGTTCGCCACCCGCTACTGCAACCGTTTCCTGTTGCTGTTTGACGGCGCGCGCCATCGCGTTGGTGGCGCTGACGAGGCGATCACTGCGGACCATCTTGGAGAGCTGTACGGGTTTCCGCTGATGCAAGTCGAAGCGGCCGGGGAACGACTGTTCCTGCCGGGAAGACAATCCCGCGGGGGCTCGCATGTATAATCCCGCCTTTCTCGCGGCGCCGTGACACGCGCGCCACGCCACTCCCCCACTATGAAATTCTGCGCTATTCGATGATTCGGAAACTGCTTCGCCGGGTATTCTCCGGCCGATCATCGTCTTCGGCCGAGCCGCGGACCGTCCCGCGCAGCAAGCATGGTCTATCCCGGGACAAGATCAGCTCTAGCGCAAGGCGCGTTACCACGGGCTTGCAGGAGAAGGGGTTCGCCGCCTACGTCGTGGGTGGCGCCGTGCGCGACCTGTTGCTCGGACTGGAGCCGAAGGATTTTGACATTGCGACCAGTGCTACGCCGGAACAGGTGCGCGGCATATTCCGGCGCTCGCGCATCATAGGCAGGCGTTTTCGCCTGGTCCACGTCATGTTCGGCGAAGACACCGTCGAGGTGTCGACGTTTCGCGCACGCCAGGGGGGCGACCAGGAGGATCAGCGCTCCGACGAACATGGCCGCATCCTGCGCGACAACGTGTTCGGTACCCAGGAAGAGGATGCCACCCGGCGCGACTTCACGATCAATGCCATGTTCTACGATCCGACGACCGAGCAGATCCTCGATTTTTGCGACGGCCTTGCCGACCTGAAGGCGCATCGCCTGCGCATGATCGGCGATCCCGAGCAGCGTTACCGCGAGGATCCGGTGCGCATGCTGCGCGCCGTGCGCCTTGCCGCAAAGCTTGGACTGAAGATCGAGGCCGACACTCGCGCGCCGATAAAGAGCCTCGCAACCTTGCTTGCCAACGTGCCGTCGGCACGCCTGTTCGAAGAAATGATGAAACTGCTGTTCTCCGGCCATGCCACCGCCTGCCTGCTGCAATTGCGCCAGGAAGGCCTGCATCACGGCCTGCTACCGATGCTCGACGTGATTCTCGAGCAGCCGATGGGAGAACGTTTCGTGATGATGGCGCTGAAGAGTACGGACGAACGCGTGCGTGCGGACAAGCCGATTGCGCCGGGCTTCCTCTTCGCCGCGCTGCTGTGGCACGAAGTGCTGTCGGCATGGAAACTGGCGCAGGACGAGGGGCTCGCGCCCCTGCCGGCACTGTTCAAGGCGATGGACCATGTAATCCACGTGCAGGCCGAAAAGCTGTCGATTCCGAAACGCTACGGCGCGGACATGAAGGACATCTGGGCACTGCAACCGCGTTTCCTCGCGCGTTCGGGGCGCCGGCCGTACAGCGTGCTGGCCCATCCGCGCTTTCGCGCCGCCTACGATTTCCTGGTGTTGCGCTGTGATAGTGGCGAAGTCGATGCCGAGATCGCCGAATGGTGGGAACACTTTCAGAAAGCGGACGAAGAAACCCGCCAGCAGATGTTGCTTCCCGATCGCGGTCCGCGCAAGCGCCGGCGCCGGCGCAAGCCGGGCGGGGGAAATCCCGCGCCGGAAACGGCGCCAGCCGAATCCGAATGAGCGAGCGCACCGCGACGACGACGGTCTATGTCGGCATCGGTGCCAATCTGGAAGACCCGGTGCGGCAGGTCAGGCAGGCCATCGGCGAGCTCGACGCCATCGAGCGCACTAGCGTTTTGGCCGCCTCTTCGTTGTACCGCAGCGCCCCGGTAGGTTATGCCGATCAGCCGGATTTCATCAACGCCGTGGCGAAGTTGCAGACCGGCCTGTCGCCGCATGAGCTCCTCGATGCGCTGCATGTCATCGAGAATCGCCACGGGCGGCAGCGATCCGTGCGCAACGCGCCGCGCACCCTGGACCTGGATTTGCTGCTGTTCGGGACGCGCGTTGTGAGCGAAGAGATGCTGACGGTGCCGCATCCGCGCATGCATGAACGCGCCTTCGTGCTGCTGCCTCTGGCCGAGATCGCGGCGGACGCGTCCTTGCCCGGGCCGGCGACGCTGGCGCAGCTGCTTGCGCAGGTCGATCGAAGCGCGGTGGAGCGGCTCGATGTTGCCTGAAAAGTATCGCTACATCGTCGTCGAAGGGCCGATAGGCGCCGGCAAAACCAGCCTGGCGCGCCGCTTGTCCGCGCATCTGGGCAAAGCGCTGCTGCTCGAAGATCCGGACGCCAACCCCTTCCTTGGCCGATTTTATGATGATCCGCGCCGCCACGCGCTGGCGACGCAGCTGTTTTTCCTGTTTCAGCGTGTGCAGCAGGTTGCCGGCCTGAAGCAAATCGATTTATTCGAGGGCGGAACCGTGGCCGACTTCATCCTCGACAAGGATCCGCTGTTCGCCACGCTGACCCTGTCCGATGACGAACTGCACCTGTACCAGCAGATTTATGCCCACCTGATGCCGCAGGCGCCCACGCCCGACCTGGTGATCTACCTGCAAGCATCGCCGGCCAGGCTTATCGAACGCGTACACAGGCGCGGGGTAGATTACGAGCGCAACATCTCCGAGCAATATCTGGTTCGACTCGCGGATGCTTACAGCCGATTTTTTTATCAGTTTTCGGCTGCACCTTTGCTGATCGTCAACAGCGACCATCTGAATTTTGTTGATAGCGCCGGTGATTTTGATTTATTGTTGCGCCGCATCAGCGAAATGCGGGGTCCGCGCGAATTTTTCAGCCGCGGTGAATGAAATCATTCTTGCGACAAACCTGAGCCAATGAAAGTTACCACGGGCGTTTTGCAGAAAATGCGGCAGGACAACGACCGCATCACCATGTTGACCTGTACCGACGCGAGCTTCGCCGCGCTGCTGGACGCGGCCGGCGTCGACATCTTTCTGGTCGGCGATTCGTTGGCAATGACCATACAAGGCCACGATTCGACCCTGCCGGTCACCATGGAAGACATGATCTATCACACCCGTATCGTCGCGCGCCGCACGCAACGCGCACTGGTACTGGGCGACATGCCCTTCGGTAGTTATCAGCAAAGCACGGAGAAGGCTTACGAGAACGCGGCGCGATTAATGAGTGCGGGCGCCCACATGGTCAAGCTCGAAGGCGGCGAAATCATGGCGCCGCAGATTGAATTTCTCGCCAGTCGCGGCATTCCGGTTTGCGGACACATCGGGCTCACGCCGCAGTCGGTGCATGCCATCGGCGGCTGGAAAATCCAGGGCAAGACCGAAGAGGCGGCCCGGCGGCTCGTCGTATCCGGCAAGACACTGCAGGACGCGGGCGCCAGCCTGATGGTGGTTGAACTCGTCCCGGCAGCCGTCGGGAAGGCGCTTACGGACGCGTTGTCGGTGCCGGTGATCGGCATCGGCGCCGGCGTGCATTGCTCCGGCCAGATCCTGAATCTCTATGACATGCTGGATATCTATCCGGGCAAGAAACCACGCTTCGTAAAAAACTTCATGCAGGGTGCATCATCCATCGCAGATGCCGTCCAGCGCTACGTTGCTGAAGTCAAGGCCGGGACCTATCCGGCTTCCGAACACAGCTTTTAGGGGAGGGCAGGGGCGAGCGCCTGGTGGCGGGGAGCCAGAGATTGGTGCGGCGATGCCGCGTCTTTCCCTGGTGGCCCGTCCCCCGGCCCTCGACTCTCGAAAAAAATGGAAGTCATCAAGACAATCGCCGGCCTGCGCGAACGGCTCGGGCGTGAACCGCAGGTCGCTTGCGTGCCGACCATGGGCAACATTCATGACGGCCACCTTAGCCTGGTGCGCATCGCGCGCACCCAGGCGCCGGTGACAGTCACGACCATTTTCATCAACCGCCTGCAGTTCGGACAGGGCGAGGACTTCGAAAAATATCCGCGCACTTTCGAAGAGGATTGCGTAAAACTCGAAGCCGAGGGCAACAGCATCGTATGGGTGCCGGATGAGAAGGAAATGTATCCGGAGCCGCAAACCTTTTATGTCGACCTGCCCAAGGTCTCGAACAAACTCGAGGGGCGCTTCCGGCCCGGACATTTTCGCGGCATGGCAACGGTGGTGCTGAAGCTGTTCAATTCAGTGCAGCCGCAGATCGCCGTATTCGGCAAGAAGGATTACCAGCAGCTGGCCATCGTCCGCCAGATGGTGGATCAGTTCGCCCTGCCGATCAAAATCGTCTCCGCGGAGACCGTGCGCGCGGAAGACGGACTGGCCTTGTCGTCACGCAATCGTTTCCTGTCCGTAGACGAAAGAAAGGAAGCAATCCGCCTGCGCGAAGCCATCATCGGCGTGCGCGACGCGGTGCTGGGCGGCGATCGCAATTTCATCGCGATGGAGTACGCTGCTGGCGCGCTGCTGGCGCGCCATGGCTGGAACGTGGACTATGTGGTGGTGCGCAACCAGCGTGCCGTGATGCGGCCGGACGTGAGCGACAAGGCGCTCGTCATTCTGGGTGCCGCCAAGCTGGGCCAGACGCGCCTGATCGACAACCTGGAAGTCACGGCACCCTGAAGCGCCGTGACGCACCGTTACCGGTGTGCCGGCTTGGTCATAACCGTAACGGCGTGACGCGTAACGGATTCGATAGCTACGGATCTTGACGGGTTCATCCCGTAGTTCTCGAAGTCACGAAAAAGAACAATGTGCGTCACGCGTCACGGTTTCTTCCGTCACGGCTTTTCACCCCTCGCCACGTCCCACCCTGGCGAAATATTCTTCCATCGTGATGAGGCCGCCGGCGGCTTCAGCTTTGCCCTGGTCGCGCGACGCCAGTGCCGGCTGGATCGCATCGATGCGCTTCCACACCGCAAACGGCGTCACGCACTCGTTGCGCGGCACGTAGCTGGACGGCTTCATCTTCTGGTAGCGGTGCACATAGCGCGGGCAGTTGATGAACAATTCCTCGATGCGCACCCGAACCACCAGGTCGGCGCCGCCGTATTGCATGAGCAGCGGATCGTTTTCGTCGATGCTGGCGGTGCCGTGCAGGCGCATGCGGTGCGGCGTTTCGAAGTCGATGAAGAGCATGCCGATCTTGCCGTAGCCGCGGATGTTGCCCATCGAGTAGAACATGCCGTTGCCGTCGTAGCTTGGAAACGCCAGCGTGTTCTTGTCCACGACCCTGACGAATCCGGGATCGCCGCCTTTGTAGGAACAGGTCGGAAAGCCGCGCGCGTCCACGGTTGCCAGGTAAAACATGTCCCGGCTTTCGATGAAGGCCTTCTCGTCGTCCGAGACTTCCGCATGCACGATGATCTGCTCCGAGGCATCCGCGATGCGGCGTGTGTCGAACATGTCCTGGAAAGCGCGCTGTGGCTCGGCGTAAAGCTTGCTCATGAAATCCTCCTGGTATTTTTTGTTTTCTGTGGTGCTGGCATATCGCCAGGCGGCACTTTAGCATTGAGCGTTTCATGCCGCCGACCGCCTTCCCGACGTGACGATCCTCTTCTGCAGCGAATCCGAATCCGCCGCGCCCTGGCAAGCGGCTTGCGCACACGCTTTCCCGGACAAGGCGTTCCGCATCTGGCCGGACTGTGGGCCGAAGGACGCGATCCGTTACGCGCTGGTGTGGCACCAGCCCGCGGGCGTGCTGGCGCAATTCCCCAACCTGAAAGCGATCCTGGTGCTCGGCGCCGGTGTCGATTCGGTGTTGGGCGACCCGGCATTGCCGGCTGGCGTGCCGGTCCTGAGGCTGGTGGATGCCGGATTGCCGGGGCCGATGGCGGAGTACGCGCTCTATGCCGTGCTGCATTTCCAGCGGCACATGGCGGCGTACTTCGAGCAGCAGGGCGTCGCCGTCTGGTGTCCCCGCGACGCAATGCTCGCCAGGCAGTGGCCGGTCGGCGTGATGGGCCTGGGCGTGATCGGCACGGTCGTTGCGCAACGCATCGCCGCGCAGGGCTACCCTGTTTCTGGCTGGAGCAACAGCGGAAGACCCGTCGAAGGCGTGCAGGTGTTTGCCGCCCAGGCAGGGCTCAAACCGTTTCTGGCGCAAGCGCGTGTTCTGGTGAATGTGCTGCCGCTGACGGCCGCGACGCGTGGCATTCTTGACGCACGAACATTCGCAGCGATGCCGCGCGGCAGCTACGTCGTGAACATCGGCAGGGGTGGCCACCTGGTCGACGGCGACTTGATCGCCGCACTCGATTGCGGACACCTGGCCGGGGCCATGCTGGACGTGTTCGAACCCGAGCCGCTGCCTGTCACGCATCCATTCTGGCGTCACCCCGGGGTCATCATCACGCCGCATGTGGCGGCGCCGACGCTCGCGTCCGAATCGCAAGCCCAGGTCATTGCCAACATCCACCGCATGGAACGCGGCGAAGCGCCGCGCGGCGTGGTGGACCGGGGCAAGGGTTACTAGACTGTCGCCGGCGCGTACGGCGCTGCGGTTACGCAGTGGGCAGCTTGTAGTCCTTGAAATCCTCGCGCAGCTTGGTCTTGAGCAGCTTGCCGGTGGCGGTGTGCGGCAATTGTTCGACGAACACCACGTCGTCCGGCATCCACCACTTCGCCACCTTGCCTTCGAAGAACTTCAACAAGTCCTCGCGCGTGACCTGCGCGTCCTTTTTCTTCACGACTACCAGCAGGGGCCGCTCGTCCCATTTCGGGTGACGGATGCCAACCACCGCGGCTTCGGCGACGGCTGGGTGCGCCACGGCGGTGTTCTCCAGGTCGATCGAACTGATCCATTCGCCGCCCGACTTGATGACGTCCTTGGAACGATCGGTGATCTGCATGTAGCCGTCGGCATCGATATTGCACACGTCGCCGGTCGGGAACCATCCGTGGCCGTGCTCGTCCTTGCGCAGCGGATTGCCGCCTTCGGCCTTGTAGTATTGCTTGCAGATCCACGGTCCGCGCACCAGCAGGTCGCCGAAAGCCTTGCCATCCCACGGCAGTTCCTTGCCGGCGTCGTCGACGATTTTCATGTCGACGCCGAAGATCGGCCGTCCCTGCTTGTTCTGCAGCGCCAGGCGCTGCTCGCTGTCCCAGCCGGCGTGGCTGGCCTTGAACGTATTGACCGTGCCGAGCGGGCTCATTTCGGTCATGCCCCAGGCGTGGATGACCTGCACGCCGTAGTCTTTCTCGAAACTGCGGATCATCGCTGGCGGGCAGGCCGACCCGCCGATGACGGTGCGCTTGAGGGTGCTGAAAGTTTTGTTGTTCTGTTTCATGAAGGCTAGCAGGCCGAGCCACACCGTGGGAACGCCGGCCGAGACCGTGACCTTTTCCTTCTCGAATAATTCGAACACGCTGGCGCCGTCCAATGCCGCGCCGGGGAATACCAGTTTGGCGCCGACCATGGCCGCGCAATAAGGCAGACCCCAGGCGTTGACGTGGAACATCGGCACCACCGGCAGGATCGCGTCGCGCGCCGAAATGTTCAGCGCGTCCGGCATGCTCGAGGCGTAGCAATGGATGATGGTGCTGCGGTGGCTGTAGAGCACGCCCTTCGGGTTGCCCGTGGTGCCGGAGGTGTAGCACAGCGACGAGGCGGTGTGCTCGTCGAACTCCGGCCATTCGTATGCGTCGGAATGCGCATCGACCAATTCCTCGTAACACAGCACATTGGCCAGCTTCGTCTGCGGCATATGGGCCTTGTCTGTCATCATGATCCAACCCTTGACGCGCGGGCACTTCTGCGCGATGGCTTCGACCAGTGGTGCGAAAGTCAGGTCGACAAAGACATAGCCGTCTTCGGCGTGGTTGACGATGTAGATGACCTGCTCGGGGAACAGCCTGGGATTGATCGTGTGCGACACCGCGCCCATGCCGGCCGCGGCGTAGTAGGCTTCGAAGTGACGGAAGCCATTCCACGCAAGCGTGGCGACCCGATCATGCATTTTGACGCCCAGCGAAGTCAACGCGTTGGCAAGGCGTCGCGCGCGACTATGCGCTTCACTGTAGGTATAGCGGTGGATTGCGCCGCTTTCGACGAGACGGGATACGATCTCGGTATCGCCGTGGTAGCGGTCCGCATGCTTGATTAGTGAAGAAATCAGCAGCGCGGAGTCCATCATGAGGCCATGCATCGCGGGGCTCCCGTCATTGGTCGGTGTGCGCGGATTTTAGCAGCTTGATCCGCGAACACTCGATTCTCCCGCGTCCTGCGTCCCGTGTCGCACGCTGCACTGCAAAAGAGCGACGGTGCATGCGGGCGCATGGCGGCAATGCGTTTACAACAGCGTCGCTTTGCGAATAGAATCCGGCCCGTACGGTCAGGCACCATGGAACAAAGTACGGCATTCGATTCCGGTCGGCGAGTTGCCCTGAAGTGTGGCCTGAGGCAAGCGAAAAATATAACCAGACAGATGACGCCGACGACCGTGTTCCGGCAATCCGCAGCCGTTCGAGGCCGCAGGCCCGGCGTCGTTGTCCCCGAGGAGAATTCACGATGAGACACCTGAAGACGGCGTTGTTGTTCTGCGCGGCCTTTCTGGCGCCCATGCTGTCCGCCGGTTCTCACGCCGAAGAGACCGTCAGGATCGCCTTCATCGAAGGCCTGAGCGGCGCGTTCGCGAACGTCGGTGAAATCGGGCTGCGGCATTATCAGCTCGCGGCGGAAACCGTCAATGCGCGCGGCGGCGTGCTCGGCGGCGTCAAATTTGAAATTGTGCCGTTTGACCACAAGACCAGCCCGCAGGAAGCCCAGCTCGTATTCAAGCAGGCCGCTGACCAGGGCATACGCTATATCGCACAGGGCAACGGCTCGAGCGTCGCGCTGGCCTTGTCGGATGCCGTGGCCAAGCACAACGAGCGCAACCCGCAGAAGACCGTCATTTTCCTGAACTATGCGGCAGTCGATCCGGCGCTGACCAACGACAAGTGCAATTACTGGCACTTCCGTTTCGATGCCGACGCCGACATGAAGATGCAGGCACTGACCAACTACATGGCGCAGTTGAAGGGCATCCGCAAGATCTATCTGATCAACCAGGACTATTCGTTCGGTCAGGCAGTGGCCAAGGCGGCGCGCACCATGCTCGCGGCCAAGCGTCCGGACATCGAAATTGTCGGCGACGACTTGCATCCGCTGGGCAAGGTCAAGGACTTCGCACCCTATGTCGCCAAGATCAAATCCTCGGGCGCCGACAGCGTCATCACGGGCAACTGGGGAAACGACCTTGCCCTGCTGGTCAAGGCGGGCAGGGAGGCCGGCCTGAAGGCCGATTTCTACACCTATTACACGGGTGCGGCCGGCGCGGTCACGGCCTTCGGCGAGGCCGGGGCCGGCCATGTCAAGCAAGTCACCACCTGGCATTCCAACATCGGCGGCAAGCATGCCGGCGAACACAACGCCGAGTACCGTGCGCGCTTCCCGGACGTCAGCGACGACTTGTATTATTCCGCGATACGCGAATCGATCAACGCGCTTGCGCTGGCGATCGAAAAAGCGAAGAGCACCGATCCGGGCAAGGTGGCAGCGGCACTGGAAAACCTGGTGTTCGAGGATGATTCGGGCGAGGTCTACATGCGCGCGGACAACCATCAATTGGTGCAGCCGCTGTATATTTCCACGCTGGTCAAGGCTAACGGCAAGAACGCCAGGTTCGACGTCGAGAAAACCGGATTGGGTTTTCGCACCGATGCGCGTATCGAAGGCAAGGACACGGTGATGCCGACGACGTGCAAGTTTCAACGGCCGTGAACGGTGATCGGCGAACAGTGAACAGTGAACAGTTAACCGCCCAAGGCATGAACCCCCAATCACCGATTACCGATCACTGATCACTGCATTCAAATGGAATTCTTCCTCATCACCTTGCTCAACAGTCTGTCCTACGGACTGCTGTTGTTCATGCTCTCGTCCGGGCTGACGCTGATTTTCAGCATGATGGGGGTGCTGAATTTCGCGCATGCGAGCTTTTACATGCTCGGCGCCTACTTCGCCTACCAGACCGGGCTTTACATCGGTTTCTGGCCGGCGCTGTTTCTGGCCCCGGTCCTCGTCGGCGTGCTCGGCGCCGCCACCGAGCGCTTTGGCCTGCGCACCGTGCACAAATTCGGACACGTGGCGGAACTACTGTTTACCTTCGGCCTGGCCTATGTAGTCGAAGAGGTCGTGCACCTGCTGTGGGGGCGTGCCCCGGTCGACTACCGCATTCCAGCGGAACTCGATTTCACGCTGTTCACGCTGTACACGACCCAGTATCCGGCTTATCGCGGATTCATGATGCTGGTTTCAGTCGGCATGCTGCTGGCCTTGTACCTGTTGCTGACGCGCACGCGCATCGGACTGGTGATCCAGGCGTCGCTCTCGCACCCGGACATGGTGCAGGCGCTTGGCCATAACGTCCCGCGTGTTTTCATGCTGGTGTTCGCAGGCGGCACCGCGCTGGCCGGGCTGGCCGGGGTCATCGGCGGCAACGCCTTCATCACCGAGCCCGGCATGGCGACGGCGGTCGGCAGCATCGTCTTCGTGGTCGTTGTGTTCGGCGGAATGGGTTCACTCGGCGGCGCATTCCTCGCCTCGCTGATCATCGGCGCGCTGCAGACCTTCTCGGTTGCCTTCGATTATTCGATGCTCGATGCCTGGGCCAGACTCGGCATTGATGTTTCGCCGAATTCCCTCTGGTACGGATTCTGGTCGATAACGATCTCGCAAACCGGCCCGGTGCTGCCTTACCTGCTGATGGTATTGATGCTGATCGTGCGGCCGCGCGGACTCATGGGCACGCGGGAGGGATGATGCGCTTGCCGACCAGGACAGCGGACGATTCCTGCGGAGTGCCGGCATGACGCCCGTACTGAGCGTGCGCAGGGTTTCTTTGTGGGCCGGCGTTGCCGTCACTTTCGCCGTGCTGCCGTACATATTCTCGCAAAGTTTCGCGTTGTCGATGCTTTCGCAAATGGGCATCGCCATCATCTTTGCGCTGTCCTACAACATGCTGCTCGGACAGACCGGACTGTTGTCTTTCGGTCACGCCGTCTACTTCGGACTCGGTGCCTTTTTCTGCGCGCATGCGCTGAACTTCATCGGCGACGGGAAATTCTGGTTTCCGGTCACTCTGGTGCCGCTTATCGGCGGCCTGGCCGGGCTGCTGTCCGGCCTGGTGCTCGGATTCGTGACCACGCGGCGCGCGGGCACGCCGTTCGCGATGATCTCACTCGGCATCGCCGAGATGGTGGCGGCGAGCGCATTGATGTTCACCACTTTTTTCGGCGGCGAAGGCGGCATCGCCACCAACCGTGTCGTGGGCAAGGCCTTCCTCGGCGTGAGCTATGGCCCGCAGATCCAGGTTTATTACCTGATCGCGGGCTGGTGCCTGGTGACCATGATCGCGATGTTTGCGCTGACGCGCACGCCGCTCGGGCGCATGGCCAATGCGGTGCGCGACAACCCGGAGCGGGCCAGATTCGTCGGCTACAATCCGACGCGGGTGCGCTGGCTAATGATGGCGCTGGCCAGTGGATTCGCCGGCATCGCCGGCGGGCTGGCGGCAATCAATTACGAAATCGTCACGGCTGAAACGCTGGGCCTGGTGGCCTCAGGCAACGTCGTATTGATGGCTTTCATCGGCGGCATCGGCCACTTCTGGGGGCCGATCATCGGCGCCACCCTGGTGACGCTGCTGCAGTCGGCCTTGTCCAACTACACCCAGGCCTGGCTGCTGTACTTCGGACTGTTCTTCCTTGTGATCATCATGTTTTCGCCTGGCGGCATCGCCAATCTGATTACATTGCACAAGCCGGTGTGGCGTGCCGGGCTCTTCAGGCGTTTGCTGCCGTCGTATGCGCTTGCCGCGATTGCCGGCCTGGTCATGTTGTCGGGCTTTTTCGCATTGATCGAAATGATTTATCACTTCGAAGCCAAGGAAACGTCGAACAAGGAGTTTTCCTATTTCGGATTGAACCTCGACCCGATGCAGGCGCAGTACTGGGTCGGCTGTGCCATCGTATTCTGCATCGGCATCGCGCTGGTCTATGGCGTAAAACGCGTGGTCGGCCGCGCCTGGGAAGGCCTGACGCCGGAATTGCAGAAGGCGGGAGTGGTATGAGCGTAGCCGCCCTGCAGTTGCACGAAGTGCGCAAGAGCTTCGGGCGCACATCGATCATCAACGGCGTGAATCTGAGCATTAGCAAAGGCGAACGCCATGCCATCATCGGCCCGAACGGCGCCGGCAAGTCGACGCTGTTCAATCTGATCAGCGGGCGCTTTGGCGTGTCGTCGGGACGCATCGATCTGCACGGCGAAACCATCTCGGGCCTCGAGCCGGAGATCATCAACCGCAAGGGCCTGGCGCGCAGTTTCCAGATCACCAACATTTTCCCGCGCATGTCCGTTTACGAGAACGTGCGCTGCGCGGTGCTGTGGTCCCAGGGGTATAAATATTCCTTCTGGCATCGCGTGGAAGCACTCGACTCGGTACGCAGCCGCACCAGCGAAATCGTCGAGCGCATCGGCATGACGGACCGCCGCGAGCGGATGGCCGGCGTATTGACCTATGCGGAACAGCGCGCGCTCGAGATCGGCGTCACGATAGCCGGCGGGGCCAATGTCATCCTGCTCGACGAACCGACGGCCGGCATGAGTCGCAGCGAGACCGATGACGCGGTGGAACTGATCCGCAAGGTGACCGAAGGTCGCACCCTGATCATGGTCGAACACGACATGAGCGTCGTTTTCAATCTTGCCGACCGCATATCGGTGCTGGTCTACGGCGAAGTCATCGCCTCCGGCACGCCGGAGGAAATCCGCAGCAGCAAGGCGGTTCAGGAAGCCTATCTCGGCACGGAGCAGGACTGATGCTCGAAGTCAAGGACCTACACGCGTACTACGGCAAAAGCCACATTCTGCACGGCGTGCATTTGCAGGTCAGGGAGGGTGAAATCGTCAGCCTGCTCGGACGCAACGGCGTGGGTCGCTCCACGACGATCAAGTCGATTATGGGTCAGGTCGAGTGCACCGGATCGGTGAAATTCAGGGGTCAGGAGATCCGCGGTCAGAAAACCTTTGTTGTCGCTCGCAAGGGCCTGGGTTATGTGCCGGAGAGCCGCGATATCTTTCCGTCGCTCACGGTCAGGCAGAATCTGCTGCTGGGCATGAAGGGCACACGCCAGCAGGGCCGTTGGAGCATCGACGACATGTATGCATTGTTCCCGCGGCTCAAGGAGCGCGCGGAGGCGCCTGCCGGCGTAATGTCGGGCGGGGAGCAGCAGATGCTCACGCTGTGCCGCACGCTGATGGGTGATCCCGACCTGGTAATGATCGACGAGCCGACCGAAGGCCTGGCGCCCAAGATCGTCGAACAGGTGGCAAAATTATTCGAAGAGATCAAGAGCCGCGGCATATCCATTTTGCTGGTGGAGCAGAAACTGACGATCGCCCTGAAAATATCCCAGCGCGTCTACGTGATGGGCCACGGCCGCATCGTATTCGAAGGCACGCCTGCGGAGCTTGCCGGCAACGAGGACGTGCGCAAGGAGTGGCTGGAGGTGTAAGCGCTCGGTGGCGAGCAACGCCTCGGTCGCGCGCGGGACAGCCCCTTCAGCTCTCCGCTCACTAGAATCGGGCGATCGTTCGATCGTTCGACGCCACTTGGGGTTTGTCATGAGCACCACCTACGAAGTACGC
>JBDTRK010000011.1:0-46278 GCA_039931685.1 Betaproteobacteria bacterium | reverse complement strand
GGTTTCCCCACCACCCCCTCAAGATGGCGTGTCTACCAATTTCACCACGTCGGCAATTTCGCCAGGCGCGGGACGCAAAGCGTGAGGCCATTGTGCAAGCTTGAGGGCCTTGCGCCTCACCCCTTATTCCGCGCGCCTCGCCGTTACGTCTACTTCGGTATTTCGTTTGCTTTCGAATCGTCGCCGGCCGGGCGCGAAGCCGGAATGCCCGGCACGGCCGGCACATCGGGCAGCGGTACGCTCTTGGCCGGCACTACCGGCGAGTCCTGGTGCGTCGACATTACGCCTTCGGGCCTGCTCTTATGACTGGATACATAGGTGAGCCCGAGGCTGGTCAGGAAAAACACCGCCGCCAGGACACCGGTTGTCCGGCTCAGAAAGTTGGCCGACCCGCTGGAGCCGAACAGGCTGCCGGCGGACCCGCTGCCGAATGCGGCGCCCATGTCCGCGCCCTTGCCGTGCTGGATCAGCACCAGGCCAATGACGCACAGGGCCGCCAGTACGTGAAGAATCAGAATCAAGGTTTCCATTTTGTCATCCCGTCGTTTCAACTATCCGCCGCCTGGCAGATGGCGAGAAATTCTTCGGCCACCAGCGAAGCGCCGCCGATCAAGCCGCCGTCAACATCCTGCATGCCTAACAACTCGGCCGCGTTGGCCGCCTTCATGCTGCCCCCGTAAAGTATCGGCATCAATGCGGCCACCGTCTTATCCCGCCCGGCCAACGCCCGTCGCAGGTAGGCATGAACATCCTGCGCCTGCTGCGGTGTTGCAGTCTTGCCGGTACCGATCGCCCAAACCGGCTCGTAAGCTAGTATCGACGCTTTCAATCCTGGCGCCGCGATCTGATCCGCCACCGCGCCGAGCTGACGGCCGACCACCGCCTCGGTACTACCCTCTTCGCGCTCCGCCAGCGTTTCACCTACGCAAATGATCGGTGTCATGCCCCCTGCCAAAACCGCCGCCGCTTTCAGCGCGACGCTGGCGTCGTCCTCGCCAAACAACTGCCGGCGCTCGGAATGGCCGACGATCACATAACGACAGCCAAATTCACGCAGCATCCCGGCGGAAACTTCACCGGTAAACGCTCCTTTTGAATGTTGGCTGACGTTCTGGCCGCCCCAAGCCGCTTTCGACCCCGCCAATGCCGACTGGGCCTGCGCAAGGTAGGGAAAGGGAACGCAAACCACGGCGACAGCCCTGCTGAGACCGTCCGCAGCCACCGCGACCTTGTCGAGGAGGGCCCGGTTGTCCGGAAGATTGCCGTTCATCTTCCAGTTACCCACTGCCAACCGCTGCCGCATGCGCTATCCCACCGAAAAAACAGGTGAATTTTACCCGTCAGGGCAGGGGGGGGTCAATGTTGGCCACGTTCCGGCCAGAATCGGTGGATTGGCCGTCTATGCGTTTCAGCCCTGCCGCGCGATCCCTGAACTTCAAATTGCGCCGATGATCGCCGGGGCACGGCGCCGAAGGCAATCCACTTTTGGCACTTAAAACAGCACCTGTCGCCGCATCAGCCAAAGCGCCCGGTTATATAGTCTTCAGTAGCCTTGTTCTTTGGCTTGATGAAAATCGTGTCCGTAACATCGAACTCGATCATTTCTCCCAGGTACATATAAGCGGTGAAATCAGAAACCCGGGCGGCCTGCTGCATGTTGTGCGTGACAATCACAACCGTATAGTCGTTCTTGAGTTCGGCGATAAGCTCTTCGATCTTTGCGGTAGAAATGGGATCCAGGGCGGAACAGGGTTCGTCGAGCAACAGCACTTCGGGCCTGATGGCGATCCCGCGCGCAATGCACAGCCTCTGTTGCTGGCCGCCCGACAGGCTGTTACCGCTTTGATGCAGCTTGTCCTTGACTTCGCCCCACAGCGCCGCGCGCGTCAACGCCCATTCGACGCGGTCGTCCATGTCGGCAAGTCCCAATTTTTCGAAGAGGCGTACGCCAAATGCAATATTGTCGTAGATCGACATCGGAAAGGGCGTGGGCTTCTGAAACACCATGCCGACTTTTGCCCGGATCAAGGCCACATCCTGTCTGGGATCGAGCAAATTCTCGCCATCCATGAGAATTTCCCCCTCCGCGCGCTGATCGGGATAAAGCGAATACATGCGGTTGAAAGTTCTTAGCAGCGTGGATTTTCCGCAGCCTGACGGCCCGATGAAGGCGGTCACCTTCTTTTCCGGAATTTCCATGCTGATGGACTTGAGCGCCCGGTATCCGCCGTAGTAGAAACTCAGGTTATTGACCCGGAGCTTGTACTTCATTTCCGCCATTAGCTTTTCCATCGGACCCTCAAGTCAATTGTTTTTCCGGAACATGACGCGTGCGATGATATTAAGGAGCAGCACGGCGAACGTAATCAATGCCGCACCGCCCCAGGCAAGCCTGTGCCAGTCTTCGTAGGGACTCATCGCGAACTGGAAAATCACCACCGGCAGATTCGCCATCGGGGCGTTCATGTTCAAGGACCAGAACTGATTGTTCAGAACGGTAAACAGCAGCGGGGCGGTCTCGCCGCTGATACGGGCAACCGCAAGTAATACGCCGGTAAGAATTCCGCTGCGCGCGGCGCGATAGGTTATGAACACCACCATCTTCCAGGTCGGGCACCCCAGCGCCGCGGCCGCTTCCCGTAGACTTCCGGGAACGAGGCCGAGCATGTCGTCCGTGGTGCGGACGACGACCGGAATAACCAGCAACGCCAGGGCAAACGATCCGGCCCAGCCTGAAAAATGCTTGACCTGCGACACGTAGAGCGAATAAACGAACAGACCGATGACGATCGACGGCGCGGACAGCAATACGTCATTGAGAAACCTTGTCGCAGATGCAAGCCAGCCGCGCTTTCCGTACTCGGCAAGATAAGTTCCCGCAAGTATTCCAATTGGCGTGCCGATCAGGGTTCCGAATCCAACCATCAGCAGGCTGCCCACGATCGCATTTGCAATTCCGCCATTCTCGCCGGGCGGCGGCGTCATTTCGGTGAAGAACGAGAAGTGCAACAGCGCCGCCCCCCCCTCGTAAATCAGCGTCAGCAGAATCCAGACCAGCCAGAACAGTCCGAAGACCACGGCCAATCCCGACACGGAAAGCATGATCTTGTTGATGCGTTTGCGCGTCTGAAACAGGCGATTCTTCGCATTGATCACGCTCATGCTTGCGTTTTCACTCATGTCCGCGATCCCTCGCTGCGCGCAAGGCGCTGCAGCAGGAGTTTGGCCAGGGCCAGCACGATAGTCGTGATGAGGAAAAGAATCAGCCCGAGTTCCATCAGCGCCGAGGTGTACAGGTCTCCGACTGCTTCCGTAAATTCATTTGCAAGTGCCGACGCAATGCTGTTTCCAGGGGCCATCAGCGACACCGCCAGTCGGTTCGCATTGCCGATGACGAATGTCACGGCCATGGTCTCCCCCAGCGCGCGGCCCAGACCGAGCATCACTCCACCGATGACACCTGCCTTGGTGTAGGGCAACACCACTTTCCACATGACTTCCCATGTGGTCGCCCCAAGCCCATAGGCGGTCTCCTTGAGTACTGCCGGCACCAGTTCGAATACATCGCGCATCACCGAGGCGATGAACGGGATCACCATTATCGACAGAATTACCCCGGCCGTAAGCATGCCGATTCCCAGCGGCGGACCCTGAAAAAGCGCACCGAAAAAGGGTACGCCGTCGAGAACCTTGATAAGGGTGGGCTGGATATAGGATTGGAATATGGGCACCAGGACGAAAAGGCCCCACATGCCGTAGATGATGGAGGGAATGCCGGCCAGCAATTCGATTGCCGTGCCTAGCGGGCGCTTAAGCCAGGCTGGCGCAAGTTCCGTCAGGAACAATGCGATACCAAAGCTGATCGGAACGCCAATGACCATCGCCACCAGTGAAGTTACCAGGGTTCCGTAAATGGGCACCAGGGCGCCGAATTCCTCCTGCACCGGATCCCAGTTGGAACTGAAAATAAATTGCGTGCCGTACTTCTCGAGCGTCAATGAACTGCCGACGAAGAGGGAGACCAGAATTGCGGCGAGAATGCTGAATACGAAAAGCGCAAAGAACTTCGTCAGTAGCTCGAAGAAGCGGTCGCCCCACCTCGCAGGAATCTGGCGCGGCGGGCGGGAATTCGGGGATGTTTCGCTCATCGACTGTATTGGACTGGTTATGTCGGCGGCGGCGCCCGCTGCGGCTGTTCTCATCGCGTATTCCGGAAGGCCAATTCTAAATTAAAGTTGCAGCAAGAATTCGCAAAGGAAAAGGGGCGGTCGGCCGGCCACCCCTTCCCACCCCTGGCAAGTCGCACGGACAGGGGGAAATATCAACAATATCAGGTTAGTAGACTGGCTGTCCCGAGCTGCTCTTGATATTGCTCTTCCACTGCGAACGGATGAGTTCGATCACAGACGCCGGCATGGGAACGTAATTGAGATCCGCGGCCATTTTCGAGCCATTCTGGAAGGCCCAGTCGAAAAATTTCAGGACCTCCTTCGCGATTTCGGGCTTGTCCTGAACCCGATGCATCAGAATAAAAGATGCGCCGGTCATCGGCCAGCTTTCCGCGCCCGGCTGGTCCGTCAGGATGAGATACATTCCGGGTGCCTTGGCCCAGTCCGCGCCTGCGGCCGCCGCCTTGAAGGCCTCTTCGCTCGGCGCCGCAAATTCTTTGGCCCTGTTCAGCAACAGACCGACCGAAAGGCCATTCTGCATTGCATATGCGTATTCGACGTAGCCGATCGCACCATCGATGCGCGACACGTAGTTGGCCACGCCTTCGTTGCCTTTCCCGCCGACGCCGGCCGGCCATTTTACCGAGGTACCTTCACCTACCGCGCTTTTCCAGTCTGCGCTGACTTTGGAGAGATAGTTGGCAAAAATGAACGTCGTGCCGGAACCATCGGATCGATGCACCACCGTGATAGCGGCATCGGGCAGCGCGACCTTTTTGTTGAGCGCCTGAATGGCCGCATCGTTCCACTTCTTGACCTTGCCAAGATAAATGTCGGCCAGCAACGGACCGGACAAGCGAATGTCGCCGGTACGGATACCCTTGAGATTGAACACCGGCACCACGCCGCCCATGATCGCGGGGAATTGAATCAAGCCGTTCTTTTCCAGGTCTTCTGCTGTCATCGGCATATCGGATGCGCCGAAGTCGACTGTTTTCGCTGTGATTTGCTTGATGCCACCACCGGATCCTATCGACTGGTAATTCATTCCGACGTTCGTCGCTTTCTTGTAGGCGTCTGCCCATTTTGCGTAGATCGGATACGGAAAGGTTGCGCCGGCACCGGTTATATTGGCTGCCAGCGCACTTGCGGAGGACAGCGCGCAGATCGTCAGCGCCGCGAATCGTGTTAACTTATTTTTGAGCATTTAACTTCTCCATGGCTACGTCGGGATTCAATGGCTCGGAACGATAGCGTCGGGATATTACGCTTTCATGACAAGCCATCTGCGGGTACGGCATTCCACAGCCGGCCTAGCGCTCAGAAGCCGCGACTTCCACCGCCACGGCAATCTCGCGGGCGGCACGCTCGATGCGCCCGATGGTTTCGCCTTCAACCATGACGCGCACCACCGGCTCTGTCCCGGATGCCCGCAGCAAAACCCGTCCCCTGCCATCGAGCCGGCTTTCCGTGTCCCGAAGCACGGCCTGCACGCGCGCGTCGGTCATTACATCGACGCCCTTCCGGACCTTGACGTTTACCATGACCTGCGGGTAGAGCCGCACGGCTTTGCACAATTGACCAAGGCTCTGGCCTTGTGCCTTCAAAGCATGCAGCACCTGCAACGCGGACACGATGCCGTCGCCGGTCGTGTGCTTGTCGAGACAGATGATGTGTCCCGAGTTCTCGCCACCCAACTGCCAGCCCTTCTCGACCAGTTTTTCCAGGACATAACGATCACCCACCGCTGCCCGCGCGAATGCGATGTCAAGGCGGGCAAGTGCCTGTTCCATTCCAAGATTGGTCATCAACGTGCCGACCACGCCGCCGCGCAGAAGTTTGTGCTTTTTGCGGAACTGCGCGATGACGAACAGCAACTGGTCGCCGTCATAGAGCACGCCGTCCTGGTCAACCATCATAAGTCGGTCGCCGTCTCCATCGAAGGCCACACCCAGATGGGCGCGTTGCGCCTTCACCGCTCTGGCCAATGCCTGCGGGTGAGTGGCGCCGCAATCGAGATTGATGTTGATGCCATCGGGCTGCGCACCGATCGTGTAAACCTCGGCGCCCAGTTCGTGAAACACGTGCGGAGCGATGTGATAAGTGGCTCCGTGCGCGCAATCCACCACCATGCGCAAGCCGCGCAAATCGAGATTTCCGGGAAAGGTGCTCTTGCAGAACTCGACGTAACGCCCGGCGGCATCGTTGATGCGTCGCGCCTTGCCCAGTTGCGCGGAAGGCATGACCTCGAGCGGTTGGTCGAGTCGCGTTTCGATGGCATGCTCGACTGCATCCGGCAATTTATTGCCATCGGCGGAAAAAAATTTGATGCCGTTGTCTTCGAACGGGTTGTGCGAGGCGGAGATTACGACGCCGGCCTGAAGGCGCAGCGCGCGCGTGAGATAGGCAACCGCCGGTGTGGGCATCGGCCCGGCCAGGTAGGTATCCACGCCCGCGGCGGAGAGACCCGCCTGCAGCGCGGACTCCAGCATGTATCCGGAAATGCGCGTGTCCTTGCCGATCAGCACTGCGGCATGGTCACCGGACGGCAGTGCCTGTCCGGCGGCGAGCACCTTTCCGGCCGCGTATCCGAGGCGCATCACGAAGTCGGGGGTAATGGGGGCTTCACCGACCCTTCCGCGCACCCCGTCAGTGCCGAAATATCGCCTTATTTTTTTCATGGAAAGATAAAGTTAGGGTCGTCAATGGCGCGCAATACCAGCAGGCTGTCGCGGGTTGCGGCCACGTCGTGCACCCGCACGATGGCCGCGCCGCGCTGTACCGCCAGCATTGCCCCGGCGGCACTCGCGTGGATGCGTTCCGCTTTTTCACGTCCGACGATTTTACCGAATAGCGCCTTGCGCGACAGGCCGGCAAGCAGCGGGAATCCTGCTTCACGCAGCACCGGCAGCGCACGGATCAGATCGAGGTTGTGCTCGGGAGTCTTGCCGAAGCCAAAACCCGGGTCGAGCACGATGCGATCGCGCGCTATGCCGGCGGACATCGCTACGGTGGCCCGCTCGGACAGGAATGCCTTCACTTCTGCGACCACATCTTCATAAACCGGCGCACGCTGCATTGTGCGCGGCTCGCCCTGCATATGCATCAGGCACACGGCCACACCGGATCCCGCGACGGCCTCGAGTGCACCTTGCGTGCGCAGGGCGAAAATGTCATTGATCATCGCAGCACCGGCAGCGATTACCCGGCGCATCACTTCCGGCTTGGCGGTATCCACCGATACCGGTAGCGACAATTCCACAAGTCTTTCCAGGACGGGAAGTATGCGGCGCAGCTCTTCCCCGGCCTCGACAGGTTGCGCGCCCGGACGCGACGATTCGCCGCCGATGTCGAGAATGTCTGCGCCTTCGTCAACCATTTGCAGGGCACGATCGACGGCCCTGCGCGGGTCGAGATGATGCCCGCCGTCGGAAAATGAGTCCGGCGTGACGTTCACGATTCCCATGATGAGCGGGCGTCCGAGTGAAAAGGAAAAACGCCCCAGCCTTAGCGTGGCGTCGGGGGAAGGGAGTGAAGGGCCAGGGAGGGCCACCTCGGCGCGGCTGACCATTGGGCGAAGTTTGTCGATGCGTGCAGTCTGCCTATAAAAGGAAAAGGGTGAGGATATGACCCCTCACCCATGCCCCCTGACTCTTTACCGTTTGATTACGCTTCCCGCACCGGGGTTGTCGTCACCGGCGCCGAGGCGCTGCCTTGCGACGGCGGTGGTGCCTGCGTATTTGACGGCGGCTTGGGCGGACGCGGCGGCCGGCCTTCGATAATGTCGTTGACCTGATCGGCGTCGATTGTTTCCCATTCCATCAGCGCCTTGGCCATGGCTTCGACCTTGTCGCTGTTGTCTTCGATGAGCTTGCGTGCGAGCGCATATTGCGCGTCGATGATCCGGCGTATCTCCGCGTCGACCTGCTGCATGGTCGCCTCGGAAACAGTCTTGTGCGTGGTGATGGAGCGGCCGACGAAGACTTCGCCTTCGTTCTCACCGTACACCATCGGGCCGAGATTATCGCTCATGCCCCACTGGGTCACCATGCGCCGAGCCATTTCGGTGGCGCGTTCAAAGTCGTTGGAAGCGCCAGTGGTCATCTGCTTCATAAACACTTCCTCGGCTATTCGCCCGCCAAACAGCACGGCGATGTTCTGCAGGATCTGCTCCCGATCCATGCTGTAACGGTCTTCTTGCGGCAGTTGCATGGTGACGCCAAGGGCGCGTCCGCGCGGGATGATGGTGACCTTGTGCACCGGATCGGTCCGCGGCAACAGCCTTGCGACGACTGCGTGGCCGGACTCGTGATAAGCGGTATTGCGACGCTCATGTTCGGGCATCACCATGGATTTGCGTTCCGCGCCCATCATGATCTTGTCCTTGGCGCGCTCGAAGTCGTCCATGTCCACCAGGCGTTTGTTGCCGCGTGCGGCAAACAAAGCCGCCTCATTCACCAGGTTGGCCAGATCAGCGCCGGAAAATCCGGGCGTGCCGCGCGCGAGAATGTCCGGGCGCACGTCGGGAGCGACCGGAACCTTGCGCATGTGCACCATGAGGATCTGCTCGCGGCCGCGGATGTCGGGCAGCGGCACCACCACCTGACGGTCGAAACGGCCCGGTCGCAATAGCGCAGGATCGAGCACGTCCGGACGATTGGTGGCAGCGATCACGATAACGCCGACACCGGTTTCGAAACCATCCATCTCGACCAGCAGCTGGTTCAGCGTCTGCTCGCGCTCGTCATTGCCGCCGCCCAGACCGGCGCCACGCTGGCGGCCGACCGCATCGATTTCATCTATGAACACAATGCAGGGCGCGTGCTTCTTGGCCTGCTCGAACATGTCGCGCACGCGGGCCGCGCCCACGCCGACGAACATCTCCACAAAATCGGAACCGGAGATCGAGAAGAACGGCACCTTGGCTTCGCCGGCGATAGCGCGCGCCAGCAGCGTCTTGCCGGTACCCGGAGAACCAACCATCAGTACGCCGCGCGGAATGCGCCCGCCGAGCTTCTGGAATTTGCTCGGGTCACGCAAAAATTCCACCAGCTCTGATACTTCCTCCTTGGCCTCCTCGCAACCGGCGACATCCGCGAACGTGACCGGGTTGGTGGACTCGTCCAGCATGCGCGCGCGGCTCTTGCCGAACGAAAACGCGCCGCCGCGGCCACCGCCTTGCATCTGGCGCATGAAGAATACCCATACACCGATCAGCAACAGCATCGGGAACCAGGATACGAAAATGTTCATCAGCAGGGACGGCTCTTCCTCGGGCTTAGCCTCGATGACAACGCCAGCCTTGAGTAGGTCGGATACCAGCCACGGATCGGAAGGAGAGTAGGTTGTGAACTTGGCGCCGTTGCTCTTCACGCCCTTTAGCACGCGACCTTCGATCGTCACCTTGGCAATATTGCCCTGTTTCACCTCATCGATGAACTGCGAATACTCGAGCGAAGTGTTCAACTGCTGGCGCGCACTGAATTGATTGAATACGGTCATCAGCACCAGCGCGATGACCAGCCAGATCGCTACATTTTTGATGAGATTGTTCAAAGCTTCTCCTTGCCACGGCGGCTCACGGGCCGCCAATCGTTGAGGTCATTCTAAACCGATTCCCCACCCCCTGCGCGCGGCAACGCAGGCTGCGCAACGCGTCAGCCCTGCTGACGCTTGCCCCGAGCGAGCAAATAAAATTCGCTGGAACGATCGCGCGATGCCTTGGGCTTGCGCACCGCCACCGAGGCAAAAGTGCGGGCAAGATCTTTGCGGAATTCGTCCAGTCCCGCGCCCTGGAATACTTTGACTAGCAGATCACCGCCTGGTTTCAGCCGATTGCGAGCAAATTCGTGCGCCAACTCTGCCAGGTGGATCGAGCGCGCCGCGTCGACCAGCCCCAGGCCACTGATATTGGGCGCCATGTCGGAAACCACAAGGTCAATGGAACGATTGCCTGACTGCTCTTCGAGGAGCCGTAAAGTGGCTTCTTCCGAGAAATCGCCGCGAATCACGACGACGCCGCGCAACGGCTGCATTTCCAGCAGGTCGAGGGCGATGACCTGCCCTTTTCCACCCACGATCGGCGCCAACACCTGCGACCAGCCGCCGGGTGCCGCGCCCAGGTCGACCACTGTCATGCCGGGACGAACCAACTTGTCCTTGTCGAGAATTTCCAACAGCTTGTAGGCGGAGCGTGAACGATAACCGTCCTGCTTGGCGCGACGCACATAGACGTCCGTCACATGCTCGTGCATCCACGCCTTGCTGGTCTTGGTGCGCGCCATTGCCTAAAATGCCTGTTTGAAGGAGATATCCGTGCCGCTGCAACTCTCACCTGCCGAACGTCGTGGGCTAAAGGCCCTTGCCCACGCCCTGGAACCGACCGTACTGATCGGCAACGGCGGCCTGACACCAGCGGTAGCCGGTGAAATAGACCGCAACCTGACCGCGCACGGACTCATCAAGGTACGCGTAATGGGCGATGACCGTGCCATACGCATGGACATTCTGAAACAAATCTGCGACGACCTGGATGCGGCGCCGGTCCAGCATATCGGCAAGATACTCATCCTTTACCGACCCAAACCGGAGGCGCCGCCCAAGCCCAAGCCGAAAGCAAAGAGAAAAGCGCCGCGCACGCTCAAGCGCACTTTCCAGAACCGCGCCTGAGGTTTCAGCGTCCGCGCCCGTGCTGGAGCGCGACGGCCAGTCCCAGCACGCATTCGATCAAGTACAGTACGCTCGACACGCCATGCCAGGCGGCAAAGCGGTCGCGGAAAATGCTTTGCATCACTTGCGAAGGTAGCGCCTGTTGGCGCAGGCTCGCCAGAATCGGCTGCACGCCGAACTGACCCGCCGCGGCCAGCGCCACCATCAGCAGTACTGACCAGAATAACAGCTGACTGAACGCCTGGCCGCCGAAGCGCGCCAGCCTGTACAGCAGCAGGTAGCTGCCGCAGCCCAGACCGATGTAAGCAATCGCCGCAAAAAACTGCCCGGCCAGCATGCCGGCCTGGGCGCGGTCACTCAGTGCATGAAACAGCAAAGGCGCCACGATCAGACCGATGGCCCACAGGCCACCTACCCACAGCGTGACGGCAATCGACTGCAGCGCATCGACGATGAATCTCATGAAGGGGCGGGGAAAGTACGATTTTGCTTTGTTTGAGGATCAGGATCTTTGAGAAAATTCACCTCCGCGCGCACCCCTGCGCCCTCGTCCCTACAGATACTTCACATCCAGAATCTCGTATTCCTTGATGCCGCCCGGCGCCTTGACCTCGGCCACGTCGCCGGAGTACTTGCCGATCAGCGCGCGCGCGATCGGCGAACTGATGGAAATCTTGTTGCTCTTGATGTCCGCTTCGTCGTCACCGACGATCTGGTAGGTCACGGTCTCGTGGCTGTCGACTTCCTCCAGCTCCACGGTGGCGCCGAACACACAGCGCCCGTCGGCGTCAAGGTGGACCGGATCGATGATCTGCGCGTTGGCGAGCTTGCTTTCAACCTCGACAATGCGTCCCTCGATGAAACTCTGCCGCTCCTTGGCCGCATCGTATTCGGCGTTCTCGGACAAGTCGCCATGCGAACGCGCTTCCTGGATCGCCGCAATCACCGACGGCCGCTCCACGGTCTTGAGCTGGTGCAATTCGTTGCGCAACAGTTCGGCGCCCTTCACGGTCAACGGAACCTTGTTCCTCATTCGAGCCCCTGAGAAGTGTGTGTAGGTTTGCCGGACTCTAGTGCAGCCTGGCGTGCAGTTCCTGGACGGAGTAAGCCTTCAGCTCCTGCATGTGCTGCATGCCGGTGCAGGCTGCCCGCGCCCCGGCGACAGTCGTAAAGTAAGTCACCCGCGCCTGCAGCGCAGAGCGCCGGATCGAATAGGAATCCTGGATCGCGCTGCGCCGATCTTCCACCGTATTGACGATCATCGCAATCTCGCCGTTCTTGATCATATCGACAACGTGCGGCCGGCCCTCGGCGACCTTGTTCACTGGCGTCACCTGCAGCCCGGCTTCGGCCAGGGCGCCCGCCGTGCCGCGGGTCGCCAGCAAGCTGAACCCCAGGCTCAACAGTGTGCGCGCGATTTCGACAACCTTGGGCTTGTCCGAGTTGCGCACGCTGATGAAGGCCTTGCCACCCGAAGGTAGCTTGACTCCGGCGGCGAGCTGCGATTTCACAAAAGCCTCGGCGAAGGTCGTACCCACGCCCATGACTTCGCCGGTGGATTTCATTTCCGGGCCAAGAATGGTGTCCACTCCGGGAAACTTGATGAATGGAAACACGGCTTCTTTGACGCAATAGTAAGGCGGGATGACTTCGCCCATGATCCCCTGTTCTTGCAGCGTCCGGCCGACCATGCAGCGCGCGGCAATCTTGGCCAGCGCCAGGCCCGTCGCCTTGGACACGTAAGGAACGGTGCGCGATGCGCGCGGATTGACCTCGAGCACGAAGACGACGTCGTTCTGGATCGCGAACTGGATGTTCATGAGGCCGACCACCCGCAATGCCCGGGCCATCGCCTGCGTCTGCCGCCTCAATTCCGCTTGCAGGCCCGTCGACAGGCTGAACGGCGGCAGCGAGCAGGCCGAATCGCCCGAATGCACACCTGCCTGCTCGATGTGTTCCATGATGCCGCCGATCAGTACGTTCTCCCCATCGCAGATCGCGTCGACATCGACTTCGATCGCATCGTTCAGGAAACGGTCCAGTAACACCGGCGAGTCGTTCGAAACCTTCACCGCCTCGCGCATGTAACGCTCGAGATCGCGCTGTTCGTGCACGATCTCCATGGCCCGGCCGCCGAGCACGTAGGACGGTCTGACCACCAGCGGGTAGCCAATTTCCTGGGCTAGCGCCAGGGCCGCCTCGGGATTGCGCGCCGTACGGTTGGGTGGCTGTCTGAGCTTGAGTTCCACCAGCATTTTCTGGAAACGCTCGCGGTCTTCCGCGCAATCGATCATGTCAGGGCTGGTGCCGATGATCGGCACGCCATTGGCCTCGAGATCCTGGGCAAGCTTCAGCGGCGTCTGGCCGCCGTACTGCACGATCACGCCCAGCGGTTTTTCGACCGCGACGATTTCGAGCACATCCTCAAGCGTGAGCGGCTCGAAGTAGAGACGGTCGGAAGTATCGTAGTCGGTGGACACCGTTTCCGGGTTGCAGTTGACCATGATGGTCTCGTAGCCATCCTCGCGCAAGGCCAGCGCGGCATGCACGCAGCAGTAGTCGAACTCGATGCCCTGGCCGATGCGGTTCGGTCCGCCGCCGAGCACGACGATCTTCTTGCGGTCGGTCGGCCGCGATTCGCATTCTTCCTCGTAGGTCGAATACATGTAAGCCGTGCGCGTATCGAATTCGGCAGCGCAGGTATCCACGCGCTTGTATACCGGACGCACGTTGAGTTCCCAGCGCTTGGCGCGCACCGCATCCTGGGTGGCATTCAACAGCTTCGCCAGCCGCCGGTCGGAGAAACCGGCGCGCTTCAGGTGCAGCAACGCGCTTCGGTCCAGGTCGCCCACGCGCTTGCCTGCCAGCGCCTTTTCCTGGCGAATGAGGTCCTCGATCTGCGCCAGGAACCACGGGTCGATGTGGGTCAGCTGTTGCACTTCCTCCAGACTCATGCCGATGCGCAAAGCGTCCGCGAGAAACAGGATGCGCTCGGGTCCGGTATCGGCCAGCTCGGTTTCGATCAGTTCCCGATCGGTGGTCTTTTCGTCGAAGCCATCGATGCCGGTTTCCAGTCCGCGCAAGGCCTTTTGCATCGATTCCTGGAAGGTGCGGCCCATGGCCATGACTTCGCCGACCGACTTCATTTGCGTCGTCAGGCGCGAATCGGCCTGCGGGAATTTCTCGAACGCGAAGCGCGGGATCTTGGTGACGACGTAGTCTATGGTCGGCTCAAAAGAGGCCGGCGTAATGCCGCCGGTAATGTCGTTCCTGAGCTCATCCAGCGTATAGCCGACCGCGAGCTTGGCCGCCACCTTGGCGATCGGAAAACCGGTTGCCTTCGAGGCAAGCGCGGATGAGCGCGACACGCGAGGATTCATCTCGATGATGACCATGCGCCCGTCGTCGGGGTTGATGCCGAACTGCACGTTGGAGCCGCCGGTATCGACGCCGATCTCGCGCAGGCAGGCGATCGACGCATCGCGCAGGATCTGGTATTCCTTGTCGGTCAGCGTCTGCGCCGGCGCGACCGTGATGGAATCGCCGGTGTGGATGCCCATCGGGTCGAGGTTCTCGATCGAGCAAACGATGATGCAGTTGTCCTTGTGGTCGCGCACCACTTCCATCTCGAATTCTTTCCAGCCGATTACCGATTCTTCGATCAGCAGTTCGTGGGTCGGCGAAGCGTCCAGCCCGCGCTCGCAGATGGCGAGGAACTCCTCCCTGTTGTAGGCGATGCCGCCGCCGGTACCGCCCATCGTGAACGAGGGGCGGATGATGGTCGGGAAGCCGACCATGGCCTGAACTTGCAAGGCCTCTTCCAGGCTGTGCGCGATGGACGAACGTGGGCTGGCCAGCCCGATTTTGGTCATCGCCTTCTTGAACTTCTCGCGATCCTCGGCCTTGTCGATGGCCTCCCGGGACGCGCCGATCAACTCCACATCGTACTTTTCCAGCACGCCGTGTTTGGCCAGGTCAAGCGCGCAGTTCAGCGCGGTCTGGCCGCCCATCGTCGGCAGCAGCGCATCCGGCCGTTCGACGGCGATGATCTTTTCCACCATCTGCCAGGTGATCGGCTCGATGTAGGTGACATCCGCCATCTCCGGGTCGGTCATGATTGTGGCCGGATTGGAATTGACCAGGATGACGCGATAGCCCTCTTCGCGCAGGGCCTTGCAGGCCTGTGCACCGGAATAGTCGAACTCGCAGGCCTGGCCGATGACGATCGGGCCGGCGCCAATGATGAGGATGCTGCTGAGGTCGGTGCGCTTGGGCATGATTTGATCGCTGCGGCGCTAGCGATGCGCCTTGTGCTGTTCCATCAGCCTGATGAAACGGTCGAACAGGTAATCGACGTCATGCGGACCGGGGCTCGCTTCCGGATGGCCCTGGAAGCAAAACGCCGGCTTGTCGGTGCGGGCGAAGCCCTGCAGGCTGCCGTCGAACAGGGACACGTGCGTGACCTTAACGTTCGCGGGCAGCGTCTTGGCGTCGACTGCAAAACCGTGGTTCTGGCTGGTGATCATCACCCGACCGCTCTCCAGATCCTGCACCGGGTGATTGGCGCCATGATGGCCGAACTTCATTTTTACCGTCTTGCCGCCACTGGCAAGCCCGAGCAACTGATGCCCGAGGCAGATGCCAAACGTCGGCATGCCGGCATCGAGCAACTGACCGATAGCCTTGACCGCGTAGTCGCAAGGCTCAGGGTCGCCGGGGCCGTTGGACAGGAATATACCGTCGGGCTTCAGCGCCAGTGCCTGCTCCGCCGTCGACTGTGCCGGCAGCACCGTGACCTTGCAGCCCCGACCGGCGAGCATACGCAGAATGTTGCGCTTGACGCCGAAGTCATAAGCGACGACATGATATTTCGGTGCGACAGCCGTGCGATATCCCTCGCCCAGCGCCCATTCGGATTGATCCCATTCATACGACTTGTCGCAGCTGACCACTTTCGCCAAATCCATGCCGGCCAGACCGGGGAAGTCGCGCGCCTGTCCGAGCGCAAAGGATTCATCGACCTTGCCTCCCATCAGGCAGCCGCCTTGCGCGCCCTTGTCGCGCAGGATGCGAGTGAGTTTGCGGGTATCGATGCCGGCGATCGCCGGGATGTTCTGGTCGCACAGGTAACCGGGCAGATCCTGGCTCATGCGGAAATTGCTCGGGCGCACGGCCAGGTCGCGGATGACCAGGCCGGCGGCGAACACCTTGCTCGATTCGGCGTCTTCAGGATTGACGCCAACATTTCCAATATGCGGGTAGGTCAGCGTGACGATCTGCCGGCAATACGATGGATCGGTGAGGATTTCCTGATAGCCGGTCATCGCGGTGTTGAATACCACTTCGCCGGCGGTATGCGTCTGCGCGCCGATCGAAAAGCCGCGAAATACCGTGCCGTCGGCGAGCACGAGTATGGCGGGCTGACGGTCAAGGGCAGGCAAGTGAGGCTCCCGGGAGGGCGGTTTCGAGGGTACACATGGAAAGCGGGAGAGGCGCGCGCCTCTCCCGCTTTCATTGGTCTGCGATTATAGACGAAGGACGGCGACCGTTCAACGCGTGGGCCAAATCAGCCGGCTGCGTCGGCTCGCAGCCGGACGGCTTATTTCAGCCCGAGCACGTCCTGCATGTCGTAAAGGCCGGTTTTCTTGCCGGCAAGAAAGCGCGCCGCACGCAAGGCCCCCAGCGCAAAAGTCGCGCGGCTGGCGGCTTTGTGGGTAATTTCCAGGCGCTCGCCGATGCCGGCGAACAGCGCGGTGTGATCGCCAACGATATCACCGCCGCGCACGGTGGCAAAACCGATGGTCGACGCTTTGCGTTCGCCGGTTACGCCTTCGCGACCGTAAACAGCCTCGGTTGCGAGATCACGCCCCAGCGCGGCCGCAATCACCTCGCCCAAACGCAGCGCGGTACCCGACGGCGCATCGACCTTGTGCCGGTGATGCGCTTCGATGATTTCGATGTCGTATCCCTCGTTGAGCACCTTAGCCGCCAGTTCCGCAAGCTTGAATGTGAGATTCACCCCCACGCTCATATTTGGCGCCATCACGATGGCGATCCCTTTCGCCGCCTCCGCGATCAACGCCTTCTGCTCGGGCGCAAAGCCGGTGGTGCCGATGACCATGCGGACGCCGAGCGCCGAGCACAGTTTCAGATGCGCCAGCGTGCCTGGCGGGCGGGTGAAATCAACCAGCACATCGCAACCCGCGAGCGACGCCTCGAGGTCAGCCGAAATGTGCACGCCGCAAGGCGAACCGACCAGTTCCCCGGCGTCCTTGCCGAGGAAGGGATTGCCCGGCTGCTCCAGTGCAGCCTTAAGGCGAAAATCGGCGGATTGGCTGATGGCCTCTACCAAGGCGCGACCCATGCGCCCGGAACTGCCGGCAACTGCGATTTGCTGAGTCGTCATCTTGCAAAGTGAAAGTTGAACGGGATAAACCCTACGTAGCTAGCGGGTATCGGCTGGCAACTGCGTCAGCTTATCCGGCAGCGCAATGTCGCCATCCACGCGCCTGAGCTTATCGCCATCGAAGGTGATCGTGATTTTGTGCTTCGCTTGCACATCGTTCGCCTTGCCGATCAGGTAGACATAATCCCAGCGATTGGGATGGAAGGCATCGGCAATCAATGGCGTGCCCAGAATGAACCGCACCTGCGAACGCGTCATCTCCGGCTTGAGCTTCGCCACCATCGACTCGTCGACGTAGTTGCCCTGCTGGATGTCGATCTTGTGCGGCGCCAGCATGCAGCCGGCGAGTAGCGTAGGTAGCAGGAACAGCAGGCGCATTGTTTTTTCTCCCGGCGCAAAACGGCATGAGCCGGGCGCGGTTTCCAAGCAGATTGAAAGTCGCTATGATAATTCACCGTTCCCTGCCTGTCAGTCCCGCCATGAATACCCCGCACAATCTGAAGAATATCGGGCTGAAGGCAACCCTGCCGCGACTGAAAATTCTCGACCTGTTCGAGAACAGCGACGTGCGCCACCTCACGGCGGAAGACGTCTACAAGATCCTGCTCAATGAAGGCATGGAAATAGGGCTTGCCACGATTTATCGGGTGCTTACCCAATTCGAGCAGGCCGGCATTCTGATCCGGCACCATTTCGAGTCCGGCAAGGCGGTATTCGAACTGAACCAGGGCGGCCACCACGACCATCTGGTCTGCCTGCAATGCGGAAAGGTGGAAGAATTCCTGGACGCGGAGATCGAACGGCGACAGACTAAAATCGCCAAGGATCGCGGCTTTTCCATCCACGAACACTCGTTGCAGCTCTACGCCGACTGCATCAAGCCAAACTGCCCGAACAAGCCGAAGACCTGATCGCGCGCATTTGCGTGCCGCCGCCGGACAAACGCCGCGCCCAAGCACCCTTCAGCGCTTGCCCTTCGCCAGATTTGCGCCAACCAGCTGCAACATTTCCGCCGCGTGCCGGCGCGTCGTCTCGGTGATTTTCACGCCGCCAAGCATGCGCGCGATTTCTTCCACCCGGGCGGCCGCGTCCAGTACCGTGACCGCACTGGCCGCCTTTCCGTTACTCGCCGTCTTGCTGACCTGCCATTGATGATCGCCGGCGGCCGCGACTTGCGGCAAATGGGTCACGCACATCACCTGACGCTTGTCGCCCAGGGCTTTGAGCATGAGGCCGACTATTTCGGCGACCCGCCCGCCGATACCGGCGTCGACTTCGTCGAAGATCAGGGTCGGCACGGCGGTAACCTGGCTGGTGACGGCCTGGATCGCGAGGCTCACGCGCGATAATTCACCGCCCGATGCCACTTTTGCCAGGGGCCGCGGCGTCGCGCCGGCATGGCCCGCCACCAGAAATTCGATTTGCTCCAGTCCGTGTGCATTGCCCTCGGCCAATGGAGTGAGCGAAATCTCGAACGTGCCGCCCGTCATCGCCAGCGTCTGCATCGACGCGGTGACTTTTTTCCCCAGGTTGGCCGCGCCTGTCTTGCGCTTGGCCGATAGATTGCTGGCGACTTCCAGATAGGCCTTCCCCGCCTGCGCCTCGCGCTCGCGCAGCGCATCGACGTCGAACCCGGCGGCCAGTTCGGCAAGCCGCGTCTTTATGGCATGCAGCCGGTCGGGTATGTCCGCGATCTGCAGCTTGAACTTGCGCGCCGCGCCATGCACCGCATCCAGCCGTGCCTCGACCTCGCGCAGGCGTTGCGGATCGAGTTCGAGCCGCTGCTGGTAATGGCGCAGTCCGTAAACGGTTTCCTGCAACTGGATTTGTGCCGGCTCGAGCAGTTCAATGATTTCCCTCAACTTCGGGTCGTAGTCAACCATTCCCTGAAGGCGCGACAGCACGGATGCCACTGCCGACAGGCCTGTCACCTCCCCTTCCGACAACACGTCGAGTCCGAATTGCACGGCTTCGATCAGGCTGGCTGCGTGCGCCAGCCTTTTGTGTTCAGCCTGCAGTTCGTCCCACTCCCCGGTGCGCCAGGCCAGCGCTTCGAGTTCGCCTGCCTGCCAGTCGAGCTGCTCGCGTTCTGCCTCCAGTGCCTGGGCGTTGGTCTGCAATGCCACAAGCTGCCGGTGAATGTCCTGCCACGTCCGGTAAGCCTGGGTCACTTGCGCGGCCAGGGCGCCGGCGCCGGCAAAGCCATCGACGAGTTCGCGTTGTGTAACCGCGCGCAGCAGGGACTGATGGGCATGCTGGCCGTGAATGTCGAGCAGGTGTTCGCCGATGTCCTTGAGCTGCTGCATGGCGGCAGGGCGGCCGTTGACGTAGGCGCGGGAGCGACCCGACGTTTCGATGACCCTGCGCAGCACGCATTCGCCGTCGTCGCCGGCCAGATCATTCTCGTCGAGGTAACGGGTCAAAGCAGGCATGCGCGCGACGGAGAACTCGGCGCTGACTTCGGCCTTTTCCCTGCCCTCGCGTACAAGCGCGGACTCGGCACGCTCACCGAGCACGGTTGCCAGCGCATCGATGAGGATGGATTTACCGGCCCCGGTTTCGCCGGTGAGCACGGTGAAGCCGGACTCGAATTCGAGTTCGAGCCGGTCGACGATGACAAAATCACGAATGCTCAAGCTGCGCAACATGGTCGCTTTTCGATCGCCGCCGCAGGCTAGAGCGTCTCGCTCCAGTGCAGTTTTTCCCGAAGCATGTGGTAGTAGTTGTGTCCGAGAGGGTGCAACAGGCGGATCGAGTGGGGGCAACGCTGTACCACGATCTTGTCGCGTTCCTTCAGCTCATGGTGGGAATGGCTGTCGAAATGCGCGCGCGCATCGGCCGCCTTCAGGATCATGATCTCGATCTCGGATTCACTGCCAACCACGATCGGCCGGTTGGAGAGCGTGTGCGGACATACCGGTACGAGCCCGATGGCGTCCAGACTCGGATGCAGGATCGGACCGCCGGATGACAAGGCGTAGGCTGTCGATCCGGTCGGAGAGGTTACGATGAGGCCGTCGGAGCGCAAGTTGTAGACGAACTTGCCGTTGATGCGCACTTCCAGTTCTATCAGGCTGCCTTCGGCCCCCTTATTTACCGAGATGTCGTTGAACGCGACCACGTCGAGGACTTTCTCCGAGCCGCTCCATACCCCGGCCTGCAGCAGCATGCGAGTTTCCTCGACGAACTGGCCATCCAGGATTGCGGTAATCGCTTCGAGCATACCGTGCATCGACAAATCGGTCAGGAACCCCAATCTGCCCTGGTTGATGCCGACCAGGGCCACGTCGAAAGGCGCAAAAGTCCGGGCAATATTGAGCATGGTGCCGTCGCCGCCGATGACGATGGCCAGCTCGGCGTCACGTCCGACCTCTTCCAGCGGCAGCACGGCATGGTCGTTCTTGCCGACGTGCGACGCGGTCACAGGGTCGAGCAACACCCGGACGCCGCGCGCGCGGAGGAACTGCGCCAGGCGCAGCACCGGTTCGGCGATTTCCGGACTCTTGTATTTGCCGATTAGTGCGATGGTCTTGAAAGTATTCGACATGCCGCGAATTAGAGCACATTTGCCGACCCGCCTCTGCATCACGAAGCGACAGCTTGGGTCGAGTGCACTGTAGAATGGCAGCATGGGTATAGGGGACAGTTTTCCCAGCGAACGAGCACAGCGACTGCTGAAAATGCTGGTCGAACGCTACATTTCCGACGGCCAGCCAGTCGGCTCGCGTGCGCTCGCCCGCTTTTCCGGCCTCGAACTGAGCCCGGCAAGCATCCGCAACGTCATGGCGGACCTGGAAGAACTCGGCTTCATCGCCAGCCCGCATACCTCTGCAGGCAGGATACCGACACCACGCGGTTACCGTTTTTTCGTCGATACGCTGCTCAAGGTGCGACCGCTTGACCAGGTCGAAATCAGCCAGCTGGAAGGACAATTGCAGCCGGACAACACCCAGAAACTGGTTTCACAGGCTTCGCACCTGCTGTCCGATCTGACGCGGTTCGCGGGCGTGGTGATGACGCCCAAGCGCCGAACTGCCGCGTTCCGCCATATCGAGTTCCTGAGCCTGTCGGAAAAACGCATTCTGCTGATCATCGTCGCCCCAGACGGGGACGTGCAGAATCGAATCATTCTGGCCGACCGAGCCTACAAGCCCTCCGAACTGATTGAGGCGGGAAACTTCCTGAACCAGAACTTCGCCGGACTGACTTTCGACGAGATCAAGAGGCGTATACATGAAGATCTGCGCCAGCTGCGCGAGGACATGACACGCCTGATGACCATGGCGCTGGATGCGGGCAACGAAGCCATGGGCCAGCACTCCGAAGACTATGTGCTTTCGGGCGGGCACAACCTGCTGCATGTGCAGGAGTTGTCGTCGAACATGGCGAATCTGCGCAAACTCTTCGACATGTTCGAGCAGAAGACCAGCCTGCTGCAGTTGCTCGACATCAGCAGCCGCGCCGAAGGTGTGCAGATATTCATCGGCGGCGAATCCGGCCTGGTGCCGCTTGATGAATGCAGCGTGGTGACCGCGCCTTATGAAGTGGACGGACAAGTGGTTGGCACCGTCGGCGTGGTCGGCCCGACGCGCATGGCCTACGAGCGCGTAATCCCGATCGTCGACATTACCGCAAAACTGCTCTCGAGCGCCTTGTCGCAACACTGAACCCGGTGCGCGGCGAGCAGTGCGCGTGGCGCGGTTCATCCTCGTACCCTTGGAAAGGGGCTGCCTTTTTGAAGCACCAGTCTGTTCACCGTTGTCGCCCTGAATGAAATTCCTCCCCGAACCGAAACACCAACACGGCGCCATTCCCAAGACCGGCATCCTGCTGATCAATCTCGGCACGCCGGTTGCGCCCACTGCAACCGCAGTGCGGCCGTATTTGCGAGAATTTCTTTCGGACCCGCGCGTCGTCGAAATTTCGCGCCCGTTGTGGTGGCTGATCCTCAACTGCTTCGTGCTGCCGCTGCGGCCGCGGAAATCCGCCCAGAAATACGCGCTGATCTGGACTACGGAAGGCTCGCCCCTGGCGGTGCACACGGCAAGGCAGGCGACCTTGCTCAAGGGCTACCTCGGCGAACGCATCAAGACACCGCACGTCGTGGCGTGGGCGATGCGCTACGGCCAACCGTCGATCGAAAAAGCGTTACGGGGCCTGCGCGAACAAGGCTGCGATCGCATTCTGGTATTGCCGCTGTACCCGCAGTACGCGGGCAGTACCACGGCTAGCGCGTTCGATGCGGTATTCGACACGGTGAAAAAGATGCGCAACGCGCCCGCGTTGCGCTTCGTCAAGCAATATCACGATCACTCCGCCTACGTTGCCGCGCTGGCGAAGAGCGTGAACGACTACTGGGCGACCAACGGCCGCCCCGATAAACTGCTGATGAGTTTCCACGGCGTGCCGCGCTTTACCCTTGATCGCGGTGATCCCTACCACTGCCAGTGCCACACGACAGCACGATTGCTTCGCGAAGAGCTCGGGCTCGCGGCGGATCGCGTCGTGGTCACTTTCCAGTCGCGCTTCGGCAGGGCGCAATGGCTGCAACCTTACACCCTGCAAACGGTCCGGGAACTCGGCAAGCGCAAGACCGGGAGACTGGACGTC
The DNA here is from genome assembly GCA_039931685.1 of Betaproteobacteria bacterium. Taxonomy (GTDB): domain Bacteria; phylum Pseudomonadota; class Gammaproteobacteria; order Burkholderiales; family JACQAP01; genus JACQAP01. Next base: position 23,424 of record JBDTRK010000011.1, on the reverse strand, counting down.
ATCTGCCCGGGTTTTGTGTCCGACTGCCTGGAAACGCTCGAGGAAATTGGCGTCGAGAACAAATCCGCTTTCCTGCAGGCTGGCGGCGGAGAATTCCATTACATCCCCTGTCTCAATGAACGCCACGAATGGATCCAGGCGCTGGCACGCATTGCGGCGGAAAACCTGCATGGCTGGGCATCGACGGATTGGGATGCCGGACCGGCGCTGCGCGCCGCCGCCGCCGCACGTGAGCGTGCACTGGCCCTCGGCGCAAAAAACTGACGACGCACGCATGCGGCTAGAGCAAGGTCGCGCCCTGGCTGCGGCCGTGGTTTGTGGTGCGATCGTAGTCGGCGTCGAGCGCCTTGTATTTGGCCACGATCCCCTGCGCCGCCGCGTTCGCGGCCGCGGCCAGATCCTCGCAGTTGCTGGCCGGCTTGACGGCGAGCACTGCCGCCTCGATCTCGCGGCCGGCTTTCACGCCGTGCTCCTTGTGCCCATCTTCGTGGCGCTGCAAAGCGTCGATGAATTTAGACCATAGCGCCTTGAGTCCGGGTACGCCCCTGCTTTCCCCGCGCCACTTCGGCATGGTCTGGGCGATGCCGACGTAAACCGCGGCTTCAGTCATCGAACAGATCGCGTCTTTTTGTTCGTGCCGGAACTGCCATTTGATGTCCCAGCGGGTGCGGCCGGCATAGTGGGTCCCGTCCGCGCCGACCGGCCCGCTCTGATCGAGCTGGGCGGCCAGCACTGTCGCCGAGGGACCATCGATATAGTAATAACTCGTTTGCAGGCGTACCAGCGGCTCGCCGGCAACCGGCAACGAGACTAGTACCGCCAGTACGAATAGGACCTTGCGCATTAATGGGGACTCCTCGACATTGGCTGATCAGGAAAACACGTCCTGCGAACAGGGGCGCCAGTATATCGTCAGTTTTTTTGCCGGAACGGGGTTGAATTTGGTACACACGCCCCAAAATTTTCTATCGATTTCGTGTCAGGAGGATTTTGCATGCAGGACCATAACAGGACAGCCCAGGCGCAGGACGAGGAAACGGCGGGCAACGATCCTGCGTCGGCGGCAACGCCCGGCCTTGAGGAATTGCTCGAAAAAGCAGAAACGGCGGCACAAGAGCATCGCGATGCCTGGCTGCGCGCCAAGGCCGATGCCGATAATGTACGCAAGCGGGCTCAAAGCGACGTGGCCAACGCCCACAAATTCGCCCTTGAAAGTTTCTCGGGTGAGTTGATACCGGTGCGCGACAGCCTGGAAGCGGCGCTGGGCGCCCAGAACGCCAGCCCGGAAGCACTGCGCAGCGGGGTGGAACTTACATTGAAGCAGTTGACGGCGGCGTTCGAGAAATTTTCACTCCTTGAAATCAATCCTTTAGGTGAAAAGTTCGACCCCTACAAGCACCAGAGCATCAACATGGTCGACTCCGACGCGGAGCCTAATACGGTAGTTGGCGTACTGCAGAAGGGCTATAGCCTGAACGACCGGATCCTGCGCCCGGCGCTGGTCAGCATCGCCAAGCCGAAAACCGTGGCTTGATTTTCGGCCAGGCAGACCAAACTTTCGATACCAAAGGCTTTTTTACTTTCGAGCAAAGGAAACAACATGGCAAAAATCATCGGCATTGACCTCGGCACCACGAATTCCTGCGTGGCAGTCATGGAAAACGGCCAGCCCAAGGTCATCGAAAACGCAGAAGGTGCCCGAACGACGCCTTCGATCGTCGCTTACATGGAGGACGCGGAGGTTCTGGTCGGCGCTCCGGCCAAGCGCCAGGCCGTCACCAATCCGAAGAACACGCTGTTCGCTGTCAAAAGGCTGATCGGCCGGCGCTTCACCGAAAAGGAAGTGCAGAAGGACATCGACATGATGCCCTACAAGATTGCGCAGAACAGCAACGGTGATGCCTGGATCGAAGTGCGCGGCAAGAAGGTCGCGCCGCCGGAAATCTCGGCGCAGGTGCTGATCAAGATGAAGAAAACCGCCGAGGATTATCTCGGCGAACCTGTCACCGAAGCGGTCATCACGGTACCTGCCTACTTCAACGATTCGCAGCGCCAGGCCACCAAGGACGCGGGGCGCATCGCCGGACTCGAGGTCAAGCGCATCATCAACGAGCCGACCGCGGCCGCGCTGGCGTTCGGCATGGACAAGAAGGAAGGCGACCGCAAGATCGCGGTCTATGACCTGGGCGGCGGAACCTTCGATGTTTCCATCATCGAAATTGCCGAAGTCGACAAGGAACACCAGTTCGAAGTGCTTTCCACCAACGGCGACACCTTCCTCGGCGGCGAGGATTTCGACCAGCGGCTGATGGACTACCTGGCTGACGAATTCAAGAAGGACCAGGGCATCGACCTGCGCAACGACGTGCTCGCTCTGCAACGCCTGAAGGAAGCCGCGGAAAAAGCGAAGATCGAACTTTCCTCGACGCAGCAAACCGAGGTCAATCTTCCCTACATCACGGCAGATGCCTCGGGGCCGAAGCACCTGGCGATCAAGATCACCCGCGCGAAATTCGAGAGTCTGGTCGAGGAATTGATCCAGAAAACGGTTGAACCCTGCCGCATTGCCATCAAGGACGCCGGCGTGAAGCTTGACGACATCGCCGACGTGATCCTGGTGGGCGGCATGACGCGCATGCCCAAGGTGCAGGACAAGGTCAAGGAGATCTTCGGCAAGGAACCGCGCAAGGACGTGAATCCCGACGAGGCAGTGGCGATCGGTGCTGCGATCCAGGCCGGCGTGCTGCAGGGCGAGGTCAAGGACGTGCTGCTGCTCGACGTAACGCCGCTGTCGCTGGGCATCGAAACGCTCGGCGGCGTCATGACCAAGCTGATCCAGAAGAACACTACGATCCCGACCAAGGCACAGCAGGTGTTCTCGACCGCCGACGACAACCAGACCGCGGTGACCATCCACGTGCTGCAGGGCGAACGCGAGATCTCCTCCGGCAACAAGAGCCTGGGCCAGTTCAACCTCGCTGACATTCCGCCGTCGCCGCGCGGGCTGCCACAGATCGAAGTCACGTTCGACATCGACGCCAACGGCATCCTGCACGTTTCGGCCAAGGACAAGGCCACCGGCAAGGAGAACAAGATCAAGATCCAGGCAAACTCGGGGCTGAAGGAAGACGAGATCAAGCGCATGGTGCGCGACGCCGAAGAGCACGCGGACGAGGACCGCAAGGCACGCGAGCTGGTTGACACGCGCAACCAGGCTGATAGCCTGACGCACGCTGTGAAGAAGTCACTGGCCGAACACGGCGACAAGATCAGCGCCGACGAGAAGGCCGGCATCGAGACGGCGATCAAGGATGTCGAAGATGCCATCAAGGGCTCCGACAAGGAAGCAATCGAGGCAAGAACCAAGACGCTGACCGAGGCGTCGCACAAACTGGCCGAGAAGATGTACGCGCAGCAGCAACCGGAAGGCGGCGCCGCGCCGCAGCCCGAAGCCGGCGGCAAGGCCGACGACAGCAACGTGGTCGATGCGGAGTTCGAGGAAGTAAAGGACAAGAAGTCCGCCTGACAGAGACGGGCAATAAGCGTGAGGGGTGAGGCGGGTTTCCGGCTCACCCCTTACTGTTGTCTGGCAGAGCAGGACGGCGACATTGCGGCGAAAGAATCAAATGGCTAAACGCGACTATTACGAAGTGCTGGGCGTGAACCGGGATGCTTCCGAGGAAGACATCAAGAAGGCCTACCGCAAGCTGGCGATGAAACATCATCCGGATCGCAATCCGGACAATCCGAAATCCGAAGAACTGTTCAAGGAGGCGAAGGAAGCCTACGAAGTGCTTTGCGATTCCGGCAAGCGCGCAGCGTACGATCAATACGGCCACGCTGGCGTGAATCCGCAAGCCGGAATGGGCGCCGGGGCTGCCGGAATGGGCGGTTTCGCCGATGCTTTCGGCGACATCTTCGGTGACATTTTTGGCGGAGGTCGCGGCCGCTCCAACGTCTATCGTGGCGCCGACTTGCGCTACAACCTCGAAATCTCGCTGGAGGAAGCCGCGCGCGGAACCGAAACGCGCATTCGCATTCCGACGATGGAGGAATGCGAAACCTGCAAGGGATCCGGCGCGAAACCGGGCACCCAGCCGATCACCTGCCCGACTTGCAATGGCCAGGGCCAGGTACGCATGACACAGGGGTTCTTCTCGATTCAGCAAACTTGCCCGAAATGCCATGGCGGCGGCAAGGTGGTGCAAAACCCTTGCTCGACCTGCAACGGCGCGGGAAGGCTGAAAAAGCAGAAAACCCTTTCCGTGAAAATTCCCACCGGGGTGGACGAAGGCGACCGCATCCGCCTGACCGGCGAAGGCGAGGCCGGGGTCAATGGCGGGCCGCCAGGCGACCTGTATGTGGTAATGCACATCCGCCCACATGACGTGTTCACGCGCGATGGCAACGATCTGCATTGCGAAATGCCGGTCAGCATCACCAAGGCCTCGCTCGGCGGGGAGATCGAGATTCCGACGCTGGACGGTTACGCCAAGATACGAATTCCCGCCGAAACCCAATCAGGGAAAGTATTCCGGCTACGCGGCAAGGGCATCAAGGGTGTGCGCAGCCAGTCCTTCGGCGACCTGCTCTGTCACGTCGTCGTGGAAACCCCGGTCAACCTCACGTCCCGGCAGAAGGAATTGCTGCAGGAACTCGAGGAAATCAACGACCACGACAGTGGCCGCCACAATCCGCGCGCCAAGGGCTGGATGGATAAAGTGCGGGAGTTCTTCGAGCCGTGAGCGGGACGGCGCTTGTGCAAAATGGACCGCGTGGCGGTGCTTTTTTCTTGCCGTCTACCTGAGAGGATCACTTGCAGGCTCCATCGCCTGCCGCGCCCGCAACCGCGCACTACCGCCCTGGATCAGGTCGCCGAGCGCCATCAGCGCGCGACCGAGCGCATCCCACGACTGGGCCTGGCCGGGTTCCTCGCGCGTCCACAATCTCGCCGCCGCCTCCATCTCCGTCCACTTGCCGTCGGCTTCATAGCCGGCAACCTGCAGAAACAGTGGCTGGTCGCCCCGCACCCGCATCCAGAACGGGCTCGGATTCGGCTCGATACCGGCGCTCGTGCTCAGGCTATCGACCCATTCGACCGGTATCGCAAAAAAAGTAGAATCGGCGCCGTTGCGCTTGTAGAAAGTGGTAATGCCGACTAGATTGCCGTGGCTATCGAACAGTCCGCCGCCGGATGCACCCTGGCGAAACGCGGCGGTGGTCTGGATGACGAGACCATTGCGATACGGATACAGCGCGGTAACGCGGCCGGACGAAATACTGCGCGCGCCCCCGCCGCCGAACCCGATTGCCGCGACTTCATCTCCAACTTCGAGCGAACGCGCAGTGGCGGTTTGCGCGCTCGGCGTCGTCAGCGCGGCGGAATGCAATACGCACAGATCCGCGGCAGAGTCGCCCGGCCCGCGCTCGACCTCGGTGCCCTGCGCGCCCTGCATGACCACGACCCTGCCATCGCCGGGAATAACGTGACAGTTGGTAACTACGCGTCCCTCGGGAAGCACTACGCCTGAACCGAAGGAGGTACTGTCGGAGTTCGGAACCTTTGCAACAACCCTGACTACGCTGGCGGCTACCTTTCCGAAAACAGCAAAATCGACCGCCATGGCCGGAAACGACAGAAGAGACGACAGCAGGGAAAGCAGAATACGTTTGCGCATGTCGGGTACCTTCCGTCATTCATGGACAGATATCCTCCCGACTGCATCGGGTTGTATTTCTTGTGGGGCAAATCCGATGCTGTAATCAGTATAGCAATCGCCGAAGCAGAAACGGAACAGGAAATATCCCGGACCTAGTTGCGCCGCCAGGTGGTTCCCGCCGGACCGTCTTCGAGGATGATGCCGGCGGCCAGCAATTCGTTTCGGATACGATCGGAATCGGCGAAGTTCCTGGCCTTCTTGGCAACGGCCCGCGCCTCGATCATGCGTTCGATGCGTTCGATGTTCCAGTCCGGGGGCAGGTCCCCCCGCAGGAATTCATCCGCATCCCGCTGCAGCAGGCCGAGCAAGCCGGCGAGCGACTTGAGTCGGGTCGCCGCCGCGCCGGAACGATCGCGGTTGACTTCGTTGGCCAACTCAAATAGCACCGCCACCGCCTCCGGCGTATTGAAATCGTCGTCCATCGCCTCGCGAAAGCGCACGGAGGCCGGTTCCTTCCAGTCTATTGGAACCGGCTTGGCGGGGACCGCGTTGAGTGCCGTATACAACCGCGTCAGGGCGGCCTTGGCATCGTCCAGATGCTGATCGGAGTAGTTGAGCGGACTGCGATAGTGCGCCCGGGCGATGAACAGGCGAACCACTTCGGGGTCGTATTTTGCGAGAACCTCGCGCACGCTGAAAAAATTTCCCAGTGACTTGGACATCTTTTCGTCGTCCACACGCACAAACCCGTTGTGCATCCAGTAGTTCACGAAAGCGTGGCCGTGAGCGCCCTCGGATTGCGCGATCTCGTTTTCGTGATGCGGGAACTGCAAATCCTGCCCGCCACCGTGGATATCGAAGTGTTCGCCCAGATAACGCTCGCTCATCGCCGAGCACTCGATGTGCCAGCCCGGCCGCCCCCTGCCCCAGGGCGAATCCCAGAACGGCTCTCCCGCCTTGGCGGATTTCCACAGCACGAAGTCGAGCGGATCACGCTTGTTTGCGTCGACTTCTACGCGCTCGCCCGCCTGCAACTCATCCAGCGACTTTCCGGAAAGTTTGCCGTAACCATGGAATTCGCGCACCGAGTAATACACGTCACCGTTGGTGGCCTGATAGGCCAGCCGCTTCTTGACTAGTTGTCCTATCAGGTCGAGCATCTGCGGCACGTTGTCCGTGGCGCGTGGCTCGACATCCGGCTTGAGCACGCCCAGCGCCGCAGCATCTTCATTCATGGCGCTGATGAAGCGCCCAGTCAGCGTGTCGATCGGCTCCGCGTTCTGCGCGGCGCGCCGGATGATCTTGTCGTCGATGTCGGTGATATTGCGCACATAGGTAACGTCCAGGCCGGAGGCTACGAGCCAGCGCTTGACGATATCGAAGACGACCATTACGCGTGCGTGGCCAAGATGGCAAAAGTCGTACACGGTCATGCCGCAAACGTACATGCCGACTCTGCCCGGCGAAATCGGAACGAAAGTTTCTTTGGCGTGGGTCAGCGAGTTATATATCTTAAGCATCTGTGCGGCTGGTGGGGTATCGGTGAGCATAAGCCAGACGGCCCGGACGAAGTAATTTTGAGATTGTGGACAGAAGCATGCTACTGGTAGAATCTGCTATAAATTACAATAACCTACCGTTTTTTATTGAGGTAAAGCTTAACACATGAGCCGAATCTATCTCCTCGCACTCGTCGCCGCGCTGCTGCTGACGTCGCAGATGCAGGCCGGTCTTGCCGCCAATAGCTACGAAGACGCCAGCAAGTCGTTCAAGCAAGGTAACTACGCTGACGCGCTGAGCAAGATCGAAGCCCTCATCACTGCCAATCCGCGCGATGCCCGGGCACGTTTCCTCAAGGGCCTGATCCTGACCGAGCAGAGCAAGCCTGCGGACGCGATCAAGGTTTTCACTGCGCTTACCGAGGATTATCCGGAGCTTCCCGAACCCTATAACAACCTGGCCGTCCTATACGCGTCGGAGGGTCAGTACGACAAAGCTCGCAAATCGCTGGAAATGGCGATCCGCACGCATCCCAGTTATGCAATAGCGCACGAGAACCTCGGCGACGTCTACGCCAAGATGGCGAGCGAGGCTTACGACAAGGCATTGCGACTCGACCGCAGCAATGCCGCCGCGCAGACCAAGCTGGCGATGATCAAGGATCTGTTCTCCGGCAGCGTAGTGCCCGGCAAGGCAACGCCGGAAGCGGCAGACCCGGCTTCAATTGCTGCCGCAACCCCCGCACCAGCCGAAAAGCCCGCGGCCACCACCAAACCCGCGGCCGCAGCGGCGACAGGAGATGCGGATGCCGTGCTGGCCGCGGTCAACGGCTGGGCCAAGGCGTGGTCGAACAAGGACGTCGATGCTTATCTTTCATACTACGCGCCGACCTTCCAGGTGCCGGGCGGTGAAGCACGCGCCAATTGGGAGACGACCCGGCGCGACCGTATCGTCAGGCCGAAGACGATTCAGGTTACGGTCGGATCGCCCAAGGTATCTTTCGATGCCAACGGCCGCGCAATCGTAAAATTCCGCCAAGGATACAGGTCAGGCACATTGAACACCGCGGGCGCCAAAACCCTCACGCTGGTCAAGACCAATGACCGTTGGCAGATCGTTCAGGAGCGCATGAACTAGTGAAGGGCCCTTCGCGCAGTTTTCAGGCAGGTTCGCGCCAGACACTGGCGCAGGCGCTTGTCGCGATCATCGCGGCGGCGGCCTCCTATGCCTGGGCCATGAATATCATGCCGGCAACGGTATCGCGCGGGATATCCTCGCCGGAAGCCATGCTGGTCCGCGCTCTGCTCGACATTCGAGACAGCAAATTTTCCTCTGCCGTCGATTTGATCGACAGCCTGCTGCTGTCCAATCCAAATTTCCGTCTCGCGCAACTGGTCAAGGGCGACCTGCTGCTCGCGCGCGCACGACCGCTTAACTCCATCGGCAATGCTTCCGGCGGCTCCGCCGAGCAGGTTGCGGGATTGCGCGACGAAGCCCGCATGCGCCTGGTGCGTTCGCAAATCGAACCTTCGCCCGAACTGACGCCGCGCTATCTGCTGCAGTTGCCGGCACAGGAGAAGCTCGCCCTGGTGCTAGACTCGACCAAGTCAACGTTGTTCGTTTTCGAGAACACCGGCAAGGTCCCGCGCTATGTCGCCGACTATTACGTCTCGATCGGCAAGAACGGGCTGGAAAAGCTGCGCGAGGGCGACAAGAAAACACCGGTAGGCGTCTATCACGTCGTCAGTCGGCTGCCGAAGGACAAACTCACGGATTTTTACGGCAGCGGCGCCTTTCCGATCAGCTATCCAAACGAATGGGACCAGATGCGCGGCCGCGACGGTCACGGCATCTGGCTGCACGGCACGCCGCGCGACACCTACAGCAGGCCGCCGCGTGCCAGCGACGGTTGCATCGTGCTGAACAACCAGGATCTTGAAACGCTTGCGGCGAAATTACAGATTGGCTCCACCCCGATCGTCATTACTGATTCGATTGACTGGGCAAAACCGGCGGAGGTCGAATCCCTGCGTTCGGACCTGGCAGCCTCGATCGAGCGCTGGCGGCGCGACTGGGAAAGCCGCAACACCGATGCCTACCTGCGACACTATGCTCGCACGTTCAAGACCAACGGGCAGAACCTGGCACAGTGGTCGGCGCAAAAGCACCAGATCAATTCCGCCAAGAGCTGGATCAAGATCAATGTCTCCGGCGTCTCGCTGCTGCTCTACCCCGGCAAGGAGGAAATGGCCGTGGCCACGTTCGAGCAGGATTACACCAGCAGCAATCTGTCCAATCGCATGATGAAGCGTCAGTATTGGATCAGGGAAAACAACAAATGGCGCATCGTGTTCGAAGGTGCGGCGTAAAAAAAGCGGGTCCGAAGGCCGCACCCCGCAAGGGGGCACTGAAAAGAGCGGTTCTAGGGCACAGTCAAATTCAAACCAGCTTCGAAGGATAGGCAATGAAGAAACTATTGGGCGTCGTTTGCGCCCTGCTGTTGAGTACCGGCGCATTTGCCGCCGATCCGCAAGTCGAAATCAAAACCAATTTCGGCGCGATTACCGTCGAACTTTATCCCGATAAGGCGCCCAAGACCGTTGAGAATTTCCTGCAATACGTGAAGATTGGCTTCTACAAGGACTCCATTTTCCATCGCGTCATCCCGGGATTCATGATCCAGGGCGGCGGCTTCAGCAAGACGATGGAACAGAAGCCCACGCGCGATCCGGTCGGCATCGAATCGAGCAACGGATTGAAGAACGACACCGGCACCATTGCGATGGCTCGCACGCAGAATCCGAATTCTGCGACGGCGCAATTTTTCATCAATCTCACCGACAACGCGTTCCTCAATTATTCGGCGCCGACCGTGCGCGGCTACGGCTACACCGTATTCGGCAAGGTGCTCAAGGGGATGGATGTCGTCGAGAAGATCGCCAGGTTGCCCACGGGTGCAGGCGGCCCTTTCCCGCAGGATGTACCGCAGCAGCAAGTGGTAATCGAAGGAATAAAACTGGTGGAGGCAAAGTGAGCAAAGTCAAACTGCAGACGTCGATGGGCGACGTCGTCATTGAAATCGATATCGAAAAGGCACCCGCAACCACGGAAAACTTCCTTCAATACGTGCGCGATGGCTTTTACGACAACACCGTATTTCATCGCGTGATCAACGGATTCATGGTGCAGGGCGGCGGCTTCGAGCCGGGCATGAAACAGAAACCGGTCCGCGCCGCGATCCAGAACGAGGCCGGCAACGGTCTCAAGAACGATGCGTACACGGTGGCGATGGCGCGCACATCGGATCCGCATTCGGCAACAGCGCAATTTTTCTTCAATGTAGTGAACAATAATTTCCTGAATTTTCGCACCGCCAGCGCGGACGGTTTCGGTTACTGCGTATTTGGAAAAGTCGTGGAAGGACGCGAAGTGATCGACAAAATCAAGGCGGTCCCCACCGGCAATCGCGGCTTCCACCAGGACGTGCCAGCGGAGGATGTCCTCATCGAAAAAGCGCAGATCGTCTGATCTGCGGATATTCGCCGGCGCAAGCCGGGCTTTTCTGTCTCGTATCCCGGCAATCCTGATGCCCCATACGCTTTTCATTTCGGATCTGCATCTTTCACCGGATACGCCGGGGGCAACGGCGAGCCTATTGCGCTTCCTGCGCGAAACCGCGCCCGCTGCCGATGCACTCTATGTGCTCGGCGACCTATTTGAGTACTGGATTGGTGACGAAGGGCTGACACAGCCGTTTGCGCAGGATGTCGCACGGGCGCTTCACGCCCTGGCCGGGCACGGTGTAGCGGTCTACTTCATGCATGGCAACCGTGACTTCCTGCTCGGCGAGCGCTTTGCGGCGGCGAGCGGCATGAAGTTGCTGCCCGACTCGACGGTGGTCGATTTACACGGAACGCGCACCCTGCTGATGCACGGCGATACGTTGTGCAGCGACGATGTCGAGTACCAGAAATTTCGCGCCATGGTGCGCAATCCCGCTTGGCAGCTGGCCTTCCTCGCCAAGCCCCTGGAGGAACGCATACGCATGGCAAGGGAAGTGCGGGGCAAAAGCGAGCAATCGAAACAGGTCAAGGACATGACCATCATGGACGTTGCCCCGGCTTCCGTGGACGACGCATTTCGGGCCCACGGCTACGCGCGTTTGATTCACGGCCACACACACCGGCCAGCGCGGCATCAGCATGAGGTCGACGGCCATGACTGTGAGCGCTGGGTATTGGCGGACTGGTATGAGCAGGGCTCCTGCCTGCTGTGCGATGCCAAAGGCTGCCGGGTTCAGTCCCTTACCTGAGCTTGCATTTCGACCATTCGCACGAAGCAACCGGTCACAGTTTCGACAAACCACGCGCCAGGTCGGCCTTGATGTCGGCCGCAGCTTCCAGCCCGGCCGCTAGGCGCAGCAAACCGTCCCCAATGCCGGCGGCATTGCGCGCCTGCGCAGACAGGCGTCCGTGCGTAGTGCTGGCCGGGTGCGTGATCGTGCTCTTGGCGTCGCCGAGATTTGCCGTGATCGAGATCATCTGCGTCGCATCGATGACCTTCCATGCCGCCTCGCGCCCTCCCTTTACGTCAAAAGACACGATGCCACCACCCGCTTTCTGCTGGCGCGTCGCCAGATCGTGCTGCGGATGCGACGCCAAGCCGGGATAGTAGACGCGCTCCACCCTGGGATGATCTTCGAGCCAGCGCGCCAGTTCGAGCGCCGTTTGCGAATGGGCGCGCATGCGCAACCCGAGCGTTTCCAGCCCCTTCAGGATCACCCATGCATTGAACGGCGAAAGCGTCGGTCCCCCGCTGCGCAGAAAGCCGTTCAGTCCCTCGAAGATCACGTCGCGCCGGCCCAGCACCGCGCCACCCAGTACCCTGCCCTGGCCATCGAGATATTTGGTTGCCGAATGTATGACGATGTCGGCGCCAAGGTCGAGCGGGCGCTGCAAGATTGGCGTACAAAAACAGTTGTCGACGACCAGCAGTGCGCCGCGAGCGCGCGCCAGCTCCGCCAGTGCAGGAATGTCGGAAATTTCGGTGAGAGGATTGGAGGGTGTCTCCAAAAACAGCATGCGCGTATTTGGCTGTATGGCGCGCTCCCATTGCGCCGCGTCGGTCGCCGATACGAAAGTGGTTTCCACACCGAAGCGTTTCAGGATGTTGCTGAATAATTGGACAGTGGCGCCGAAGATGCTTTGCGACGCGACGATGTGCTCGCCGCCCTTCATCAACCCCATGACGCAGGACAGGATCGCCGACATCCCTGAGGCGGTGGCGATGCAGCACTGCGCGCCCTCGAGCGCGGCGAGGCGCTCCTGAAAGGCGGCTACCGTCGGATTGGTGTAACGCGAATACACCATGCCCGGGTCTTCGCCCGAAAAACGCGCCGCAGCCTCCGCTGCGTTTTTGAACACGAAGCTCGAAGTCAGATACAACGCCTCGGAATGCTCGTTGAACTGGCTGCGGTGGATGCCAGCGCGCACCGCCAGCGTCTCGGGTTCCAGCTCATCCCACCTCATTGCCTCATCCACATGTAACGTCGGTTTCGTCATGACAAATAAAAACCCGCCTGAGCTGTTGCCAAGCGGGTCCGGATTTCGACGCGCGCTTTAGCAGTATTTGTTACGCGCCCGCAAGCTGTCGTCAAATCGGCGCGAAGACTACAAGCTACTCCGGGCACCCGAGACTGTCAATTGCGGGTACCGGCAATGCGGGCAGATCTATTCGGCGGTGGCGAGGTTCAAATCAAGCTGCGTGATATTGGCGTCGCCTTTCGCCAACTCGTCGTCGTTGCGCTGCGCCTCGACGCCAGCCAGATATTCCGCAGTGATGTCGCCGGTCACGTATAGACCGTTGAAACACGACGTCTCGAATCGGGTTACGTCCGGATTCACCGAACTTACGTCATCCACCAACGCATCCAGGTCCTGGTAAATCAGCCTGTCGGCGCCGATCTCGCGCGCAATTTCCTCGTCACTGCGGCCGGTGGCAATCAGCTCACGTGACGTTGGCATGTCGATACCGTACACGTTCGGAAAACGCACCGGCGGGGCGGCGGAAGCGAAGTAAACCTTAAGCGCTCCGGCATCGCGGGCCATCTGCACAATCTCGCGACTGGTCGTGCCGCGCACGATCGAATCGTCCACCAGCAAGACGTTTCTACCCTTGAATTCCATGCCGATTGCATTGAGTTTCTGCCTTACGGATTTTCTGCGCACCTCATGGCCGGGCATGATGAAGGTGCGGCCTATGTAGCGGTTCTTGATGAAACCTTCCCGATAAGGCAAACCGAGCTTATCGGCCAGCTCCATTGCCGATGGACGGCTGGAATCCGGAATCGGAATCACGACGTCAATGGCAAGATCGGCGTGATCGCGCCTGATCTTGTCCGCCAGACTTTTGCCCATGCGCATGCGCGATTCGTAGACAGAAATGCCGTCTATGACCGAATCGGGGCGCGCCAGATAGACAAACTCGAAAATGCAGGGATTGTGCTGCGGGTTGGCCGCGCATTGACGGCTGTAGAAATTGCTCTCCTGGTCGATGAATATCGCCTCGCCCGGCTCGACGTCGCGCACCAGATCGAATCCCAGGGTGTCGAGCGCCACGCTCTCCGATGCAACCAGATATTCGGCCCCTTTATCGGTCTTTATCTCACCCACGACGAGCGGGCGGATACCGTGGGGGTCACGGAACGCGAGCAGGCCGTAGCCGGCGATCATCGCCACCACCGCATAGGCGCCGCGACAGCGGCGATGCACGCCGGCGACGGCGCGGAAAATGGCCGGGGGATCGAGCTGGTAGCCTGTGGCGGCTTCCTGCAGTTCGTGCGCCAGTACGTTTAGCAGCACTTCCGAATCGGAATTGGTATTGACGTGGCGCTGATCCTGCAAGAAGAGATCGCGCTTCAACTGCTCGGCATTGGTGAGATTGCCATTGTGGCCGAGCACGATGCCAAACGGCGAATTGACGTACAAGGGCTGGGCTTCGGCGAAGGAAGTAGCCGACCCGGCGGTCGGGTAGCGGCAGTGTGCGATGCCCATGTTGCCGACCAGGTGGCGCATGTCGCGGGTGCGGAAAACGTCCCGCACCAACCCGCCGCCCTTGTGCATCTGAAACTTGCTGCCGTCTGCCGTGACGATGCCCGCCGCATCCTGGCCACGGTGTTGCAAGACCAGCAGCCCGTCGTATAGCAGCTGGTTGACCGGTGTCTTGGCTACCACGCCGAGGATTCCACACATGGCTCAGTTCTCCACGCCCATTTACACCGGCCCGGCAGCCGGCAATTTGCAGGCGAAAGTATATGTCATTCGAAGCTCACCCGCCGCGCAATGTCCTCCGGAAGCCAGGGGATTGTCCACGCCGCGATTCTCTGCAGCGGCTTGGACAATAAGGCATTGCGCCAGTAAGGTTCGCGCGGCTCCGAGGTCATGCCGCCAAGCAATACCAGAATCACGACGATCAACACACCGCGTGCTGCGCCAAATACCGCACCGAGCATACGGTCCGATGCGGTCAATCCTGCAACCTTGACCAGCCGCACGACCAGCTGGGACAGCAGGCTCAGCACCAGCACGCTGACCAGCATGACAGCAATGAAACCGAGCGCAATGCGCAAACCCTGGTGGCTCCAGGAGGCCGGAAACCAGCCAGCTACAACGGCAGCGAAAAGGCGCGCCAACCAGAAGGCCGCAATCCACGACAGCAGTGCCAGCACTTCGCGCACAAGGCCGCGCCAGATACCGAACCCCACTGAGACCGCAATCACACCGGCCGCGATGAGGTCGAATGCCGTCATCGGCCTCGCGGCTCCCCCGCACGAATCGCCAACATGGAGATCGACGACGAAAATTGCAAGAGCACGCTCGGCATCGACCGGTCACCGACCGTCAATCCCCGCGTACGACGGCCGCTTCGCCGATGATGAGTTTCATCGATTTCAACCGATCGCGCGCTTTCTCGGCGGCCTCGCGTGACCCATACGGGCCGACGCGCACGCGAGTGCGGTCACCGCCTGCGTTCTTGACGAGCTCGGTATAAGCCTTGAACTTGTTATCCTGCAATTTCTTTTGCAGCGCCCTTGCATTGGCCGCGTTGGAGAACGCGCCGAGCTGGACGACGAAGCTTTCGTCGCCGGCGGGCGCATGGTTCGCAGCGGCGGGTTTGACCTCGCGCTTCTGGACGGGTTTCGGTGCCGTCCTGGTTTCCTGCCTGGAAGCTTCGCTTTTGGGCATCTCCGGCTTCGGCTCGATGGCCGGTGCAGCTTCGGCCTGGACCGGCGCCGGCCCTTCGGGCATGCCAGCCACATGCGCTGATGCGGGCGGCGTCGGCGCGGAAATCGGCGGTACCGGCTCCAGCTTTGGAATGGGCGGGATGGTGATCGAGATATCCTGGTTCAGCGGCTTGGGCTCGCTGTCGAGGATCATCGGCAGGAAAACAACGATCAGCAAGACCAGGGCTGCCGCCCCGACCAACCGTCGGCGTGCACGTTTCTTGAGCTGAAGCTCGTCGTCGCTGATTGTCGTTTTCGCCATGAATATTATGCGGACCGATGAATTGCGCGGTTCGGCAGCACGCTCACCCTCGAGCCTGCATTACCGCTCCGACAGTGAAGAAGGAACCGAACACCAAAATTTTATCATTTTGTCCGGCTAACCTGAGCGCGCATTGATAGGCCTCGGCCGGGGAATCGAAACGCGTGACGGGCGCACTGACGCCAATTGAGCCCAATGCCTGTGCGATGCGCCCTGCGCTGGCGCCGCGCACGCCAGGCAACGCAGCGATCAGCCACTCGTCAACCTGACCCTTCAATGCTTGCGCCACCCCTGCAACATCCTTGTCCTTAAGCATTGCAAATACGGCAATCATGCGGCCGCCTGTCGGCAATGCACGCAGGCTCTCGGAGAGCCCGCGCGCCGCATGCGGATTATGGCCGACGTCGAGGATCACCATGGGTCGGCCCGGCATGATCTGGAAGCGCCCGGGCAAGTCGATCTCGACAAGGCCGCGCCGGATGGCGCCCATGTCCACCGGCAACCTGCTCTTCATCTGATCGAGCGCGGCCAGCGCGGTGGCGGCATTGGCAAGCTGGTAGGTCCCGCGCAGGGCCGGATAGGGCAAGGCGGAACGTTTTCCCGACAAACTCCAGTATTGCCAGTCGCCGTGCCCGGCGTTGTAGCCGTAATCGCGCCCACGCAGTATCAGAGGTGCGCCAATACCGGCCGCGCGGGCCGTCAGCGTAGCGGGAGGATCTTCGTCGCCGCACACCGCCGGCACGCCGGCGCGAAAAATTCCAGCCTTCTCGCCGCCAATGCTGTCCCGGTCGGGCCCGAGGTAGTCCATATGATCCAGATCCACGGTGGTCACGACCGTGCAATCCGCGTCAAAAGCATTTACCGCGTCGAGCCGACCACCGAGCCCGACCTCGAGGACGGCCACATCCAGCTTTGCGCGGATGAAAATATCCAGTGCCGCCAGGGTGCCGAATTCGAAATACGTCAGGGATTGCCCGCCACGCGCGCCCTCCACGCGCTCGAATGCCTGAACCAGGGCGGCAGCGTCCGCCTCGCGCCGCGCAACGCGTATTCGCTCGCCATAGCGCAGCAGATGCGGCGACGAATACATTCCGACGCGATAGCCTGCGCAGGAGAGAATGGCTTCGAGCATCGCGCACACGGATCCCTTGCCGTTCGTGCCGCCCACCGTGATGATGGGAAAATCGCAGTGCAGGGCAAGCCGGCCGCGCACCGCCGACACGCGCTCCAAGCCCATGTCGATGGCCGAGGGATGGATGCGTTCGAGATAGTCAAGCCACTCAGATAGCGACTGCGGCAACGTCGTATGGTCCGGGGTCGGATGGACGGCGGCCCGGGCGAGACGCCGGGCGGCGCGCTAAGCCGCGGGCGCGCGCATCAGAAGCGTGATCAGGCCGACCAGCTTGTCGCGCATCTGCCTGCGGTCGAGGATCATGTCGATGGCGCCATGCTCGAGCAGGAATTCGGCCCGCTGGAAACCTTCCGGCAGCGTCTGGCGCACCGTCTGCTCGATTACACGGGGTCCGGCGAAACCGATCAGCGCATTGGGTTCCGCGATCACGACGTCGCCCAGAAAAGCAAAACTGGCCGAAACACCACCCATGGTCGGATCGGTCAGGACGGAAATGAAGGGAAGTCGCGCGCGCGCCAGCTGCGTCAGCGCGGCCGTGGTTTTCGACATCTGCATCAGGGACATCAAGCCTTCCTGCATGCGCGCCCCGCCACTGGCCGTGAAACACACGAACGGCAGATTCTGCTCGCAGCAACCTTGCACTCCGCGCACGAATCGCTCGCCGACCACTGAACCCATCGAGCCCCCCAGAAAGCGGAACTCGAATGCGGCCACAATCACGGGTACGTTCTTGATAGACCCCTGCACGACCACCAGGGCATCCTCCTCCCCGGTTTCGGCCTGGGCCAGATCGAGGCGCTCGGTGTAGCGCTTGCTATCGACGAATTTCAGAAAGTCGACCGGCTCGACTTCCGCGCCGATTTCGAACTGGCCTTCGGGATCGAGGGTGAGTTCGATGCGTTCGCGCGCCGTCAGGCGATTGTGGTGTCCGCATTTCGGACAGACATTCAGATTCTTGTCGAGGTCGGCCCGGTAGAGCACCGTTTCGCAGACTTCACATTTGCTCCACAGCCCTTCGGGCACCGCCTTCCTGACGGCGCCCGCGGTGCGCTTGATCTTCGGCGGAAGCAGTTTCTGCAACCAGCTCATTCAGGTGTCCTCAAGTGGCTCACGAACACGGTACAACCTGCGCATCCGGCACGGCCGCGATGTCCTGCATACGCGCTGCGCCTTCGCTCATCAAACCTCGTCCATCGCCGTACGGATGCCCCCAAGCAGGGTCGACAGGTTGCCGATCAGCTGGTCGGGGCTGGAAGATTCTATCTCCTGCACGAGCCGGCTTCCGATGACCACCGCATCCGCTATGGACGCAATCGCCCTGGCGGTCTGCGCATCGCGAATGCCGAAGCCCACGCCGATGGGCAGCTTGATATGGGAGCGGATCTGCGGCAGCTTTGCCGCCACGTCCTCCAGGTCGATATTGGCCGCGCCGGTCACACCCTTGAGCGACACATAGTAGATGTATCCGCTCGCCATGCGGCCGACTTCACGAATGCGCGTGTCTTCCGACGTGGGCGACAGCAGGAAAATCGAATCGATGCCGCGCTTGGCCAACAGCTCCACCAGCGCCTTGCTCTCTTCCGGTGGATAGTCGACCACCAGCACGCCGTCCACGCCCGCCTGTGCCGCAGCAGCGGCAAAGGATTCATAACCCATCGCCTCGATCGGATTGGCATAACCCATCAAGACCACCGGCGTGATCGTGTCTGTGGATCGGAACTCGCGCACGTATCCGAGCACGTCTTTCAACCCGACATGGTGCTTGAGCGCGCGCTCGCTGGAGCGCTGGATGGTCGGACCATCGGCCATCGGATCGGAAAACGGTACCCCCAGTTCGACAATATCGGCGCCGGCGGCAACCATCGCGCGCATGATCGGCACGGTCATGGCGGGCCCGGGATCGCCAGCCGTAACGAATGGGATCAGCGCTTTTTTCTTTTGCGCCTGCAGCTTCTTGAATGTATCGGGGATGCGCGACATGTTCCGAGGACTAGGGATGAGGTGCGAAAGTCGAGTAAAAGCAGTTGCCGCTACTAAAGCTTCAGGCCTGAACGTTCGGCGACAGTATTCATATCCTTGTCGCCGCGGCCGGACAAATTCACAAGCAGCACCTTGTCCTTGGACAGGGACGGCGCCAGCTTCATCGCGTGGGCAACCGCATGCGCCGACTCCAGTGCCGGCATGATGCCCTCCATGCGGGTCAAAGCGTGAAAGGCATCGAGCGCTTCATCGTCGGTAATAGCAACGTACTCTGCGCGGCCGGAATCCTTTAGCCAGGCGTGCTCCGGACCGACACCGGGATAGTCCAGGCCTGCCGAGATGGAATGTGTCTCGATGATTTGCCCGTCTTCATCCTGGATGAGATAAGTACGATTGCCGTGCAAAACGCCTGGCTTGCCAGCGCACAGGGTGGCGGCATGCTTGCCCGACGCCAGTCCAAGCCCGCCCGCTTCCACGCCGATCAGCCGCACGTCTTTGTCTTCGATGTAGGGGTAAAACGCGCCGATTGCATTTGAGCCGCCGCCCACGCAGGCGAGAATAGCGTCGGGCTGGCGCCCGATTTCCTCGGGCATCTGCGTGCGCAGTTCCCGGCCCACCACGGCGTTGAAATCGCGCACCATCATCGGGTAGGGATGCGGGCCGGCGACCGTACCAATGATGTAGAAGGTGCCTTCGACATTGGTGACCCAGTCGCGCATGGCTTCATTGAGCGCGTCCTTCAGGGTTTTCGAACCGCTCTCGACCGGCACCACGGTGGCACCGAGCAACTTCATGCGGAAAACGTTCGTCGATTGGCGCTTGATATCTTCCGAGCCCATATAGACCACGCATTCCATGCCAAAGCGCGCGGCCACAGTGGCGGATGCCACACCGTGCTGCCCCGCTCCGGTTTCCGCGATGATGCGTTTTTTGCCCATGCGTCTGGCGAGCAAGGCCTGTCCGATGGTGTTGTTGATCTTGTGCGCGCCGGTGTGATTTAGATCTTCGCGCTTAAGCCAGATCTGCGCGCCACCGCAATGCTGCGACAGGCGCTTCGCGTGATAGACAGGACTTGGGCGACCGACGTAGTGCTTGAGTTCGGATTCGAACTCCTCGATGAATGCCGGATCGTTGCGCATCTGGTCGTACTGCATGCGCAGTTCATCGAGCGCGTGGATCAGCGTTTCGGCGACGAACACGCCGCCATAGGGACCAAAATGGCCTTTCGCATCGGGAAGGTTGTAGGCTTTCAGCGCCTCATACATCTGCATTTCTCGCTCCTCGTATAAACGCGGCAATCTTGTCCGCGTCCTTGATTCCTTTTGCCGTTTCTACACCACTGCTGACGTCGACTGCCCACGGGCGAACCCGGCGTATTGCGTCGGCGACATTGTCTTGATGCAGGCCACCCGCCAGTATCAGCGGCAGGGGAAGTTGATCCGGGATCAGCGCCCAATCGAAGGTTGATCCCGTACCGCCATAGCTGCCATCCACGAATGCGTCGAGCAGCAACCCTTTCGCGCTCGGATAACGGCGCGCGTATTGTAACAAATCCACCCCGGGCCGGACCTTTGCCGCCTTGATGTAAGGCTTGCCGAAGCTTTCACAGAATTGCACGGTCTCGTTGCCGTGAAACTGCAGCAGTTGCGGGCGGACTTCGCGGATTACCTGCTCCACCTCCACCGCGCTGGCATCCACGAACAGGGCCACTGGCGTGACAAACGCCGGCAGGGCGTCAACGATCCGGCGAGCGCGTTCGCAAGCGACCAGGCGCGGGCTGCCCGCGTAGAAAATCAGCCCTACTGCGTGCGCTCCGGCATGCGCTGCGGCAAGCGCATCTTCGACACGGGTGATCCCGCAAATTTTGACGGCAGTCGCCATGGCCTGGTCAGTCAGTTACCTGCGAGCATTGCATCTTCGATGGGCTCGACGCGCGGCAGCGGCGGTAACGCCCATATCGGGTCATATTCCACCGCTGACAGGTACAGGCCGGCCGGCGAGAAGGTCGGCGCGGCGCGCGTGCGATCCCGCGCCTGCAGCAGTTCTTCGAGCCATTCGACCGGCTGGCGGCCGCAGCCGATATATACCAGGCTACCGACGATGTTGCGCACCATGTGCTGCAGGAAAGCATCCGCGGCAAATTCGAACCGGATAATTTCACCACGCCGGGTTATCTGCAATTCGCGCATCACTTTAACCGGAGTTTTGGCCTGGCACTCCGCGGCGCGGAAGGCGCTGAAATCATGCTCCCCGATCAGGCAGCGCACCGCCCGCCGCATGGCATCGACATCGAGAGTCTGATGAAACCAGCCGACACGGCTGTGCATGAGCCCAGCGCGCTGCGGCCGGTTGAGCAGACAATAGACGTAGCGTCGACCGGTGGCGCTGAAGCGCGCATGGAACTCCGGCGCAACCTGCCTGGCCCAGTTTACCGCCACAGTTTCCGGCAGTAACGCGTTTGTCCCGCGGATCCAGGCGCTGAGCGGGCGCTCCGCAAGTGTATCGAAATGCACTACCTGAGCCAGGGCATGCACACCGGCATCCGTGCGCCCTGCACATACGCTGACGATGCGTTCGCCGGCAATTTCGGCCAGCGCCCGGTCCAGAGCGTCCTGGACTGCACACGCCTGCGGCTGGGACTGCCAGCCGCAGAAGGCGCTGCCATCGTATTCCACACCGAGGACAATTCTCAAGCCAGGCTCCGCATGGGGATCGGTTCACAGCATGGCGCTGCGACTTACAGGATAACGAGGATTGTGCAGCAAGCGGCGGCGGCACATTGCCCCGCCGGACTGAAGCTCAGGATTCCAGGCTGGTAAGGACCGACTGGGCGGCGATTTTCTGTTCGGCGTCACCCTCTTGCAGAACCTCCCTGAGGATTTCGCGTGCACCGTCCTTGTCGCCCATCTCTTGATAGGCTTTGGCCAGGTCGAACTTGGTCTGCACGTCATACCAGTGGTCGTCCTTGCCGGTCGGCGAGATCGCGGGCGCCGTTTCCGTGCCAAGATCCAGGCTGATGCCGGACAAATCGAGCTCCGGCCTTGCCTGGCTGACTTCCATCTGCGGCTCGGCCGGCGCATCCGCGGACAAGCCGCTCATGTCGAAATCCAGGCCGCCGGCAGCCGGGTCATGTGCAGAATCCGCCGCAGGGGAAGATGTGAGTGCATTCAAGTCGATTTCGAAGTCCAGCCCCGACGAGGTGCTCGTGGTCTGCGGTTCGGGCGCGGACGGCTCGACAGCCGGCAGATCCACGTCGAAATCCATGGCCGGCGCTGCCGCTGCATCGAACGAGACCGTCGAGTCGTGCGCCGGCTCGGCGGCCGGATCGAAGATTCCGGTGCGTTCCATCGGGCTGCCCATCTCGCCCAGATCGATATCGGTGGTCGTGGCCTGGGAATCTTCCGAACCCCCGATATTGAAGTCCACGTTTTCGGCACCGGCAGATGTCACCGCAGCCGCGGTCGCCACAGCCGCCGCACCGGCCGCAGATTTTCCAGCGGCATAACGCGCGTTGTTCGGATCGATCTGATATCCGAGCACCACCGCCTGGTCCCAAATATCGCCTGCGCCGCCAGTGGCCTGCTGCAATTCGCGCGCTACTTTCTCGAAGGACTTGGCGTCCCTGCGGTTGGCGTAAATTTGCAGCAATTTGAGATGGACGTCATGGCGGTTCGGAGAGCGCTCCAATGCCTCCTTGAGCAACTCCTCAGCCTGCGCGTCACGGCCATAGGCAAGAAAGATTTCCGCTTCAGCAACTGGATCAACTTCGTCGGAGGACTGCTTTTCCGCAGCCAGACCGGCATCGGCATTACCTGCAACGCGGGCCGCTTCGAGAGACGCAACGCCCGGGCTTTCCGCGAATACCCTCGCAGGGCCAGATTCTTCGGAGTCGGATTTCGATTCGCGCCGGCGCTTGACAGCACGCACAGCCAGCGCACCGATGATGATCAACACACCGATCGCCGCCCCAAGGTAAGCCGGCTGGTCAAGCACCTGATCCATCAGGCTCGGTGCGGGGGCCGGAATCGGGGCGGTTTTTACGGGCGCCGGCTTCGGCTGCACCGGCGCGGGTTGCGCAGGCGCCGGCGCGGCCTCGCTCTTCGGCGGGGCAGGCGCGGGGGTGACCGGCACGGCGGTTGCCGGCTTAACCTCAGGCATCGGCGCGGCAGGCGCCTGGTCGACCGGCGCGGTTGTTGCGGGTTTCGGTGCCGCTCCGGGGGCAACAGCAGCGGCTGGCGGCGTGGCAGCAGGCTTTTGCAACTCCGCCATGCCTTTGCTCTTCATTTCCAGCAGCGACTGCAAATCCTTGATCTGCTTTTCCAGCTTGGCAACGCGTTCGGCGGACTCCTTGACGGCCTTGTCGCGAGCGACAACTTCTTCCTCCAGAGCGCGTACACGAGCCGAGGCTTGGGCGCTTGCACCGGCCGGTTCGTTCTTCGACAATTTCAGGACTTCCTTGGGCTGCTCTTTCGCGGCCCCAGCCTTGTCCTCGACGCTCGCACCCACTTGCCCGGCGGCAGACTGCTGCGCCGGCTCGTCAGGCGCGGGGGCCTGACCCGCAGACGCCGCCAATTGGTCCCGATAGGTGCGCCAGTCCCGCGCCTGGATC
>JBDTRK010000010.1:0-47593 GCA_039931685.1 Betaproteobacteria bacterium | reverse complement strand
ACTCGGCGAGGTCGGGATGGTCCGACGGACCCTGTCCGCAAATGCCGACGTATTTGCCGGCCTTGCGGCAGGCCTGGATCGCCATCGACAACATCGCCTTGACCGCGGGGTCGCGCTCGTCGAACTGGCCAGCGACAATGCCTGAATCCCGGTCCAGGCCGAGCGTAAGCTGCGTCATGTCGTTTGAGCCGATTGAGAAGCCGTCGAAATGCTGCAGGAACTGGTCCGCCAGGATGGCATTCGACGGAATCTCGCACATCATGATCACGCGCAGGCCATTCTTGCCTCGCTCCAGGCCGTTGCTCCTGAGCAGTTCGATGACCTGCGCAGCTTCACCCACGGTACGCACGAACGGCACCATGATTTCCACGTTGGTCAGGCCCATTTCGTCGCGCACCCTTTTCAGCGCGCGACACTCCAGCTCGAAACAGTCCCGGAACGAGTCTGATATGTAGCGCGACGCACCGCGGAAGCCGAGCATCGGATTCTCCTCCACCGGCTCGTACTGCTTGCCGCCGGTCAGGCTGGAGTACTCGTTGGACTTGAAGTCCGACAGGCGCACGATGACCGGTTTGGGAAAGAAGGCGGCGCCGAGGGTGGCGACGCCCTCGGTGAGCTTGTCGACGTAAAACGCGACCGGATCCGCATAACCGGCGCAGTGCGTGTCAATCGCCGCTTTGAGATCCGGCTTGAGCCTGGCGTAACCCAACGCCGCCTTCGGATGCACGCCGATCATGCGCGCGATGATAAATTCCAGCCGCGCCAGGCCGATGCCGGCATTGGGCAGGCGCTGGAAATCGAAAGCCAGCTCGGGATTGCCGACATTCATGCTGATCTTGACCGGGATGTCCGGCAGCTTGTCGAGTTGAATGTGCAGCACTTCCACATCGAGGATGCCCTGATACACATAACCGGTATCGCCCTCCGCGCAGGACACTGTCACGCGATCGCCTTCGGCAAGTTTCGCTGTGGCATCCCCGCAGC
Organism: Betaproteobacteria bacterium; assembly: GCA_039931685.1. Taxonomy (GTDB): domain Bacteria; phylum Pseudomonadota; class Gammaproteobacteria; order Burkholderiales; family JACQAP01; genus JACQAP01. The sequence goes on along the minus strand of JBDTRK010000010.1, from coordinate 46,609 downwards.
CAACCACGGCGGGAATGCCGAGTTCGCGCGCGATGATCGCGGCATGGCAGGTACGCCCGCCGCGGTTTGTCACGATCGCCGACGCCTTCTTCATGACCGGCTCCCAGTCGGGATCGGTCATGTCGGTGACCAGCACGTCTCCCGACTTGACCCTGCTCATTTCGGAGGCATTCTTTACCAGCCGCACCGTGCCGGTTCCAATGCGGTTGCCGATGGCACGCCCGGTGACCAATACATCTCCGCGCTTGCGCAGGCGAAAGCGCTCCTGCGTCTCCTCCCTTGCCTTCACCGTTTCCGGCCGCGCCTGCAGGATGTAGAGCTTGGCATCCACGCCATCCCGACCCCATTCGACGTCCATCGGACGGCCGTAATGTTTCTCGATCGTCATCGCGTAGCGGGCGAGTTCCTCTACTTCGGCATCGGTGATTGAGAAGCGCCGTTGCTCCGCTTCGGGAACATCCAGCGTCTGCACCGATCGGCCCGCGGCGCGATTGTCGGTGAATACCATACGCAATGCCTTTGTGCCCAGGTTGCGGCGCAGGATCGCCGGACGGCCGGCGGCCAGCGCCGGCTTGTAGACATAGAACTCGTCGGGATTGACCTGCCCTTGCACCACCGTTTCGCCCAGTCCGTAAGCGGAGGTAATAAACACCACTTTGTCGAAACCGGACTCGGTATCGAGCGTAAAGAGTACGCCGGCGGCGCCCTTGTCGCTGCGAACCATGCGCTGCACCCCCGCCGAGAGCGCGACGTCCGAGTGGGCGAATCCCTGGTGGACGCGGTAGGAAATGGCGCGATCGTTGTAAAGCGAGGCGAATACGTGGCGGATCGCCAGCAGCACGTTATCCAGCCCGTGGATGTTCAGGAAGGTCTCCTGCTGGCCGGCGAAGGAGGCATCAGGCAGGTCTTCCGCAGTCGCCGAAGAACGCACCGCGAACGTGGCCGCCTCGCCCTGCTCCTTGACCAGCGATTGGTAGGCGGAAGCGACGTCCGCTTCCAGCGCGGCCGGAAGAGGCGCTTCCAGGATCCACCGGCGGATCTGCCCGCCGACATCCGCCAGTGCGGTGACATTCTCGATGTCCAGTTTCGACAGCGCCTGTTCAATTTTCGTGGCGAGGCCGCCGGCCGCCAGAAAATCACGATAGGCCTGTGCCGTCGTGGCGAACCCGCCCGGCACGCGTACGCCGGCGCTGGTCAGCTGACTGATCATTTCCCCCAGGGAGGCATTCTTGCCGCCGACGCTCTCCACGTCAGTCATGCGCAATTGTTCGAAGGAAACGACATATTGCTTCTGGCTCATTCGATTGTCCGCGATCAGGGGGGAAAAATGTTATTTTACCGACGTAAGCCATCCTTGTGCATCACAACATGACGTCAGACCGGACCGCCTTCTTCATCTCCGACCGCACCGGCATCACCGCGGAAATGCTCGGGCACAGCCTGCTCACCCAGTTCGAGCACGTCGTATTCATGGAAATCACGCTGCCCTTCGTCGATTCCGAAGAAAAAGCGCTTGAAACCGCGCGCCGGATCGATCAGACAGCCAGCAGGGACGGCAACCGTCCGTTGATATTCAGCACGCTGGTGGACAAGAACCTCAGCGCCATCATCCAGTCGGCAAACGGGTTCTACATTGACTGTTTCCAGGCATTCATCGCACCGATGGAAGCGGAACTGGGCGTGAAGTCCTCGCATACCGTAGGCCGATCGCACAGCGTGCGCAACAATAATTCCTATTTCAACCGCATTGAGGCGGTGAACTTTGCGCTGTCCCACGATGACGGGCAGACCACCAAGGAACTCGACGAGGCCGATGTCATTCTGGTAGGCGTCTCCCGCTGCGGCAAGACGCCAACCTGCCTGTACATGGCATTGCAATTCGGCATTCGCGCGGCGAACTATCCGCTGGTCCCGGAGGACTTTGCGGCAAAGAAGCTGCCCGCCGCGCTGAATGACTACCGCGGGAAGATGTTCGGACTGACCATTCGCGCTGACAGGTTGCAGCGCATCCGCCACGAGCGGCGGCCCAGCAGTACTTATTCGAGCCTGGAGAATTGCGAATACGAAATCCGCGAGGCCGAGCTGCTGATGCGGGCGGAGGGCATTTCCATCCTCGATACGACGACGCGTTCGATCGAGGAATTGGCGACGACTATCCTGCAGAAGGCCAATCTGCAACGCCACGTTTACTGACCCACCTCACCCCAGCCCTCTCCCCGCAGCGGAGAAGGAGTGGAAAAAGAATCGGGCGACCGTGAGGTCGCCCGATTGCATCTAATTTTCCCTCTCCGCCTTCAGGGGGGAGAGGGCTGGGCTGAGGTGGGTGTCAGCAAGTTGCGCACCGGTGCGAAGCTGCGCCGGTGGATGGGGCAGACACCGAACCGGCGCAAGGCATCCAGATGCTGGCGTGTGCCGTAACCCTTGTGACGGGCAAAGCCGTAATCCGGATAAAGCGCATGCAACTCCACCATCAGCGCGTCGCGCGCGACTTTGGCAAGAATCGAGGCCGCCGAAATTTCCGCCACCTGCGCATCGCCATCGACGATTGCCCGCACCGGAAAACTCAGGTCCGGACAATGCAGTCCGTCGACCAGCACCTCGTGCGGCGCGATGTCCAGTTGCTCCACCGCCCGCTTCATGGCAAGCAGGCTCGCCTTGAGGATATTGAGGCGGTCGATTTCTTCCACCGATGCGCTGGCCACCGCCCAGCCGCGCGCGCGGCTGCGGATCTGCAGCGCAAGCCGCTCGCGGCATCCTGGCGACAACGCTTTTGAATCGGCCAAACCGGCGATCGGATCGTCCTGACGCAAGATGACGCAGGCGGCGAACACCGGGCCCGCCAGCGGCCCCCGGCCCGCCTCGTCCACTCCGCAGACGAGCAAGCCGGACGTCACGCGCGCAGGCTCTGCGCGGTCTGCGCCGGGGCGGGACTCGCTGGCGCACGAACCGTATTGAGCAGCGGCAGGATGGCTTCCACGGCGCGCAGGGCGTTGCCCTGCCTGAGCGAGCGGTGGATTGCCAGGAACCTCTTTTCCAGTCTGTTACGCACCTCTTTGTCCTGCAACTGGTTGCATAACGCCTGCGCGAGGTTCTCCGCGGTGGCGTCCTCCTGCAGAAGCTCCGGGACGACGAACTCGCCGGCCAGGATATTCGGCAACCCGGCATAGGGAACGCGTGCCTTGCGCCGCATGATCCAGGCGGAGATTCGCGGCATTTTGTAGCTGATGACCATGGGGCGTTTGAGCAAGGCCGCCTCGAGCGTGGCGGTCCCGGATGCAACCAGGATCGCGTCGGCCGCGACCATCGCCATGTGGGCATGGCCAAACAGAATCGTAATCGGCAAGCCTTCGGCCTGCTGACGATAAATCGCCTCTTCGAAGATATTGCGTGTCTCGCGGCTTACCAGCGGCGCCAGAAAATGTACGTCCGGAATCTGTTCCGCCACCAGCCGGGCCGTCGCAATGAACAATTCCCCCATCTCCCGGACTTCGCTTTGGCGGCTGCCCGGAAGGATGGCAACGACCGTCTGCTTCGTTGAGATGCGCATCTGCTCGCGCGCGGCGGCGCGGTCGGGAAACTCCGGGAATTCGTCCGCCAGCGGATGGCCCACGTAGGCAACTGGAACGCCGGCCTGTTCGTAAATTACGGGTTCGAACGGAAACAATGCCAGCATCTTGGACACCGCGCGCTTGATCTTGTGGATGCGCTCTCCGCGCCACCCCCAGATCGACGGGCTGACATATTGCACCGTGGCGATGCCAGCGGCGCGCAGCGCCACTTCAAGATCCAGATTGAAATCCGGCGCATCGATGCCGATGAACAAATCCGGACGGTCCGCCAGCAGCCGGCGCTTGAGTTCGCGGCGCACACGCAGCAGCTTCGGCAAGCTCCTGATTACCTCCACGTAGCCGCGCACCGCGAACCATTCCATGGGGTACCAGGACTGCATCCCGGCCGACATCATCTTCGGTCCGCCGATTCCGAATGCTTCCAGGTGCGGAATCCTTTCCCTGAGCGCCGCAAGCAGGTGTGCGCCAAGTAAATCTCCTGAAGCCTCTCCGGCCACCAGAGCAATGCGGATTTTACGGTCCGGCGGATCGCTCATCGCCGCTCAGCGAATAATGCTGCGCTTCGAGGAGTCGAGAAACTCCACGAGAATTGCTAGTTCGGGGCAATCCGCAATCTGCTCGTGCAGCGCCTGCTTGGCCTGCTCCAGCGACAGCCCTGACTTGTAAAGCGTCTTGTATGCACGCCGTATCTGTTCCATTGCGCCGGTGCTGAAGCCGCGACGCTTCAAACCTTCGATATTGATGCCATGCGGCTCGGCGGAGTTGCCGCTTGCCATCACGAATGGGGGAACATCGCGCAATACGATGGTTCCACCGGCGGTGAAAGCATGCGTGCCGACGCGGCAGTATTGGTGGACCATGGTGCCGCCGCCGAGGATGACATGGTCGTGGATGGCGACGTGCCCGGCCAGTGTCACCATGTTCGCCAGGATGGTATGACTGCCGACCTCGGAATCATGCGCAAGATGAACATACGCCATGATCCAGTTGTGATCTCCGACCCGGGTCACGCCGACGTCTTGAACGGTGCCGGTGTTGAGGGTGCAGAATTCTCGTATGACGTTGTGATCGCCGATTTCCAGGCGAGTCGGTTCGCCTGCGTACTTCTTGTCCTGCGGGTCGCCGCCGATGACGGCATGCGGGTGGATGCGATTGTGGCGACCGATGCGGGTGTGCCCGGCAATGATGGTATGTGAACCGACGGCGCTTCCACTTCCGATTTCAACGTGCTCGCCGATGACCGCGTAGGCTCCGATCTCGACGTCTGCCGCAAGCATCGCACCGGCATGCACGATGGCGCTCGGGTGGATCATTTCCGGTCGTTGTCGGGGTTGGCGCGCATCGTGCACAGCAGCTTCGCTTCCGAAACCATGACGTCCTCCACGAACGCCTGCGCCGAAAATTTCCAGATGCCGCGGATGGCGCGCAGAATCTGTACCTTCAGTATCAGGCGATCGCCGGGCGTAACCGGTTTCTTGAAACGCGCTTCGTCGATGCCTACAAAATAATAAACGCTCTTGCTGTCGCTTTTCAGATTGAATGTCTTGAACGCCAGCACCGCCGCGGCCTGCGCCATCGCCTCCACGATCAGCACACCAGGCATCACCGGATAGTGCGGGAAATGTCCGACGAAATGCGGTTCGTTTATGGTGACATTCTTCAGCGCGATGATCTCCTTGCCCGGATCGACCGACAGTACGCGGTCTATCAGCAGCATCGGGTAGCGATGCGGCAGATGCTCAATGATTTCCTGAATTTCCATCGCATCCAAAGTCATTTCCTTCCCAGTTTTTTAACTTCGTCTTCGAGACTGCGCACTCTCTCCATCAATTCATGCAGGTGCCGCACAAGCGCCGCATTCTTGAGCCATTGCGCGTGCGGTTGCATGGGAAACACAGCCGTGTAGGTGCCCGGTTCGGTGATCGACTTGGCGACAAGCGTACCGCCGGAAACGATGACGCGATCGGCGATCGTCAGGTGACCGGAAATCATTGCGTTGCCCCCCAACATGCAATATTTGCCTATCCTGGTACTTCCGGCAATGCCGGTGCATCCGGCAATGGCAGTATGGGCGCCGATATGACAGTTGTGGCCGATCTGAATCTGGTTGTCCAGTTTCACGCCTTCCTCAATGACGGTGTCGTCCAGCGCACCGCGGTCGACGGTCGTGCTCGCGCCCACCTCTACGTCATCACCAATGACGACTCGTCCGATCTGCGGGATTTTCAGCCAGCGTCCCGCGTCCATGGCCATGCCAAATCCATCCGCGCCGATCACTACGCCCGAGTGCAGGATCACGCGCTCGCCAATCACGCAATCGTGATACACGGCGGCATTCGCGTGCATGCGACTGCGCGCGCCGATGCGCGTATCCCGGCCGACAAAACAATTGGCCCCGATCACCACGCCCTCACTGATCTGAGCGCCCGATTCAATGACCGCGCACGGCCCGATGGATGCGGAAGCTGCCACGTGCGCATGCGCATCGACGACGGCGCTGGCGTGGATGCCGGCGGCGGGCCGCACTTCCGGATTGATAAGGGCGGCGATGCGCGCATAGCTGGCATATGGATTCTTGCAGACGATACGCGGCAATTGCGTCGCATCGGCGCTGTCCTGCGAAAGCAGAACGGCCGCTGCTCGTGTCGTCGCCAGCAGTTTCTGGTATTTGCGGTTGGTGAGGAAGGAAAGCTCTTCCGGCCCGGCGGTTTCAAGCGGTGCCACCTGGCGGATGCGCACGGCTGCGTCCCCGATTACGGTTCCGCCAAACTGCCCGGCCAGTTCCGCCAGGCTGAATGACCTTCTCGTATCCCCTTCCATGCGGGTGGCAGATCGAAAGGCGGTCTGCTATTTGTCGGCCAGCGCCTTGATGACCCTGTCAGTGATGTCGATGCGCGGACTGATATAAACCGCCTCTTGCAGGATGAGGTCGAACTTCTCACTTTCCGCGATCTGCTGGATGACCTTGTTGGCCCGCTCCAATACCGCAGCCAGTTCCTCGTTCTTTCGCAGGTTCAGATCCTCGCGCAATTCGCGTTGCATGCGCTGCAAGTCGCGGTTCATGCGCGCCAGGTCCTGCTCCTTGTCGCGTCGTTCCGATTCGCCCATGGTCACCGCGTCCTTTTCCAGGCTGCTCTGGACGTCACGCGCCTGCTTGGCGAGCTTCTGCAGTTCCTGGTCGCGCGAGGCGAATTCCTTCTCGATTTTTTTTTGCGCCTTTATTGCCGGCGCAGCTTCCTTGAAAAGCCGTTCAAGCTTGACGAAGCCGACCTTGAGTTCCGCAGCGGGAACGAGGACTGGACTCGCCATCAGCGCCGCGGCGGCAAGCACAAGCGAGATTTTATTCAACTTCAATTCTCCCTTTCTGTCAGGCCGGCACAACCCTAGAATACCGTGCCCAGCGTAAATTGAATGGCCTGCCGCCGGTCATCGGGTTTCGCATTTAACGCCTTTGCAAAACTGATTTTCATCGGACCCACCGGCGAATACCAGTTGAATCCGAGGCCGGTCGAATACCGCAATTCACTGAAATCGTACTTCTCGCCGACGGTGCCGGCATCCACAAACCAGCTCAGTCGCACCGACTTGTCCTTCTGCAATCCCGGGAACGGAAACAGAATCTCGGCGCTGCCCAGAAGCAGGCGGCTGCCGCCAAGCGCGTACCCGTTCACATCCTTCGGTCCCACTGACGCCGTTTCGTAACCACGCAGGGAATTTACACCGCCCAGGTAAAAAACCTTGAAGAAAGGCAGCGGCTTGTTGCCATATCCGCCGGCGTAACCAATCTGACCATTGGTGGCAAACACCACGTCCCGCGTGATTGGATGATACCACTGATGCTGGTAGCTGGCCTTGTAGTAGGTCAGGTCGCCTCCGGGCAGTCCGATTTCCGCCGACACGCGCTGTACGGTACCCTTGGTGGTGGAGATAACGCTGTCACGCTTGTCTCTGGCCCACCCTACCGAGCCCAGATAGCTGTCCGCGTCGGCGCCGAATTGATTGACGAAGTCGATATAACGTTGCGGCGTATCAACCAGCAGGCCGATCGATGTTCGCTCGAACGCCAGCCCGTAGTTGACGGTATCGAATTCCGTTATCGGTACGCCAAAGCGTACGCCGGTACCAAGGGTCGCCGTGTTATAGCTGCCGACGGTGGAAAGGTTTGACGCATCGACCTTGCGTTCGTACAAGTCAAACCCGCGGCTCACGCCGTCATCGGTGTAATAAGGGTTGGTGTAAGACAGCGAATAGACCTGGTTGATGCTGCCTGTGCTGACCTGGAGCGACAGGGCATTGCCGGTACCAAAAATGTTGCTTTGTGATATACCCGCCGAGAGAATTACTTTTTCGGCGGTGGAGTAACCGATGCCCGCCGTGAGGTTGCCGGTGGCCCGCTCGGTCAGCTTGACCTCGACATCCACCTGGTCGGTACTCCCCTGCACCGCCGGCGTATCCACCTGGACATCGGAGAAAAAGCCCAACTTGTCGATGCGCTGTTTGGAACGGTTGAGCTTGTCGGTGTTGTACCAGCCGCTTTCCATCTGGCGCATTTCACGCCTTATCACTTCATCGCGTGTATTGGTGTTGCCGAAGATGCCGATGCGCCTCACATAGACGCGGCGACCGGGATCGACATACAGGGTAAAGGTAACCTCGTCCTTCTCGCGGTCGATCTCAGGTACCGGGTTGATGCTGGCAAAGGCATAGCCTTCATTGCCGAGGCGGTCCTGGATCAGTTTTGTGGTTTCGGTCAGTCGCTCGCGCGAGAATACGTCTCCGGGCTTCAATCTGATCAGCTTCTGCAGCTCCGCTTCCGGCACGATCAGGTCGCCGGCGAGCTTGATCTCTGCAACCTTGTACTTGCGGCCTTCGGTCAGGTTGACGGTGATGAAGATGTCCTTCTTGTCCGGTGTGATCGACACCTGGGTTGAATCGATGGTGAACTCGAGGTAGCCCTGGTTCAGGTAGAACGAGCGCAGGTTTTCCAGGTCGGCCTGCAGCTTCGGCTTGGAATACTGGTCGTTCTTGCTGTACCAGGTCAGCAAGCCCGGCGTGCGCAGCACGAATTCGCCGGTCAGGTCCTTGTCCTTGAACGTCTTGTTGCCGACGATGTTGATGCCGCGGATCTTCGCCACCTCGCCTTCGGAGATGTCGAAATTGAGCGCCACGCGATTGCGCTCGAGAGGCGTCACCGTGGTGGTAATCTGCACGCCGTACTTGCCACGGCTGATGTACTGGTTCTTCAGTTCCCGCTCCGCGCGTTCGAGCAGCGCGCGATCGAAAATGCGTGACTCGGCGAGCCCGACCTGTTTCAGGCCTTCCTTGAGCTGTTTGGCGTCGAACTCCTTGGAACCGGTGATTTCGATCTGGGCGATCGCCGGCCTTTCCTCAATCAGGACCACAAGGACGTTGCCGTCCGCCTCCAGCTTCACGTCTTTGAAAAAACCGGTGGCGTAAAGCGCTTTTACTGCCGCGGTGACACGATCCTCGTTGACGGTATCGCCGATCTTGATCGGCAGATAGGAAAATACGGTGCCAGCCTCGGTGCGCTGAATACCCTCGACACGGATGTCCTTGACCTGGAAGGGTTCGAAAGCTTGGGCATGAAGGCTGACGAGACTTGATACGGCTAGGAACAGTAGGCGCTTCTTCATCCGCTTGTCAGCCACCAAATAGGCGGTTCATATCGTTATAGAGTGCGAACGCCATCAAGCTGAACAGCAGAACCATACCGACCTGCTGGCCCACCTCCATCACCCGATCAGATACCGGGCTGCCTTTGACGATTTCGGCGACATAATACATGAGGTGTCCGCCGTCCAATAAGGGAACCGGCATGATGTTGAGTACGCCCAGGCTTATGCTGATCAAAGCCAGGAAACTCACATAAGCCAGCCAGCCCAACTGGGCGGACTGCCCCGCGTAATCGGCGATGGTGATCGGACCACTGAGGTTTTTCAGTGACACTTCCCCGATGATCATCCTGCCGAGCATCTTGAGCGTGAACGCCGAGACCTCCCACGTACGCTGCACCGCTTTCGCCGCGGATTCGAATGGCCCGTAGCGCACTTCGGTGATCAGGCGCTTGAGAGCAGCCTCGTCTATTTTCGGAGCCGCACCGATGCGCCCCAGCACCTTGCCCCCTTCCTGTTTCGATTCCGGAGTCACGGCAAGCTGATGCGTTGCCCCGGCGCGCAGTACGCGCACCTGCAGCACGCGTCCTGGAGCCGCCGACACCGACGCAACCAGCCCTTCCCAGCTGGCGATCGCGTGCCCGTCGATGTCGGCGATTTCATCGCCTTCCTTGAGGCCATCGCGCTCTCCGGCGCCGCCCGCTATCAGACGTCCGATCACCGGCTTGAGCGGCGGCTGATAACGCGTCAGACCGATCGCCTGCATCAGGTCGACGTCGATCTTGTCCGTCCCGATCGCCGACAGGTCGAGCCGCCGGAACCGAATGTCTCCGCGCTCGGCATGCATCTCCAGGTCCACAGTGTCCTTGCGCAACGAATGTTCAAGCAGCGACCACCGCAAATCCTGCCAGGTGGGAACCTCGGCGCCATCGACACGCGCTATCAATTCGCCTTCCGCAAGCCCGGCCTGGGCCGCCGGCGTACCCTCGACCGGGACGCCGACAACCGGGCGGATGCCAGGCACTCCGTGCATGAACAACACCCAGTAAAGCAGGATGGCGAGCACGAAATTCGCAACTGGCCCTGCCAGCACAATGGCGAAACGCCTGGTCACGGTTTGCACATTGAATGCGCGATGTCGCTCTTGCGGATCGACCGGGCCTTCACGCTCGTCGAGCATCTTGACGTAGCCGCCCAGCGGGAAGGCCGATATCGCCCATTCGGTCTGGTCGGCGCCGAACCGACGACGCCACAAAGGCATCCCGAAGCCCACCGAAAAGCGCAGTACTTTTACGCCACAGAGGCGCGCGACGACATAATGGCCCAGCTCGTGGAACACGATGAGCAAGCCGAGCGCGACGATAAATGCGATCAGGGTCGAAAGTATGGACATGGTTGGTTGTCAGGCTACTCCGAGAACGCCCAGTTTCTGTTCGGTCTCGCGCCGCGCATGCGCGTCGGCCGCAATAACATCTTCGAGCGTTCGCACGCGGCCGGGCGTGATGCGTGCGAGCACGTCTTCCACAACTTCAGCGATGCGAATAAAAGCCAGGCGACCCGCAAGAAAGCTGGCCACGGCAACTTCGTTTGCCGCGTTCAGCGCAATCGGCGCATTGCCGCCGGCCTCGAGTGCGCGGTAGGCCAGGCGCAGGCAGGGAAAGCGCTCGAGGTCCGGTTGCTCGAACTGCAAGGAACCGATGGCGCAAAGGTCGAGTGACCGCACTCCCGGATCGATGCGCTCCGGATACGCCAGCGCATGGGCGATCGGCGTGCGCATGTCAGGATTGCCAAGCTGTGCCAGCACCGAGCCGTCGATGTACTCCACCAGCGAGTGCACGATGCTTTGCGGATGGATGACCACGTCAATCTGCGCCGCGCTCGCCTTGAACAGGAAACTCGCCTCGATGACTTCCAGACCCTTGTTCATCAAGGTCGCCGAATCGACCGAGATCTTGCGCCCCATGCTCCATTTCGGATGCGCGCAGGCCTGCTCCGGCGTCACATTGTCGAGCATTCTGCGCTCGGTGCGCAGGAACGGCCCGCCGGATGCGGTCAGCCACAGCTTCTTCACGCCTGCGTGCGCGAAACCGCCGTCGAAGTCGCGTGGCAACGCCTGGAATATTGCATTGTGCTCGCTGTCGATCGGCATCAGCATCGCTCCGCCGGCCACGACCGCGTCCATCAGCAAGCCGCCCGCCATCACCAGGGCTTCCTTGTTCGCAAGCAACAATTGCTTGCCCGCATTCGCGGCAGCCAGCGTCGAGCGCAATCCCGCCGCGCCAACGATCGCCGCCATGACGGCATCCACTTCGGGGGCGGTGGCAATCTGCTCCAGCCCTGCGTTGCCGGACAGAACTTCGCATTTCAATCCCGCGTCGCGGACTTGCTGGCGCAATTGCGCGGCAGCCGCCGGGTCCGCCATGGCGACATATCGCGGCCGATAATCGCGACACTGTTTGAGCACGCGGTCGACTTGCCTGTTTGCGGATAACGCGACGACTTCGAAGCGATCGCGATGGCGGTCCACGACGGCGAGCGTGCTGGCGCCGATGCTGCCGGTCGAACCGAGTATCGCCAGGCGCTTCATGCCTACCACAGCGCCGGCAGGAAATAGAGCGCAGCGAACGGCAGGGCAGCCGTCAGGCTGTCGATGCGGTCCAGTATCCCGCCATGGCCGGGCAACAGGGCGCCGCTATCCTTGACGCCGGCGCCGCGCTTGATCCAGGACTCGAACAGATCGCCGACAATACCGAGGATGGTCAGCGCGATGAAAAACATCGACATTGCAAGCCGGTCATAAACATTGGCCGTCGGCTGCAGCAGGAAACTCGCGGCCAATCCGTAGACCAGCACTGCGACAAAGGCACCAGCCACGCCCTCCCAGGTCTTTCCTGGACTGATTTGTGGCGCGAGCTTGTGGCGACCGAAACGGCGGCCGGCAAAATAGGCGGCAGTATCCGCAATCCACACGACGAGCAGCATCGCGAGCAACAACCACGGTGATTTTTGCAGGAAAGCGGCCGCCAGCCATGCCGGAACCAGGACGATCCAGCCGGTGACGCCGAGCAAAAGGGGGTGTTTCATTTGCCAGCCCCGATTCAACCACAGCGGTACCGCAATGACCCAGAACAACAGGGCCGCCACGAGCACCACGCCGGCCACCTTGCCGAGCGCAGCCGGCTGGGCGCTCATTAAGATGAAGGCGATTATGGCGATGCAACTGGCCAGAACGGCGCCGACGAAAACAACGCTGGCGGCAGGCCGGTAACTTGCCAGGCGAGCCCATTCGCGGGCGGCCAATGCGATCGGCAGGCAAGTCAGAATTTGCCAGCCGATTCCGGGGAGAAGAAACAGGCAGGCTAGCAACAGGACTACCAGCACTATGGCGGTCGCTATGCGCTGCTTGAGCACGGACCGAGCGGCGCCGCCCGCCGCGTCAGGGTTAGCGGGAATCCCCATCGGTTTCACGCAACGCTCCGGCCGGCAAAGTCTCACCGGCGAGTTGCTCGCTGGTTCGGCCGAAGCGGCGTTCGCGATTGCGATAGGACTCGATTGCCCGTTCCAGCGATTTCGCATCGAAGTCGGGCCAAAGCTCGTCGGTAAAATAAATTTCTGTGTAAGCCAGTTGCCAGAGCAGAAAATTGCTGATGCGCTGCTCTCCACCGGTGCGGATGAACAGATCCGGTTCAGGTGCGTAATTCATCGACAGGTAGGGGGCAAGATGCGCTTCGCGGTAGCCCCCGGGGGGTTGCGTCAGATCTGCCGTCATACGGTTTAATGCCTGCAGGATGTCCCAGCGGCCGCCATAATTCGCCGCGATGGTAAGCGTAAGCTGGTCGTTCGTCGCCGTCAGCGTCTGCGCCTCGGCTATCATACGGTTCAGCCTCGGCTCGAAGCTGGACATGTCGCCCACGACCTTGAGGCGGATGCCATTGTCGTGCAGCTTGGCAACCTCCTGCTCGAGCGCGATCACGAACAACTCCATCAGAAACGAGACCTCGTCTTTCGGACGCCGCCAGTTCTCGCTGCTGAACGCAAACAGCGTCAGGTACTGCACACCCTGCGCCACGCAGGCCTTGGTCACCGCGCGAACCGCTTCGAGTCCGCGCTTGTGTCCCGCCACCCGCGGCAGAAACCGGCTCTTTGCCCAACGCCCGTTGCCATCCATGATAACGGCCACGTGGCGCGGAACCACGCCTGTCGGAGGAACCGTGATGGTGGAACTGTTGAACACGCTCAACGTCAGACGGCCATCAGATCGACTTCCTTAGCCGCAAGGGCTTTGTCGATCTCGGCAATATAGCGATCGGTGAGTTTCTGAATATCGTCCTGGGCGCGGCGATCGTCATCTTCGGAAATCGCCTTGCCCTTGAGCAGTTCTTTCAATCCGGCATTTGCATCGCGGCGGATGTTGCGCACGGCCACGCGGGCATTTTCGGCCTCGCTCCTGACCACCTTGGTCAGATCGCGGCGGCGCTCCTCGGTCAGTGCCGGCATTGGCACGCGGATCAGATCGCCCATCGCCGAGGGATTGAGCCCCAGTCCGGAATCCCGAATGGCCTTCTCAATTACCGGAACCAGTTTCTTCTCCCAAGGGGTCACGCTAATCGTGCGTGCGTCGATCAAGGACAGGTTCGCCACCTGGCTCAACGGCGTCGCATTGCCGTAATAGTCGACCTGCACGTGATCCAGTATGCCGGTATGCGCCCTGCCCGTGCGAACCTTGCCCAGGTCCACCTTCAGCGCGTCCAGCGTCTTGTGCATTTTCTGTTCCGCGGATTTCTTCACGTCTGCAACGGTCATGTCGTATTCCTCCTTGCGGCTTTCAGGCGTAAACCAGCGTGCCTTCGTCTTCGCCCATCACCACTTTCGTCAACGCGCCCGACTTGAATATGCTGAAAACGCAAATTGGCAGCTTCTGGTCGCGGCACAGCGTCAGGGCAGTGGCATCCATAACCTTGAGTTTTTTAACGATTGCCTCGTCGAAACTGATGCGCTGATAACGCATCGCGTCTGGATGCGTCTTCGGATCATCTGTGTAGACGCCATCCACCTTGGTCGCCTTCAACACGATGTCCACGTTCATTTCCATGCCGCGAAGCGCCGCCGCCGTATCGGTAGTGAAGAAAGGATTCCCGGTGCCGGCGGCAAAAATTACCACCCGGCCTTCTTCGAGATAGCGCATCGCCTTACCACGGATATACGGCTCGGCAACCTGTTCAATATTGAGTGCGGAAAGCACCCGGCTCTTGAGTCCGTGACGGCGCATCGCATCCTGCAAAGCCAGGGCATTCATCACCGTAGCGAGCATGCCCATGTAATCCGCAGTGGCCCGGTCCATTCCCGCCGCCGCTGGTGCCACGCCACGAAAGATGTTGCCTCCGCCGATGACCACGCCAACTTCGACGCCAAGATTGAGCACATCCTTGACTTCGGTGGTGATGCGATCGATCGTTTCACGGTTGATGCCATAGGCATCCTCTCCCATCAAGGCTTCCCCCGACAGCTTGAGTAAGACGCGCTTGTAGGCCGGCTTCATCCGCGATCCTGTCACTTTCAGCGCGCCTGCGCCGCCTGCGCCGCCACTTCGGCAGCGAAGTCCGTCGTCTTCCTTTCGATGCCTTCACCGACGATGAACAGCGTGAAGGCGTGTACTTTTGCGCCTTTGGCCGTTAGCAGTTTTTCCACCGTAAGCTTGTCGTCCTTCACGAAAGGCTGCCCCAGCAAGGTGACTTCGGCGAGATATTTCTGCACGCTGCCTTCGATGATCTTGTCGACGATATTCACCGGCTTGCCGGATTCCAGCGCGCGCGCTCGGGCAATTTCGCGTTCGCGTGAAATGAGTTCTGCGGAAATCTGATCCTTTGAAACGGAAATTGGTTTGGATGCGGCGATGTGCATCGACAGATCCTTGCCGAGCACATCGTCGCCGCCTTCCAAATCCAGCATGACACCGATCTTGGTGCCGTGCAGGTAATACGCCAGCTTGCCTTTGGCCTGATGCAAGGCTATGCGGCGCACACTCATGTTTTCGCCGAGCTTCATCACCAGCGCCTGGCGCGCGGCCTCGACGCTCTGGCCAGGAGTCAGTTCGGCTTTTGCCAGCACCTCGACGTCGTTGATGCCTTTGGTGGCCGCCAGCTGTGCAACGGACTTCACGAAGCCGGCGAAATTCGCGTCCTTGGCTACGAAATCGGTTTCGCAGTTGACCTCGACCAGCGCGCCCAATTTGCCGTCGCCGGAAACGTAGACGCCGATTGTCCCTTCCGCGGCGACGCGACCCG
The DNA here is from genome assembly GCA_039931685.1 of Betaproteobacteria bacterium. GTDB lineage: Bacteria > Pseudomonadota > Gammaproteobacteria > Burkholderiales > JACQAP01 > JACQAP01. The sequence goes on along the minus strand of JBDTRK010000010.1, from coordinate 31,123 downwards.
CCATCTTGCCCGCCTTTGCGCCGCTCTTGATGCGAAGAAGGTCTTCGGCGTTCCTCATGTCGCCGCCAGCTTCTTCCAGGGCTTTCTTGCACTCCATCATGCCGAGCCCGGTGCGCTCACGCAATTCCTTGACCATTGCCGCGGTAATGTCCGCCATTCTGCCTACTCCTTAAGATCCCGCCCGCGCTCTCGATCGTCGCGCACGTCTCTCGATATAAATTAAAAATCCAGTTGCAAAAAAAGGGGCATGCGCCCCTTTTTCTCGGCTGCCGAGTCGCTCAGGCTGTCGCCTGCTCTTCAGAGCTGTCGACTTCCACGAACTCGTCGCCGACGATTTCCTTGATGGTCTGGTTGCGCCCATCGAGAATTGCGTCCGCGATACCACGGGCGTAAAGGCGCACCGCGCGGCTGGCGTCGTCGTTGCCCGGAATGACATAGTCGACACCGTCGGGCGAATGGTTTGTATCCACCACGCCCACTACCGGGATGCCGAGCTTGTTTGCTTCGGTGATCGCGCCCTTCTGATAGCCGACGTCGATGACGAACAGCGCATCGGGCAAACCGTTCATTTCCTTGATACCGCCCAGGCTGCGATCGAGCTTTACCATTTCGCGCTGGAACGTCAGTTGTTCTTTCTTCGACATTTTCTCAAGCGAGCCGTCCTGAACCATTATTTCCATGTCGCGTAAGCGCTTGATGGAAATTTTCACGGTCTTGAAGTTGGTCAGCATGCCACCGAGCCAGCGGTGGTCGACGAAGGGTGTGTTCGCGCGCATGGCTTCCTCGCGAATGATTTCACGCGCCTGACGCTTGGTGCCAACGAACAGAATGCTGCCCTTGTTCGAGGAAAGCTGGCGAACGAATTTCACCGCGTCCTGGTACATCGCCAGGCTCTTTTCGAGATTGATGATGTGAATCTTGTTGCGATGACCGAAAATGAAAGGCGCCATCTTCGGGTTCCAGTAACGGGTTTGGTGTCCGAAATGGACGCCCGCTTCGAGCATTTGACGCATGGTGACCGACATTGCATTCTCCTGTAAGGGTTGAGCCTCCGCCTGCCGGACCCAGATGCGGGCACCCATACTTGGCTGGCGTGCGATTTATCCCCGATCAGAATTGACCGGGGTTAACTCGAAATTATATCAGCGCAGCTGCCGCCATCTCAACCATTTTGACGTATGGTCAAAGGCTTAACGACCGGCGCACACCTGCCGCTGGCGGCGCGCCTCGTACAGGCAGATGCCGGCCGCCACGGAGACATTCAGGCTTTCGACCTGACCCAGCATCGGGATGGAGATGATCTCATCGCAGGTTTCGCGGGTCAGCCTGCGCAAGCCCTCGTCCTCGGATCCGAGCACTAGCGCCAGGGCACCGGAGAATTTGCATTCGAACAATGTCTTACCCTCCCCGCCTGCCGCACCGACGACCCAAATTCCCTTATCTTTCAATTCTTTCAGCGTCCTGGCCAGATTGGTTACAGGAATGAAAGGCACGCTCTCCGCCGCCCCGGATGCCACTTTGTGGACAGTTGCGGTAAGCCCGGTCGCCCGATCCTTGGGGGCGACGATGGCGTGAACACCCATCGCATCCGCTACCCGCATGCAAGCGCCCAGATTGTGAGGATCCTGCACCCCATCGAGTATCAGCAGCAATGCCGGCTCGGCCAGGTCGTCCAGCACCTCGTTCAAGGAACCGGCAAGCATGACCTGCTCGACAAACGCCGCTACGCCCTGGTGGCGTCCGCCCTTGGCGAAGCCATCCAGGCGGTCGGCATCGGTCTCGTGCAGGCGCACGCCCGCCGCCTTGGCAAGATCCGCTACGCGCCGGGCGCGCGGATCGTTGCGGCCGGCATCCAGGAGCACTTCGAACACCGCTTCCGGTCGGCGCTTCAGCGCGGCGGTCACCGCATGCAGCCCATAGACGACCCGCCTACCGCTCATCGCGGGCCCTTTTTTTCCTCGTCAAGGACAAAGTCGATTTTTGCCGTCTCCAGATCAACCCGTACCAGCTTGACCGGAATGCGGTCGCCCAGTCGGAAACGCCTTGCCGTTCGTTCACCGAGCAGTTGGTGCTTGGCGGCATCAAAGTGGAAATAGTCGGCACCCAATTCCGAAATATGCACCAGACCTTCCACATACACCTCATGGAGCGCCACAAAAACACCGAAGCTGGTGACACCGCTGACGGTGGCCGTGAAGTGCTCGCCGATGCGGTCCTGCATGTAGTAGCACTTCAACCATGCCTCGACGTCGCGGGTAGCATCGTCAGCTCGGCGCTCTGTTTCGGAACAATGAACGCCGAGTTCCAGCCAATTGCCGGGTTCGTAGCGGGCGCCGGCGACGACCGCCTTGATCGAACGGTGAATAAGCAGGTCGGGATAGCGCCGGATCGGAGAGGTAAAGTGCGTGTATGCCTCGTACGCGAGCCCAAAGTGGCCGACGTTCTCAGGGCTGTAGACCGCCTGCCTTAGCGAGCGCAGCATTACCGTCTGCAGCAGTTGAACGTCGGGACGCAGTTTGATCTTTTCCAGCAAACGCGCGTAGTCCTTGGCTTGGGGATCGTCCCCGCCGGTCAGTTGCAAGCCGAATTCGCGCAGGAACTCGCGCAATGCGGCGAGTTTCTCCGGCGTGGGCCCCTCGTGCACGCGATACAGCGCGGGGTGGTCGCGGCTCGACAGGAAATCAGACGCGCAAACGTTGGCCGCAAGCATGCACTCCTCGATCAGTCGGTGGGCGTCGTTGCGCTGCGTCGGGACAATACGATCGATCTTGCCTTCGTCGTCGAAAAACATCTGTGTTTCGACCGTCTCGAAATCGATAGCGCCGCGCACGGCCCGCGCCTTGACCAGACTCTGATACAGCGCGTGCAAAGCCTGCAGATGAGGAACCATGTCCTTGAGCTCACCAGCGGCCTCTGCCTGCGGGTCTTCGATTATCTGTGCTACCCGGGTGTAGGTAAGCCGCGCGCGAGAATGCATAACCGCCGCATAGAACTTGTAGTCGGCGATGTCCCCGCGAGCCGAAATATCCATTTCGCACACCATGCACAGGCGGTCGACCCTGGGCATCAGCGAACACAAGCCGTTCGACAGCACTTCGGGCAACATCGGGATCACACGACGTGGAAAATATACGGAATTACCGCGCGTCCGCGCCTCCGCGTCGATGACGTCGCCGTGCTGCACATAGTGGCTGACGTCGGCGATCGCCACCCAGAGCTTGAATCCCTTGCCGCGCCGCTCGCAGTAAACTGCGTCATCGAAATCTTTGGCAGTTTCGCCGTCGATCGTCACCAGTGGCAACTTGCGCAGGTCTTCGCGCCGCTTCAGGTCGCTTGCAATCACTCCGGCGGGAAATTTCGAGGCGGCCTTTTCGATCTCTGCGGAAAATTCATGGGGCAGGTCGTGCTTCCTCAGTGCGATCTCGATTTCCATGCCCGGATCGGCATAGTTTCCCAGCACCTCAACGATGCGCCCGACCGGTTGGGCATGGCGTTGCGGCTGCTCGATGATTTCTACCATCACGACCTGGCCCGGCTTGGCCCCGCCGTTTGCGCCGGCCGGAATCAGAATATCCTGGCTGATACGCCGATCCTCGGGCGCCACGACGCCGATCCCGTGCTCATTGAGAAAGCGGCCGACCACCTTTACGTTAGCACGCTCGAGGACTTCGACGATGTGGCCCTCGCGTCGGCCGCGTGCATTGATGCCGCCTTCGCGCGCGACCACGCGATCGCCATGTAACACCTTGGCCATCTCGCCGGGGTTCAGGAACAGATCCTCGCCCTCTCCGTCACGCACCAGGAATCCGAATCCGTCCGGATGGCCTTGCACTCGGCCTTTGACCAGATCGAGCTTGTCGACCACACAAATCGCATGCTTGCGATTGCGCATGATCTGCCCATCGCGCTGCATGGCGGCGAGACGCCGCTCGAAGGTTTCATTTTCGTGCGGCGCTATGGAGAGCAATTGCGCTAAATGGTCGATTGTGACCGGCACGCCTTGCTCGAGCAGAACGTCCAGAATATGTTCGCGACTCGGCAGCGGGTGCTCATAACGGGAGCGCTCACGCTCGAGAAACGGGTCGCGGTCGCGGATATCCGTGGCGCGGCCGCGGGCAGGTTTCCCACCGCCGGAGGGTTTGGGTGTTTTCTTTGTGGTTTTCATTCAGACAATCGGTTGGATAAAAGTCCAGCTTCGTTGACAAAGCAGCACTTTTTCTTTACATTTTGCGCCCTTCCGTGCCGAGATGGCGGAATTGGTAGACGCACCAGGTTCAGGTCCTGGCGGTGGCAACACTGTGGAGGTTCGAGTCCTCTTCTCGGCACCAGGTTCAGATTTCCCGCGTTTTTTTCCGTGGCAGTTCCTCGCCCGCTACGCGCATTTGAACGGATGGCGCAGCACGATGGTTTCATCGCGATCCGCTCCGGTCGAAATCATATCCACCGGCACCCCACAAGCTTGTTCGATGCGCTTGAGGTAATTGCGCGCGTTCACGGGCAAATCCTCGTAACGGGTAATCCCCACCGTGCTCTGCGTCCACCCGGGAATCTCCTCGTAAATCGGCTCGCAATTGGCGGACGCATCTGCACCGGACGGGAGGATGTCGATACGCTCCCCGCCAAGCTTGTAGCCGACACCGACTTGCAGCGATTCCACGCCATCGAGCACATCCAGCTTGGTTATGCACAAGCCAGATACGCCATTGATCTGGACCGAGCGCTTGAGTGCCGCAGCATCGAACCAGCCGCAGCGGCGCGGCCGTCCGGTAACCGAGCCGAATTCCTTCCCGCGTGTACGCAACTGCTCGCCGATATCGTCTTCGAGTTCAGTCGGAAACGGCCCCGAACCGACTCGCGTCGTATAGGCCTTGGTGATGCCCAGCACGTAATGCAGCATTTGCGGTCCGACGCCCGCGCCGGCCGCCGCCGCACCGGCAACGCAATTACTGGAAGTGACAAAAGGGTACGTGCCATGGTCGATATCGAGCAGCGTTCCCTGGGCGCCTTCGAACAACAGATTCTTGCCGGCGAGATGCGCGTCATAAAGCGCGCGCGGCACATCGGCGATCATCGGCGCAATCTGTTCGCGCAGCGCAAGCGTTTCGTCATGCGTTTTCTGGAAATCCACCGGCTTCGCCTTCAGGTAATGCTCGAGCACGAAGTTGTGGAAATGAAGCACCTCGCGAAGCTTTTCCGCGAACCTGCCGGGAACGAACAAATCCTGCAGCCGGATTGCACGGCGCGCGACCTTGTCCTCGTAAGCGGGACCGATGCCGCGACCCGTCGTGCCAATCTTTTCGGCCCCCTTTGCAGTCTCGCGCGCCTGATCGATTGCCACATGGTAGGCGAGGATGAGCGGGCACGCGTCGCTGATCTTGAGCCGTGAGCGCACGTTGACTCCAACCGCCTCCAGTTCCGCAATTTCCTGCAACAACGCCGTTGGCGACAACACCACGCCATTGCCGATGTAGCAGTTGACGCCATCGCGCAGGATGCCAGACGGAATCAGTCTCAAAATCTGTTTACGTCCGCCGATGACCAGCGTGTGGCCGGCATTGTGTCCGCCCTGGAATCGAACCACGCCTTGTGCGTGATCGGTCAACCAATCGACGATCTTCCCCTTGCCTTCGTCACCCCATTGTGTGCCGATGACTACTACGTTGCTCGCCATCAAGACCTCTGTTTGTCTTTCGATTGATGTAGGTTCACGCTGGTTGACCCAAATGATTCCAGCTTCCAGGCCCCGTTGAATGCAACCAGTTGTTGTGAGCAGTCGAGCTCCGCGCGGCTACTTTCGTGCCCCGGCAGATCCGGCACAACTACAATGCCGCCTGCGCGCAATTTAGCAATCTCGGCCTGCAAACCGGCATCGTCCGGTAAGTAGGGCGCGAGCACCCGCAATGGCTTGTTCTCCCCATTGGCCATTTGCGCCAACTCGCGCAAATCCATCGTGAATCCGGTCGCCGGCCTGGCACGGCCGAACGCGCGACCTACTTCATCATAGCGACCGCCGCGTGCGATCGCCTCTGGCCGGTCACCGGCGTAAGCCGCGAAAACCACGCCGCTGTGGTAATGATAACCGCGTAATTCGGCGAGATCGAAGCACAGCTCGTTCACATCCCCATTAAGCGCCTGGCCGATACGGACGAGTTCATCGAGACAAGACATCAATTCGGGAAAGGGCGGCAGGCGCGCGCGCGCCGTAAGCAGCACCTCAGGTCCGCCGTACAGTTCGGGCAGCAGCAGCAATGCTTCACGCGTCACGCCGTCCAGCGAGCGCGACATTTCGCGCAGCGCGGGTACATCCTTGGCCTGCAGCACCTGAAACAATTCAGCCTCCTTTGGCGCGGCCACGCCAGCGCGCGTGACAATCGCGCGGAATACCGACACGTGACCGATGTCGAGGTGGACGCCACTTACGCCGCTTGCATGCAGGCCTCGCAGCATAAGCGACTGGATTTCGATATCGCTCTCCAACCCTGAGTGGCCGTAAATTTCCGCGCCGATATGCATTGGCTCACGGGTGCGCAACAATCCCGAGGGCTGAGTGTGCAGCACGGTACCGGCGTAACACAGCCGAGTGACGCCCTGGCGGTTAAGCAAATGCGCGTCGATGCGCGCCACCTGCGGCGTGATGTCCGCCCGCAGGCCGAGTAGCCGACCGGATAGTTGGTCAATCAGCTTGAAAGTCTGCAGGTCGAGGTCGTGCCCAGTGCCGGTCAGCAACGACTCGACGTACTCGAGCATCGGAGGTACGACCAGTTCGTAGCCATGTGTGAAAAAAAGATCGAGAATGCGACGGCGCAACCATTCCACTCGCGCCGCCTCTGCGGGCAGGAGATCCTCGATGTATTCGGGAAGGAGCCATTTCTGCATGATCATTCGACGCGGTCGACCGGCCCGTGCATGGTGCTGCGGTTCAAAGTTTGTTCAGACGCTATGTTGGGCTATTTCGTCAGGAAGAACAGCAACGCTCCAGCCAGCATCGAGGACAATCCAACAAAGCGGATCTGACCGTCGGACATCTGTGTCAACCGCCGGAAGGCCTCACGCCAGACTGTGGGCAACAGGAAGGGAACTAAGCCTTCGATGACCAGCATCAGTGCGATCGCCATCATCAGGGTGCTCGCATGCGACTCCATTTTCGGTCGTGTCCTGCGTCCCGCGCGCGCTGCTACGTCCGCTTTCGCGGACGCCTACTTGGCGCGCCCGCTCGGATTCTTAAGGTATTTGAAGAATTCTGAATTCGGTTCAAGTATCAGCAAATCGCCCTTGTTCCTGAAACTCTGCCGGTATGCCTCAAGGCTGCGATAGAACGCGTAGAACTCCGGATTGCGCTCGAATGCGCGTGCATAGATTGCGGAAGCCTTGGCATCGCCCTCGCCCTTGAGCCGTTGCGCGTCGCGGTAGGCTTTGGCAATCACGACCTGACGCTGCTTGTCTGCATCGGCCCGGATTTTCTCCGCCTCCGCAAATCCGGTCGACCGCAACTCATTGGCCACGCGTTTGCGCTCGGCCTGCATCCTGCCATAGACGGATTCACTGATCTCGGGCGTGAAGTCCACTCTTTTCAGCCGCACATCAAGCACCTGCACGCCGATCTCGCGGGAGGTCTGGTCGGCTCGCTCACGCATCAGATCCATGATCTGATCGCGTTCGCCGGAGACAACTTCATGAATCGTGCGCTTGCCGAACTCCTCTCGCAAACTGCCATTGACAGCCTGTGACAGGCGCACGCGCGCCAGGCCTTCATCCCCCTGGACGCTAACGTAGTATTGCTTGACGTCGACGATGCGCCACTTCACGAATGAATCAACCAGAACGGGCTTGTTCTCGCGGGTGACGAATCTTTGGGCCTCCTCGGCATCCAGCGTGAGAATGCGAGCGTCGAAAAAACGCACGTTATCGACCAGCGGAACCTTGAAGTACAGTCCCGGCGCGGTTTTCACCGCAACGATCTCGCCCAGCCTGAATACGATTGCATTCTGGCGCTGATCGACGGTGAAGAGGCTCATGCTGGCCACGACCAGCGCGACTACGATGGCAATCAGCCCGGAACTAATGTTGATCTTCATCGCGCCTCCCGGTCACGGTTGCGGAACGCATCGCGTGAACGCGGCGATACGTCCGTCGGCGCCGGCGGCGGCGGGACGGCCTCGGGACCCGCCTTCGTACCCAAATCCGAAGCTGCACTCCCGCCAAGCTGCATGAGTTTGTCGAGCGGCAGGTAGAGCAGGTTGCTGCCGTTCTTCTGGTCAACCACGACCTTGCTGGAATTGGATAACACCTGCTGCATGGCGTCGAGATAAAGGCGTTGTCGCGTAACCACCGGCGCCTTGTTGTATTCAGTGACGATCTGGCTGAAGCGAGACGCGTCACCCTCGGCGTTTGCAATCACACTCTGCCGGTAGCCCTCACCTTCCTGGAGCAGGCGCGAAGACGTGCCGGTCGCCTTCGGCACAACATCATTGAAATAGGATTGCCCTTCGTTGATCTGACGCTCGCGGTCCTGTCCGGCCTTTACCGCGTCGGCGAAGGCGGCCTGAACTTCCTCCGGTGCCTGGGCATCCTGCATCGTCACGCGCATGACGGCGATGCCAGTCTTGTAGCGGTCGAGAATGTTCTGCAACAGAACCTGGACGGTTTCGACGATCTTTTCCTTTCCGCCGGAAAGGAGGAAATCCATTTTGTTCTTGCCGACAACCTCGCGGATCGCAGACTCAGCCGACTGCATGACCGTCTTATCGGCATCGCGATTGTTGAAAAGGTAATCTTGCGGATCCTTGAGGATGTATTGCACGGCAAACTGGATATCGATGATGTTTTCGTCGTCCGTGATCATCAGCGATTCGTTCTGCACCTTGCTTTTGACATTGTTTCGATAACCGATTTCGACGGTACGCACACCAGTCACGTTGACGACTTCGACTGCCTCCACTGGCCACGGCATGTGCCAGCGCGGGCCAGGCAGGGTGGATTCCACAAACTTGCCAAAGCGCAGAACAACGCCGCGCTGACTGGCGTCGACAATATAGAAGCCGCTCGCCAGCCACACTACCAGCACCAAAATGACGAGCAAGCCGAAGCCACCGCCGAACTGGCGCACGCTCGGTCCTTGTGGCCTACCGCCGCCACCGCCCTTGCCGCCGAACAAGGCGTTCAGCCGCTGATTCAGACGTCGCCAGAGTTCATCCAGATCGGGTGGACCATCGTTACCGCGTTTTCCCCACTGTGGATCATTCAATGCCATGCGTGCGTGCTTTCAATGTGACAGGAGGCCCGGTCCCGACAGGGACCATCGTATTCAGGCCGCGATAACATTCGCGGCGTTGCGCTGCGCTTCGTGCAATTCAGCAAGCAGCGAGCGCAAGGACTCGAGTCCCGCGCCGGTTTTCGCGCTAACCCGAAGCGATCGGATTTTACCATACTGATCCCGCTCAACGCCGTTTTGCAGAGCAGCCATATCGATCTTGTTGAACACGATCACCTGGGGCACCTGGTCGGCGCCAATTTCGGCCAGAACCTTGTTCACTTCGGCTATCTGGTCGTCGCGCGCGGGACTCGCAGCATCCACCACATGCAGCAGCACGTCAGCCAAGACCGTCTCCTCGAGCGTCGCGCTGAAGGCTGCCACCAGTGTATGCGGAAGATCGCGGATGAATCCTACGGTATCGGACAGGATAATCGCTGCCCCATCGGGCCCGCTGATGCGACGCGAAGTGGTATCCAGGGTCGCGAACAACTGGTCGGCGGCGTATGCATCGCTTTGCGTGAGCCGGTTAAATAAGGTCGACTTGCCGGCATTGGTATAACCGACCAGCGACACCGACAAGGCCTGGCCACGCTGTCGGGCGCGGCGCCGCGTCTGCCGTTGCCGATGCACGGTTTCGAGCTTGTCCTTGAGAACCCTTACACGCTTGCGCAATAACTGGCGATCGGTTTCAAGCTGCGTTTCGCCCGGTCCGCGCAGACCGATACCACCTTTTTGGCGTTCCAGGTGGGTCCAGCCACGCACCAGGCGAGTCGCCAAATGCTCCAATTGGGCAAGCTCGACCTGAAGCTTGCCCTCATGGGACCGCGCCCGTTGGGCAAAAATATCCAGTATCAGGTCGCTGCGGTCGACGACGCGGCGCTCGAAACGCTTTTCCAGGTTACGTTGCTGCGCAGGCGACAGATCGTGATTGAATAATACCAGCGCTGCGTCCGTGGATTGCACCGCTGCCGCAATCTCGTCGACCTTGCCGCTGCCAGCGAACGTTGCCGCATCCGGTCTTTGGCGTTTGCCTTTAATAATTGCAACCGGTTCGACGCCCGCGCTGTGCGCCAAGCGACGGATCTCTTCCTGCGATTCGGCAAAATCGACCTTGCCGAAATCGAGGCTGACCAGAACGGCGCGGTCGCCACCGCGTGGGCGGTCGAACATCAGAAGGGTAGCAAACCGGAACCGGCGCCAGCAGCACCCGAACCTACACCCCGCATCCCGGTATTCGGGATGGCGTCAGGGGTAAATTCGGCAGCACAACGGTAAGGGATCGGCGCAACACTCAGTCTTCGGACCCTTGATCCAAAGACAGGTTCACCGGACGTGCCGGCACGACGGTGGAAATAGCATGCTTGTAAACCATTTGCGTCACGGTATTTTTCAGCAGCACGACGTACTGGTCGAACGATTCAATCTGGCCCTGTAGCTTGATCCCGTTCACCAGGTATATCGAGACCGGCACATGCTCCTTACGCAATGCATTGAGAAATGGGTCTTGCAACAACTGGCCTTTCGCGCTCATGGCAGCTCCTAATATTATTTTTCGACCCATGTTTACTCTACTGGATTTTCGGGCGCAATACCATCCCGCGGAAATCGCCGACAAATTCAGCCTTTATGACGTCCCGCAAAAGGATTGCGACCCTGCTTGAACAAAACCTTGACCGGGGTACCGCGCAATTCGAAGGCGGCCATGAAGGCTCGCTCCAGATAGCGCCGGTAACTATCAGGCACCCGATTCAAGGCATTGCCGTGAATCAGGATCAACGGCGGGTTCATGCCGCCCTGATGGGCGTAGCGCAGTTTGGGGCGCGACACACCGTCGCGCGGGGGGGACTGCTTCTGCACTGCAGCGAGCAATACGCGCGTGAGCTTGGGTGTGGACAGCTTGGACATGGCAGCCGCATAGGCCGCGTTGGCTGAACTGAGCAGCGCGGCCACGCCGACGCCGCTGCGTGCGGAAATGTAATGTATCGCCGCGAAATCCAGGAAATTGAGCTTGCGGCCGTAATCGCGCCTGGCTTTTTCACGTGATTCCTCATCGGCCGCATCCCATTTGTTGATCGCCACCACGAGCGCGCGCCCAGCTTCAAGAATGAAGCCCGCCAGATGAGCATCCTGGTCGGATATGTCCTGGGTCACGTCGAGCACCAGCACCACCACGTTGCAGTCCTCGATCGCCTGCAGCGTCTTGACCACCGAGAATTTCTCCGCAACGTCTTCCCTGCTCCCGCGCCTGCGCACGCCGGCGGTATCGATCAGGGTGTACAGGCGCCCGTTGCGCTCGAAGTCCATATATATGCTGTCTCGGGTAGTGCCGGGCTGATCGAAAGCGATGACCCGTTCTTCGCCGAGCAGGGTATTGACCAGGGTGGATTTGCCGACATTCGGCCGGCCGACGATCGCTATCTTGGGATGCTTGCCATCGTCTTCTTTGCCGTCCGCATCAGCGGGGAACTCCGCGAGGACGACATCGACAAGTTCGTGGACGCCGTCGCCATGCGACGCTGACACAGTCAGCGGTTCGCCCAGGCCAAGTTCGTGAAATTCGGCCGCTGCGGCCTCGTGGGAGAGGCCCTCCGCCTTGTTAACGACCAGCCACAGCTTGCGGGCAGTCTTGCGCAATTCGATAGCGATCTGCCTGTCGAGAGGGGTGAGGCCCTGGCGGGCGTCGACCAGCAGCAATACGGCGTCGCCTTCGTCGACAGCCTGGCGCGTCTGGCGTGCCATCTCCTTATATATCCCGTCTTTCGCGACCGGTTCGAAGCCACCGGTATCGACGACCAGATAGGATTTTTCGCCGGATTCACCATGCCCGTAGTGACGGTCCCGGGTCAGGCCCGGAATGTCGGCCACCAGCGCCTGGCGCGAGCGAGTCATGCGATTGAATAGAGTCGACTTGCCGACATTCGGCCGGCCAACCAGAACGATGGTGGGTTTCACTTGGGATTCATGAGATGGCACCGCCCTACCGGCCGGTAATTACGCTATTTTCCGATGGAAAGCGCGAACAGCCCGCCCCTGCGGGTCTGAACCAGAACCTTACCGTCAATCAGCCGTGGCGCCGCGGCAATGCCGCCGCCATCCGTAGCGACGCGCGCAGCGAATGATCCATCCTCGAATTTGAGCAGATGCACCTGACCTTCGAAATCACCGACAACTACATAGTTCCCGGTCGCCAGCGGCGAGCTGAGGTTACGGTAAGCGAGTCTGTCCTGCTTCCATACGCTGGCCCCGGTGTTCCTGTCCAGCGCGACGACGGAACCGGTGTCTTCCGCCACGTACACGCTCAGGTCGTCCGCCGCAAGGCTGCCGACGCTGGAGGCCGGTCGCGCCCAGAGTTGGCCGCCCTTCTGCGTCTCGTAGCATGCTGCGCGCCCTTGGAAAGTCGCGGCACACACCCGGCCCGACTCCACCAGTGGCGGGCCGGCAATATCGGTGATGCGCTCAAGTTCATTGTCCCCCTTTGGGGCCGCCACCACGGTTTCCCATACCAGGCCGCCATTGCCCAGGTTCAACACCACCAGTTTGCCCGCCGGCATCCCGGCAATCACGAAACCCTCGACGATGACGACGCCGGGATTGGCACGCAACGTCAGCGGGGGCGGAGTTGTCTGGTATTCCCAGCGGCGCGAGCCGTCCCTGGCATCCAGACCGAAGATGCGACTGTCGCCACTGCGCACGACGACAAATTCCCCGGAAGCCTGCGGCGCGCTAAGCACTTCACTTGAAACTCTGGACTCCCACAGCGGCTTGCCATTGAGATCATAGGCCAGCACGGCCCCCTTCGCGGTTCCGACCAGAACCATGTTTTCGCCGACGCCAACCCCGCCCGACAGTGCGGCCTTGGTGGCAACCCGCCATAGCGTCCTGCCATTGGCCGCGTCGATCCGCAGCAAATCGCCGTCATTGCCGGCCGCGAACACGCTGCCGGCGGATATCGCGGGTGTAAATACGTAACGTCCGGCGTCGCTCACGCTTGCCTTCCAGGCCACTGTGAGTTTCGCCGAAGGTTTGAAATCGACCAGCTTCTGCGGCTGCGGACCCTTGCTGCCGCAGCCAGCGAGCGCGACAGCCAGCAAAAGCGCCCCAACCAGGTCCAGACGCAGCCGCGATCCCCTCACTTGACTCCCCCAAGCGCGTCAAGCTTGATCTGCACCACACTGCGGTATGTGCTGTTCGGCAAACTCTTCTCGATCGCCAGCTTGTAAGCCGCGCGCGCCTCGGCGACTTTACCTTGTGCAACCAGAACATCACCGCGCAGGTCCGCGTACAGGGTCTCCATCGCCGCGCCGTGTTTGGCTTCCAGCAGCTTCAGGGCATCGTCGTAATTTTTTTCGTCAAGCCGGATGCTCGCCAGGCGTAATCGCGCGACCTCGGCTGTTTCCAGGTCCTTCGCCTTATCGATCACCCATTGCAGTTGTTCGGCCGCGCCCGCCGGATCGCCATTCTCGTAATTGGTTTTAGCCAGCAGCAACGCCGTGGCCGGACCATACGCAGTCGAAGCGTAACCGTCCATCACCTGCTTGCCGAGTGCGCGGACTTCCTTGACGTCGTTCTTACGCAGGGCCTCGCCGAACTTGACGAACAGTGCCGAGGCCTGCCCGGACTGGCTGTTCTTGTAATAACGCCAGCCTTGGGTACCCGCGAACGCCAGTAGCGCAGCCACCGCCAGTGTGACGATCAGCGTGCCGTATTGCTTCCAGAATTGCTTCAGTTCCGCAATCTGTTCCTGCTCTTCAAGATCGAATGCCATGTCGTAATCTTCTGTAGTAGTTGAATCAAGGATTGGATGAATTGAGGATCATTTCGGCAGCTTGTGCCGTATCGACCCGCACTTGTTCCCCGGCTTCGCGCATCGGTTTGACAGAGACAACCTGCCGGACCGCCTCATCGTCGCCTATGATCACCGCGAAACGGGCTCCGCTCGCATCTGCCCGTTTCATCTGTGATTTGAAGCTGCCTCCGCCGCAATGAAGCACGATCGTTACGCCGCGGCCGCGCAGGGATTCCGCGACATTCCAGGCAAAGAGGCTTGCCGATGCGCCGCTATGGACCAGATAGGCATCCGTTGGACGCGCCGGCACCACTACCGCTGATTCGGCGAGCAGCGCCAGTACCCGTTCGACACCCATCGCGAACCCGCATGCCGGAGCCGGTTTGCCGCCAATCTGTTCGATCAGCCCATCGTAGCGCCCACCCGCGCAAACCGTCCCCTGCGCCCCGAGCCGCATCGTGGTCCACTCATAAACCACGTCATTGTAATAGTCCAGACCGCGTACCAGACGCTCATTGACGACAAATCCGACTCCGACGTTTTTCAACAAAACTTGCAATTCCTCGAAATGCCGGCGCGAATCGTCGTCAAGGTCCTCGGCAAGCCGGGGTGCCGCCGCAAGAATGTCACGCATTGCCGGATTCTTGCTGTCGAGCACGCGTAGCGGATTGCTGTGCAGCCGACGGCGCGCGTCCTCGTCGAGGGAGGATGCATGATCCTCGAGATAAGCGATCAGCCGGGTCCGGTAGCGACTGCGCGAGGCGGCGTTGCCCAGCGTGTTGATCTCGAGCTGCAAACCGTCAACGCCCAGCCGTTTCCACAGGGTCGCGCCCATGACCATGTGCTCAACATCGACATCCGGCCCGGCAAAGCCGAGGGCTTCGACACCGACTTGATGAAATTGGCGATAGCGGCCCTTTTGCGGCCGCTCATGACGGAACATCGGCCCGGTGTAGAACAAGCGCTGCGCCCCGTTGTAGAGCAGATTGTGTTCGATAGCCGCGCGCACGCAGGAAGCCGTGCCCTCGGGTCGCAGCGTCAGACTTTCCGAGTTAAGCTGGTCGACAAACGTGTACATCTCCTTTTCGACGATGTCGGTAACTTCGCCAATGGAGCGCACGAACAGTTCGGTCTTTTCCAGGATCGGCATGCGGATGTTGCGATAGCCGTACTGAGCCAGCCAGTCGTGCACCGTGGTTTCGAAGAACTCCCAAAGCGAAGCCTGGTCCGGCAGGACGTCATTCATCCCGCGGACTGCCTGAATCGTTTGTGCCATGAGGCTTGCTGGTCTCTGGATTGCAGGGGCGCTCAGCCGAGCACCCGTGCGGTTTGGACATTGGTCAACACTGGCTGCTCGCCCTTTCCATCCGATCTGCCGTAGTGGCTGGCAACATATTCGTCGACCAGGCGATGGAAATCCTCGGCAATCTGTTCGCCCTTCAGCGTTACGGTCTTCACGCCGTCGACAAATACCGGCGCCACCGGTGTTTCACCCGATCCCGGCAGGCTTATGCCGATGTTGGCGTGCTTGCTCTCGCCCGGACCGTTGACCACACAACCCATTACGGCCACGCGCATTTCCTCGACGCCGGGATACTGCGTTCGCCAAATTGGCATCTGCCGGCGCAGGTATCCCTGAATGTTGTCGGCCAGTTCCTGGAAGACGGTGCTGGTCGTGCGCCCGCATCCGGGACAGGCGATGACCATCGGCGTAAACGAGCGCAGGCCCATGGTTTGCAGAATTTCCTGAGCGACGATGACTTCGCGCGAACGGTCCCCACCAGGGTCGGGCGTTAGCGAAATGCGGATGGTGTCGCCAATGCCCTGCTGCAACAACACAGCCAGGGCCGCAGTGGAGGCGACGATGCCTTTGGACCCCATGCCCGCCTCGGTCAAACCGAGATGCAATGGGTAGTCGCAGCGCGCCGCAAGTTCGCGGTAAACCACGATCAGGTCCTGCACGCCACTGACCTTGCATGAAAGCACGATGCGATCACCAGGCAGCCCGATCTCTTCGGCCTTCCTGGCATTCTGCAACGCCGACTCGATCAAGGCCTCGCGCATGACATCAGCCGCGTCGCCGGGGTCCGGCAGGCGCGCGTTGTCATCCATCATGCGCTCCAGCAGAGCGGGATCAAGACTGCCCCAGTTGACGCCGATGCGCACCGGCTTGCCATAGCGGCAGGCAGTTTCGATCATGGTCGCGAACTGATCATCGCGCTTCGAACCCCGACCGACGTTGCCCGGATTGATACGGTACTTGTCAAGCACCTGCGCGCAATCCGGATATTGCGTTAGCAACTTGTGGCCGTTGAAGTGGAAGTCGCCGATGAGGGGCACGCGACAGCCATTGCGCTCGAGCACATTACGGATAGCCGGCACGGCTGCCGCGGCTTCCGCACTATTGACCGTGATGCGTACCAACTCGGAGCCGGCCTCAGCGAGTTCCCTGACCTGCCTTGCCGTGGCCTGCACGTCCGCGGTATCGGTATTGGTCATCGACTGCACGACAACGGGTGTGCCGCCGCCGAGCGGAATGCCGGCGATGCGCACCAGACGGGTTTGGTGACGGGAGATGGCACTGCGAATCATGAGGAAGCGGCGCCCCTATTCCAGCGTCAGCCGCGCAACGTCCACGCGCGTGTGCGGCCCCAGGTCGACGCTCTTGTCGCCCTGGAACAGGTGCACGCCAGCGGCATTGCCAACCACCACCGACAAGGGCGGTTCACCGCTCACGCTGCGACGGCTGCCTGCTGCATTGAGCTGTCCGAAAATGGTGTTGCCATTGCGATCCTTGATCTCCACCCAGGAATCCTGCTCGAAAACCATGCGCACTGTCACACGCGTGCCCGATTCCGCGGCAATCGCTGCTCCCGCACGGACTGAATCGTCTTGCGTGCCCGCTGTCGTTTCGGTCTTTTCCGTTGCCGGCTTTACACCCGGCTTTGCTGCGGATCTTTGCGCAGCAGTCTCGGCTGCCGGCCTGGCTTCGGCCCGGACCTTCCTTTCCGCCTCCACCTCGGTCCCGGCGGGCATTTTCGTCGATGCAACGGACTTTTCGTGGCTCGCGACAGTTGGAGCGGCGCGCGGCGCATCGGGCGAGCGGCGACCGGCGAAATAAACAGATAACGCAATGATGATCAGAAGCGCCGCCCATACTGCAGGCCGGAAACGAAATTTCGAAGGAGTCGCACTTGCCGAAGGCCGGCGTCGCGGTTCCTGCGGCAACGGTTCGGCGACCTGCGGCGGATTGAGCACCGAGTCGGCTGCGCGGATAAGCGGCTCCGGATCGAGACCAAGCAATTTTGCGTAATTACGGATGAAACCGTGCACAAAAACCGGGCCTTTGTAACCGGAATAATCGTCGCGTTCCAGCGCTTCGACCTGGCGCACGGAAAGCTTGAGCTGGCGCGAAATATCCCCCACGCTCAATCCCTGACGGCGCCGTTCACCAAGCAATGTCGCACCTGCTGTTCCTGCCTTGCCGGCAGACACGGACTTCGCGCCCGCGGAATCGCCGGAGATGGCCGGATTGTTCACTCGAAGCGCCCTTCGTTATAGGCTTTGGTCTGCACGGCACCAGGATAGCGGTTGTTCAATTGCGCGCCATAACTCGCCATTGCCGTGCGATTACCCAAACGCTGTTCTATGCGCGCTCCCAGCCACAAGGCGTCGGGCGACGGCGTAGAGACTTGCATATGCCGGTTTAGCAGGGCGCGCGCATCGAGCAGGTTATTGCGCTTGAATGCGATGTCGGCCAGCTGATACAAGGCCAGCGGCTGGTCCGGTTGCAGCGCCAGCGCCTTGCGCAACCATTCTTCCGCCTTGACATCGTCTCCCTGCAGGCGGGAGCAGACGCCGGAATTGGCGTAGGCGTTTTCAGGCGTAGCGTAGAGTGGGTTTTTCAGTGCGGCGGCGAAGTACTTCATTGCCTCTTTTTCGCGCTTGCGCTGGCATAGAAACAATCCGTAATTATTGTTCGCCGATGAATCGTTCGGATCGATGCTCAGCGCGCGTTCGAAGGATTTCTGCGCAAGCGCGTCTTCCCTTAGCGTCATGTATACCAGTCCAAGCTGGCTGTGCGCCGGACCGTAATCGGGATCGGCGCTAATCGCTTCCCTCAGTTCCTGGATAGCTACCGGCATTTGTCCGGCCCCGTAGTAGGCGGCGCCAAGTTCGGTATGAATGCGCGCGCGATTCTCGGCCGCATTCCGCGGTTCGCCGGTCGCCGATTTACTGGTCTGGGTAACGCAACCGGACAGGGTCACGATGAACATCAGGATGAATAATCTTTTCATGCGGATGCCACCATCGTCTGGCGCTTGGCCTTGCGTTGTGTGCGGTCTTGCACCTGCCCGGCAAGCTGTCCGCAGGCGCCTTCGATATCATCACCACGCGTCCTTCGAATCGTGGTGACAAGGCCTGCCTGAATCAGCACGTCGCGAAACGCCGCGATGCGCGGCGCAGAGGAGCGCTCGAACCCCGAATCCGGAAACGGGTTGAACGGAATTAGATTGAACTTGCAGGACACGCCTTTAACCAGCGCCACCAGCCGCCTGGCCTGATCGACACTGTCATTGATGCCCTGGAGCATTACGTATTCGAACGTCACAAAGTCCCGCGGAGCGACTTTGATGTAGCGTTTGCACGCCGCCATCAATTCCTTCAGGGGGTACTTCCGGTTGATCGGCACCAGGCGATCGCGAAGTTCGTCATCGGGTGCGTGCAGCGAAACCGCAAGCGCAACCGGAAGTTGCTCGGCCAGCCTGTCCATCGCCGGCACCATGCCGGACGTCGACAGCGTGACTCGCCGGCGAGACAACCCGTATCCATGGTCGTCAAGCATGATCTTCATGGCGGAAACGACGTTGTCGAAGTTAGCGAGCGGCTCGCCCATGCCCATCATCACCACGTTGCTAATGGTTCGTTCGCCTTTCGCAGTCGCGCCCAGTGCGTGATTGGCCCACCACAGCTGGCCGATGATTTCGCCCACCGTGAGATTGCGGTTGAAACCCTGTCTTCCGGTCGAACAGAACGCACACTCAAGGGCGCAACCCACCTGCGAGGACACGCACAGCGTTCCGCGTCCGGTTTCGGGAATGAACACAGTTTCGATGCCGTTGGCCGCGCCGACGGAAAGCAACCATTTGCGCGTTCCGTCGACGGCGGTCGAATCCGCAATGACCGAGGGCGCCTGCACTGTCGCGCTCGCAACCAGCTTGGCACGCAGTCCTTTGGAGAGGTCGCTCATGTGTGCAAACTCGGACTGTCCCAATTGGTGGATCCAGCGCATGACCTGGCGTGCGCGAAACGGCTTTTCGCCGATTTCAGCGAAGAAACCGGCGAGCCGTTCGGCGTCCAAATCAAGCAGATTGACGGGCATCAGCGCGAGTAGATGTTAAGCGCCGGAAAGAAATGGGCAATTTCCACGGCTGCAGTTTCCGGGGCGTCGGAGCCATGCACGGCATTGGCGTCGATGCTGTCGGCAAAATCGGCACGGATCGAGCCTTTCGCCGCTTTTTTTGGGTCGGTGGCGCCCATGAGGTCGCGATTCGTCTGGATCGCGTTGCCACCTTCGAGCACCTGTACCATGACCGGACCAGAGATCATGAAGCTCACCAGATCGTTGAAGAACGGACGCTGCCGGTGAACCGCATAAAATCCTTCCGCTTCGCTACGCGACAATTGCACCATTTTCGCCGCAATGATCTTCAATCCGCTACCTTCAAATCGTGAATAGATCTGTCCGATCACATTTTTTGCAACGGCATCGGGTTTAATGATCGACAGGGTGCGTTCAACAGCCATCAAATTTCTCCAAGGGGTTTGTTTTTCGAAGCTAATTCATAAGGATAGCATGGTGCCACGGTGAAAGGAATGGCACTACCCCCTGGCGGCTACGCAAGCCCACGTCCCGCGCCGGCATAAGCACGTACGACGCGCACCCGAAAACCAGGAAAATCGGTGATAGCATCGGACGTACGGACACAGAACAGCAACGACATGCCGCACTACCCCAACAAGCCGGCCGCAAGTCCCGCGCAGCAGGCGGATTCACCAATGAAACGGAATCTTATCGCGGCAGCCGCATTGATCGGACTCGCCATCGGCGGGCTCGCGCTGATCGATCGATTCCGTGAACGACCGGCAGAGCCCAGGCCACCCCACGAACCGTCGCAGGCCTTGATCTCGACACCCGCGCAGGAATCCAGCGCGCCGACAGGAACGCCGGCACTGCCGGTCACCCCGCCGCCGCCTGAGGTGCTCAACAACGAGGCACCGGCGCCGCGGCCGCGCTTGGCCGATGCCATGCCACCGACTGCACCTCGCGGCGTCACCGCGCCGGACAACGCTGCGGCCACGGACAAGACCTACGTCATCCAGGTAGGCGTATTCACGTCACCCGCCAACGCCAGGGCCGTGCGGAAACAACTGAAGCGCGCAGGCATGCAGGCCCATCTCGAGATCCGCGTGCAACTTGGACCTTACCGGGACAAACGCGACGCCGACAAGGCGCTCGCCAAGGCAAGGAAACTCGGCATCGACGCTGTGCTGGTCAATGCCCGCTGACCGCGGAAGACTTCAGTACAAGAGATTCGGCAACCACAGCGAGATTGCCGGTACATAAGTAATCAGTACCAGATAAGCCAGCAATACGAAAACCCACGGCAGGCAGGCGATAGAGACTTCGGTCAGGCCCATTTTGGCAATATGGCTGGCGACAAACAGGTTCAGCCCGACCGGCGGATGAATCATGCCGATTTCCATGTTCACGGTCATGACCACGCCAAGATGAATGGGATCAATGCCCAAGTTCCTGGCGATCGGCACCAGCAATGGCGCCAGGATCAAAATGATCGAACTGGGCTCCATGAACTGGCCCGCTGCCAGCAGGGCGACGTTCAACGCAACAAGAAACATCCACGGCGACAATTGCTGATCGACGACCCATTGGGACAACGCCTGCGGAATCTGTTCCGACGTCAGCAGGAATGAAAAAAGGATGGCATTGGTGATGATATAGAGCAGCATTGCGCTGGTATTCGCAGCGGACAGCAAGACCCGAGGCACTTGCCTGAGCTTGAGGCCGCGGTAAATGAACACGGCCGCAATGAATGCGTATACGGCACTGACCGCCGCCGCCTCGGTCGGGGTAAAGATACCGCCGTAGATGCCACCCATGACGATCACTACCAGCATCAACCCCCAGAACGCGTCCTTGAAGGAAACCCAGATTTCTCGCCCCGAGGCTCGCGGCAATGTCGGAAAATTTCGGGTGCGTGCCGTCAAGTATGTAATGAGCATCAGCAATGCGGCAAGCAGGATCCCTGGCACGATGCCGGCGACAAACAATTTTCCGGCAGACTCCGACGTGCTGACCGCATAAATGATCATCACGATCGATGGTGGGATCAAGATGCCGAGCGACCCGGACGTGGTGATGACGCCGACCGAGAAACGCTTCGGATAGCCCTGCTTGATCATCGCCGGCAACATGATCGAACCGATGGCCACCACGGTGGCCGGGCTGGACCCCGAGATCGTGGCGAAGAAGGTGCAGGCCAGAATCGCCGCAATGGCCAATCCTCCGTGCATCCAGCCCACCAGTGCCAGCGCGAAACGGATGATGCGGCGGGCTATGCCGCCATCGGTGAGAAACGTGCCGGACAATACAAAGAACGGCACCGCCATGATCGCAAAACTTTCCAGGCCGGTGAACAGACGCTGCGAGACGATGTCGACGGTGTCGAGCGAGAACGAGGAAAACAGTGCGAGAAACGTCAGGACCGTCATGCCCAGTGCAATCGAAATGGGCGTGCCGGTCAGCAACAGCGCGAGCAGAATGACCAGGATGAGGGCCGCGTTCACGCCGTCTCCTCGGCGCCGGCGCCAAGCGTATGTACGGGCAACTCACCGCAACGCAGGAAACGCGTCAGGACCTGCAGGAAGCGATAACACATCAGCGACGAGCCGAGCGGGATGCACAGGTAAACCACCCACATAGGCATCTCGAGGTCGGGCGAAGTTTGCCCTGTGCCATGAATAAACCAGACCCAGCGCACACCCATGACGGCGATGGCACCGGTGAAGAAAGCGCCGAACGACAACGCCGCGACGATCAGGCTGCGACGAATATTCGGTCGCACTGCGTTGACCAGAACGTCGACACCGAGGTGGATGCCGGTACGCACGCCATACGCCGCGCCGAACTTCGCCATCCAGATGAAGAGATAGATGCATAACTCCTGCGCCCAGGAGAAATTAAATGCAGCGGCGTACTGCCACAGCCACGGCACCGCGGCAGACTGCCGGTGCAGGACGGCAGCAAAAATCACCAGCGTGGCCGCCGCCATGAAGCCGGCGATCAGCCATTCCTCGACATGGTCGAGGGCACGGTTGAATGCCCGGATCACCGGCTACTTCTTCCCTGAGTTGCGGGACTCGACTTCCGCGGCGATGCGATTTATCGCCAGCAGGTTGTCCTTGCCGACGACACTTTCGAACTTTGCCTGCACCGGAAGCAAGGCTTGTTTCCAGACCTTGCGCTCGGCTTCCGACAACACATAGATCGCGGTCTTCCCCGATGCCTTCACGGCCGCAAGTGCATCGTCGTTTTCCTTCTTGGCGATTTCGCGTTCGTACCGTGTCGCCTCGGCCATGGCCTTTTCCAACTGGCCGCGGATGTCCGCGGGCAAGCCCTCCCAGAATTTGCGGTTGGTGATCACAGCGTAGACCAGGCAACCATGGTCCGAAATGGTCAGATTCGACTGCACTTCATGCATTTTCTGGGTATAGAGATTCGAAAGCGGATTCTCTGTTCCGTCGACCACCCTTTGCTGCAGAGCCGAGTAAACTTCGGAGAAAGCCATCACCTGTGGCAACGCGCCCAGTTGGCGTACCATCGCCTCCAATACCTTGGACGACTGGATGCGCATCTTGAGTCCGCGGAAATCTTCCGGTTTACGCAGCGGCCGGTTAGCGGAAAACTGCTTGAAGCCGTTATCCCAATAGGCCAGCCCTTTGAGCCCCTTCGGCTCCAGCTTGGCAAACAGGCTCCTGCCGATTTCGCCGTCGGTGACCCGATCCACGGTCTGCGCATCCGGAATCAGATATGGCAGGTCGAATAATTCGAATTCGCGCACGCCGAGCGGACCGAATTTCGACACCGAAGGCGCGAGCATCTGCACCACGCCGCGCTGCAACGCCTCCATCTCTTCCCGATCCTTGTATAGCTGGCTGTTCGGGTAGAGCTCGACCTTGACTCGCCCGCCGGTGTACTTTTCAGCGAGCTGCCTGAATTTCTCCGCGGCCTTGCCCTTGGGCGTGTCGGTGGCCACGACATGACTGAACTTGATGATGATCGGCTCGGCGGCCGCGACGGCAACCGGGGTAGCCAGCAATGCAAGGGCGAACAGGATGATTGTAGGTTTCATTTTCTTCGGCGCAGTCATTTATGGGGGAGGCGGCAAGCCTTCCTATGCGCCCAGATTCTATCAGCCCGGTTCCCATTCCGGCGCGATGCCGGCTTCAGCGCTACCGGCGCGAAATTCCGCCGCTACGCCGATGCCCGGGACCCAGGCGAGCTGCTCGCCAAAAAACACCAGCGGCATGCGGCTGCGTTCCCAGGGCGGAATGGCGTGGTTCTGCAACAGGCTCTTGAGCGCGCGTCGCGGCCTGTCGACCCCGGGCCGCATGCGCTCACCGCCGCTGCGTCCGCGCACCGTCGCTGCCCGGATTGCAAAATGGCGGCTGGCAATTCCTTCACCGACCACTTCCCGCGAGCGCAGCACGCCCAGCCCGTCCGGCAGAATCAGTGCATGATGTCCGTCCCAGCGCGACTGCCAGTCCGCGGGCATGTCCGGGGAGTTCTCCACGAGTTCCACGCGATCGCGGTAGCAACGCAGTACAGCGTCGCCAAAGGCAACCTGAATCTCGGCATCGCGGCCAGCATCGCGGCATTGGCGCAACGCTTCTTCCAGCCTTGCGCGTGGCGGCATGAGCAACCCGCGATCCGAAAAAAGCTGGCGCAGCAGATTCAATGCGCGCGCGTCGCTTAGCTGTCGCAGCCGTTCCGCCGAAACCGCGCTGCGATCGAGTGACTGCGCATCGATGCGTGCCAACTCCTCCGCAAGGATTGTGTAATCGGCAAGATTGCGGGCGGCTCGCGCCAGCGTTTCGCGATATCCCGGAAAGCGCGTCTCCAGTTGCACCAGCAGTTCGTTGCGCAGGTAATTGCGGTCAAAGCGCGAATCGGCGTTGCTGCCGTCCTCGACCCAATCCAGACCCCTGCCTTTCCCATACGCCGCAAGGTCGCTGCGGCGAAGATCCAGCAATGGTCGCAGGATTTGTGGCGACACGGTCTTCACATCGGCCGCGCCGTCCTGTGGCCTGAGCACCGGCATGCCGGCCAGGCCCTTGGGCCCGGCGCCGCGCAACAGCTGCAACAGGAAGGTTTCGGCCTGATCGTCAATGTGATGCGCCAGTGCCACGAAATCGGCGTCTGCGGCGGCATAGGCGCGGTAGCGCAGCCGTCGCGCCGCCGCTTCCATGCCTGAACCATCCGGTCGCACCTGGACGCGCTCTACCGACAGCTCGATGCCGCGCCGCGCGCACAGTGCGCGGCAGAAATCCTCCCAGGCACCCGATTGCGGGCTGATCTGATGGTTCACATGAATCGCGGAAAGCTGCAATTGCCTCGGCAATTGCAGCTCATGCAAAACATCGAGCAACACCACCGAATCCATTCCGCCACTGAGCCCGATCGCAATGCGCTTGTTACGCACGCCATGCGCGTCGAGCGTGCGGTCTACGATTTGCGCGAGTTCTTCGGTCATGGTAATTGCCAATCCGTCAGCCAAAACAAGATACCCCGCTGGCGCGGGGTATCCTGGTCCATCCTCTCAGCATCGCCGCGTTTCAGCGAGCTGCCATTTCCTTGAATTTTCCGTACGCCATCAAGCGTTCAAAACGCGCCTCCACGAGCGCATCGATCGACTTGGCCTGTGTTTCCGAAAGCGCGTCCAGCAGGGATTTGCGCAGGGTTTGCATGATCGCCGCCGGATCACGATGCGCGCCACCGGGCGGTTCCGCCACCACGCGGTCGACCAGGCCGAGCGTCTTCAGGCGATTGGCGGTGATGCCCAGCGTTTCAGCTGCATCTGGCGCCTTGTCCGCACTTTTCCACAGGATCGAGGCACAACCTTCCGGGGAAATAACCGAATAGATCGCATATTGCAGCATCAGCATGACGTCGCCCACGGCAATGGCCAGAGCGCCGCCGGATCCGCCCTCACCGATGATCGTCACCACGATCGGCACGCGCAATTCCGCCATTGCATACAGATTGCGCCCGATCGCCTCGGACTGGCCACGCTCCTCTGCACCGACGCCGGGGTAAGCGCCGGGCGTATCGACGAAAGTCATCACCGGCACGCCGAACTTCTCGGCAAGTTTCATCAGCCGCAGGGCCTTGCGATAGCCTTCCGGCTTGGGCATGCCGAAATTGCGATAGAGCTTGTCCTTGGTGTCGCGTCCCTTCTGGTGCCCGATAACCATCACCGACTGGCTGCCGAACCGCGCCAGTCCGCCGACGATAGACGGATCTTCCGCAAACGTGCGGTCCCCCTGCAATTCCTCGAAATCCGTAAACAGGTTCTGGAAGTAATCCAGCGAATACGGGCGTTGCGGATGCCGCGCCACCTGCGATATCTGCCAGGCAGAGAGTTTTGCGTAAATGTCACGGGTCAGTGTGCTGCTTTTTTTCTGCAGCCGCGAAATCTCCTCGGAGATGTCGACCGCGGAGTCGTCCTGCACGTAACGCAATTCCTCGATCTTCGCCTCGAGTTCGGCGACCGGCTGTTCAAAATCCAGAAATGTCGTTTTCATGGGGCCATATTGTAGCGGCAGTTAGCCAACGGCAGCGCCGGGGGGCGGCTACTTGCCGTAGCGGGCGGCCAGATAATCGACAATATTCTGCACGTCCGGTGCTGCCACCGGGGCGCCCATCACCTTGATCATCTTGTTCACCGAACCTTCCCAGCCCTTGCGATCCAGGAACGGCGAATTCATCGGAATGTAATCGAGGCTGTGGCACATGGAGCAGTTCGCCTCGACCAGTTGCCTGCCGGGTCCGTCTTTCAGGTGCACATCGGTCTCGGCGGCCAGCGCCGCGGTCACGCCAAGCAACATGCAGAAAAACATGAGTGCTCTCATGGCGTCTCCTAGATCGCCTCGATCTCGATTCGCTGAACCACATTGTTGTGATAGCCAGCGGGATTGAAAATCAGTTCGACGGTCTGGGTGGCGCCGGCGCGATTGGTCGCTTTCGCCATCACCGCGTGCCGGCCGGGATTCGCCACAACGAACCGGTGCGACCACTGGCGCCAGGAATAGCGGCCAAGGTCTGCGTCCAGCGGTGCGGTTTTCCAAGTCCTGCCATCATCCTCCGACACCTCGACGCCTGCGATGCCGTAGCCGCCGTCCCAGGCAACGCCGGTTATCGTCACGGTTTCCCCGTGGCGAACCTTACTGCCGTTTTCCGGGCTGGTGATCAGCGAATTGACCACCATCTCGGTGATGGGTGTATTGCTGTCCGTCTCCTGGCTGACAAAACGATCGATGATCGGGAATTTTCCTTTTGGAATCCGGTAAGCGGGATTCATCCAGAAACCCTTGAACGGCTGAGCGACGGCAGTGATGGAGGTCACATGTTTCATCCAGTAGGTGGCGGTCCAGCCCGGAACCACGACGCGCGCCGGATAGCCGTTCCAATGCGGCAGCTTTTCGCCATTCATTGCAAACGCCACCAGCGTGTTTTCGTCCATCGCCTTCCACACCGGGATGCTTTTGACGAAGTCCGGTGTCTTGTCGAGTACGGGGCCATCCGCGCCATCGAGCACGATTTCGATCGCGTCCTTCTTCAGTCCGGCCTTGTTGAGCAAATCGCGCAGTCTCACGCCACGCCACATTGCATTACCGATCGCACCATGCCCCCACTGCACACCCGGTACGTGCGGCTCAGAGAATCCGCGGCGGTTGCCCGAGCACATGCAAACCGCTGCCATTTCAACCGATTCGAAGTCGTGCGTCAGGTTCTCGTAGGTCAGCTCCAGCGGCCTTTCCAGGGATTCGCCGGAAATTTTCAACTTCCAATTCGCGACATCGACAGCGTCCGGAATGCCGGCCAGGTGGTAACGCACGAAAAAAGCGTCGTTCGGCGTGAATGCTTCATTCAAATAGCTGACGGGGGATTCAAAATTCGGCGGACGGAAGGACTTCTTGATCAGCGGCAGCTTGCCGGGCAGGCTGAACAACTGGGCGGCCTCGATCGTGCCTGCCGGGAGCGAGTCGCTCGCGGCATGCGCGAATCCCGCTCCGCGCACACCCCCGGCGAGCAGCAGCCCACCTGCCGAGACTTTGAGAAAATCCCGCCTCGATTTCATTATTCCTCCTTGATTTCGGCGCCAGTACTCCGGCTCAGAACAGCACACCAGCCTTGCCGCGCGGATCGTTGGCAGTTTCAATCCGCCGCGTTTTCTTGTCGAGGTATACCGCCTGCATGTTACCCCACCGGCGTCGGCCCACTTCCACCGCGTGGCCCTTGGCCTTCAAGGCCTCCACCCACTCCGGCGAAAAACCATCCGGTTCGATTTCAATGCGGTCGGGCAGATACTGATGATGGAAACGCGGCGCCGCCACCAGACGCGCGAGGTCGGATTGCGGCTGATCGACATAGTCAAGAATGCCCTCAAGGACCATCGAAATGATGCGCGAACCGCCGGGCGTGCCTAGCACCAGCACACCGCGGTCATCTTCCACGAAGGTTGGCGACATCGACGACAGGGGGCGTTTCCCCGGTGCGATCGTGTTCGCCTCGCTGCCGACCAGCTTGTACGAATTGGGCACGCCGGGCACCAGCACAAAGTCATCCATGTGATTGTTCAGCAGCACCCCGGTATTGCCGGCGACGAAGCCGGATCCGAACGGTCCGTTCACCGAGAGGGTGGCCGCAACCCGGTTGCCGTGCGCGTCGATCACCGAAAAATGCGTGGTATCGTCCCGCTCCGCGGCCAGCCCCGCGAGTTCATCGCTGCGGCTTGCCCGTGCCGGATTGATCGAGGTGGCGCGGCGCTGCGCGTAGGCGCGCGACGACAGTTTCGCGACGGGGACGTCGACAAAATCCGGGTCTCCCATGTAGCGTGCGCGGTCCTGATAACCGCGGCGCATGGCCTCGACCACATAGTGCACGCGATCGGTCGCGGACAGGCCCGCCAAATTCAAAGTCTCGAGAATGAACAGACTCTGCTCCAGCACCAGTCCGCCCGATGACGGCAGCGGCGCCGTGGTTATTTTTGCGCCCCGATAAGTGAACTTGACTGGCGATCTTTCGATCACGCGGTAATTCTCCAGGTCGGACAATTCCCACAGGCCGCCTGCGGATCTGACAGTCTGTGCAAGTTCGCGCGCAAACTCACCGTGATAGAAGCCTTTTGCACCCAGCTCGGCGAGCAGGCGCAGCGTGCGCGCCAGATTCGGCTGGACCACGATGAAACCGGCGGCGACAGCTTTGCCGTCATCGAGAAAGCTCTTGGCGGCGGCGGCGTTCCGGCCGAGCAGCTCCTGCCGCAGTGTGGTCGCCGAAACAAAGCGCGCATCGGCGGGAAATCCCCGCTCGGCCAGTCGGATGGCCGGCGCCAGCGAACGCGCCAGCGGCAGTTGGCCGTAGTGACCGGCGACCCAGTCGAGCCCGGCCGGTTCGCCGGGAATGGCAGCGGCAGTCGGTCCTTCTAACGAAGCCTTCTGCTTTGCCCGTCCGTCACTGTCGACAAAAAATTCTCGCGTGGCGTGCGATGGGGCGGTTTCGCGGGCATCAACGAACACGTCGGAATCGTCCGCAGCCCGGTGCAACAGGAAGAATCCGCCGCCTCCAAGCCCGGATGAATACGGTTCGACCACGGCCAGGGATGCGGCAACCGCAACCGCCGCATCGAAGGCGTTGCCGCCGGCGGCCAAGATCTCGCAGCCCGCCTGGGTGGCAAGCTCATGCGCCGAAGCGATGCCGCAGGAATCTGCCGCGGCGCAGGCGCGCGCGATACAGACGACGAGCAGCAAGCCTATCAGAGAACTACCGAGGGGACGCGAGCGCGAGGTTTTCATTGGCTTATTGTACGAAAAAGCGCTGTCAAGGCGCCGGTTTCCTGACGCGGAACCATGCCGCATACAAGGCAGGCACGAACAACAGCGTGAGTACGGTCGCCGAAATCAGTCCGCCCATGATGGCGACCGCCATCGGACCCCAGAAATTGCTGCGCGACAACGGGATCATCGCCAGCACGGCGGCCAGAGCGGTCAGCACGATCGGCCGAAAGCGTCGCACGGTGGCCTCAACAATCGCGTTCCACTGCGGGTGTCCAGCCTTGATGTCCTGCTCGATCTGATCGACCAGAATCACCGAATTGCGCATGATCATACCGAACAACGCGATGACACCGAGGTTGGCGACGAAGCCGAACGGCACGTTCCATGTCAGCAGGATGAATGCCACGCCGATGAGCCCGAGGGGCGACGTCAGCAATACCATGATGGTCTTCTGAAAACTCTGCAACTGAATCATCAGCAGCGTCAGCACCGTTATCAGCATCAGCGGCATCACCGCGATGATGGAATTCTCGCCCTTGGCGCTCTCTTCTATGGCGCCGGCCATCTCAATGCGGTAATGCTCGGGAAGGTCGGCGCGCAACGCGTCAAGTTTCGGATCGATCTGCTTGGAGATCACCGGCGCCTGGACGTCGCCGCGCGTATCGGCGCGCACCGTGACATTCGGCTGCCGGTTGCGGCGCCAGATAATGCCTTCTTCGAAGCCGTACTCCACTTTTGCGATCTGCCCCAGCGGAATCCATTTCCCCGATTGCGTGGGCACGTTAATCTCCGACAGCTTACCCGGGTCAAGACGCTCGCCCGCTTCGGCGCGCGCCAGCACTTCGATCAGCTTGTCCTTCTCGCGATACTGCGTGATGCTGTATCCGGTCAGGATCGAGTTAAGCACGGTCGACAATCCCTGCGAACTCACGCCGATCACGCGCGCCTTGTTCTGATCAATTTCCAGACGGATGTTCTTGACCTGTTCGTTCCAGTCCAGGTGCACGTTCTGCACGTTGGGATTGCCGCGCACGATGGCGGCCACTTCGAACGCAATCTTGCGTACCGTCGGTATGTCGTTGCCGATGACGCGAAACTGCACGGGGTAACCCACCGGCGGCCCATTTTCGAGCCGGTTCACGCGCCCGCGCAACATCGTGAATTCGTTTTCCAGCAGGCGATTGATCCTGTCGTAGAGAATTTCGCGTGCCTTGTTGCTCCTGGTCACGATGACGAATTGCGCGAAATTGGGATGACTGAGCTGCTGGTCGAGCGGAAGGTAGAAACGCGGACTGCCGTTGCCGACGTAGGCGACATAGTTCAACACGTTGTCGTCGCCCTTGAGCTTTTCTTCCAGCCTTTTCACCTGCACTTCGGTGGACTGGAACGAGGCTCCCTGCGGCAACCACAAATCCACGATCAGCTCGGGACGATTCGACGATGGAAAAAACTGGTTCTGCACGAAGCGAAAACCGAAGATCGACAACGCAAACACGGCGACAGTGACAAGAATGACGGTTTTCCGATAATTCACGCAGCGGTCCACCAGTGCACGGAAGCGCCGGTAGAACGGGCTGTCGTATACATCGCCGTGATGGCGGGCGACCGGGGCCGGGATCATTCGCGGCACCCATCGATGCAGGGGCCCCTGCACCAGGCGCTGAAACAGGGAAGGCGGCGGCGCATCATGCTCGTGATCCGGCAGCAACTTGTAACCCAGGTAAGGCGTGAACAGCACCGCCACCACCCATGACACCAGCAGCGCGATCGTTACCACGGCGAATATGGAAAACGTATATTCACCGGCCGAGGATTTGGCAAATCCAACCGGGGTAAATGCCGCCGCCGTAATCAACGTACCGGTGAGCATCGGGAACGCCGTCGATGTGTAGGCGAAGCTGGCAGCCTTGGCCCGCTCCATGCCCTGCTCCATCTTGGTGGCCATC